>NZ_JAZIFY010000001.1:0-332500 GCF_036634195.1 Streptomyces sp. P9-A4
CCCGTCGCGGTATGCCTGGTGGATGGTGCCGCGCTTGCCGTGGCACACGTCGCGGGCGAGCTAAGCTTGACGTTTAACGTTTCAGGCTGAACAACGCCTCAATCTCCCGACGGTCTGGGGGCCGGGGCTCGGAATCCCTGGATCAGTTGGTTTTGCCGATGGTGCTGCGGGCCGCGAGGCGGAATTCCTTGACGGCTTCGTAGAGGTTCCGCTCTCGTTCGGCGGCAAGGTCGAGGTCTTCGGCCTTGTGGGTGGTGTTTCCCGCGTGGGCGTTCTCGGCCATCCGTCGCATGATGTGTGAGAGGTTGCCGGAGGCGACGGTGACGCGTTCCGCGACTTCCGCGAGAAGTGCCGGCCCTTCGAGGATGACGATTTCGCAGGCGCGGTGGACCTCTCGGGCCAGGGTGATGAAGCGGCTTATCTTCTCGTCGATGTCCGGCGGGTCGGGTTGGTCTGAACGCAGGGCGTCAAGGACGGCGTCCATGGCAATGTCACGGTCGTGGAGAGCGCTGAGGTAGCCGGCGTATGCGTCGCGGCGATGCTGGCGACTCCATTGCGCGTGCTGGGACCGTGCCTGAGCACGGCCGTTGACGATTGCGGCCCCGAGTGTGGTGGCGGAGCCGACGGCGGCGCCCAGCAGTGCGGCAAGTCCTGAGTCCATGGGCCCTAGTCTGCCGTTCTCGCTGTTCATCCTGTTCGCCGGGGCTTCGTCCCCTTCTTGTGGTGTGCGGGTCGGGTATAGGACTCGCCGGTGGCGAGGACCCGACCGACGTCGTAGCGGGTGGCGGGCCGCCTGTTCTTCGAGCCGGGCGGGCGGCCGGGGCCGGGCCGTGTCGGTTTCGGTGCACCGGCTGGCGTGCCCGTCTTCGCGTGGAGGTTCCTGAACCCCCGGCGGACCCGGGCAGGGGTGAGTCTGTTCGGTTCCGCTGGTCGTTCCCATGGCCGGCGCAGGTCCCGTGCGAGGGGTCGGGCGAGGCGAAGTTGGGCGTGTGCGGCCAGGACGAGCCAGGTCCAGCGGTCGGCCGCGCCGGAGTCCCGGAGCCTGGGTCGAGTCCACCCGAGAGTCTGCTTCAGGAAGCGGAAGGTGTGCTCCACGTCGAACCGTCGCAGGAATGCCTGCCAGCATCGATCCACGTCCTCGGGGCGGGCACCGGTCCGGGACCACCACAGCCACACGGGCTTGTTCACCCCACCGCTGGGCAGTTTCGCGACCGTCAACCGGATCACCGTGCCTTCGATGATCGGCAAGGGGCCCTCGTGATCGAGCCACGCCGCCCGCCGGGTCAGCCGGGGATGCAGCCGGTCCCACGCCTGGGCGGTCGCTGTGCCGTACCTGTCGGTATCGGTCGCGGTCACCACCGCCACCTCGCCCCAGGTGTCGGGCCGCCCGAACACGAACTCGCCGCCGTGCTTGGGCGGGCGCCCGCCGCAGGGCGGGCAGATCCACGGCACAGGGACCGACTTGCGCATCACCCGGTCCGACCGGAGCCGCCCCAGCACTTCGACCGGCAGGTCAGCCAGGAGGTGGGCGATGCGGGGAGCGTCATAGCCGGCGTCCAGCACGACCAAGACGTCCGGGTCACCGGCCTGCCACTGGCTGGCTGCCACGAGGCGTTCGATGACCTCACGGACCTGGTCGGCGGTGACCGCGGCCAGGTCCGCGCCGGGCTCCAGCCGGATCGCGTCCAACAGCGCGGTCCACGAGGTCCGGCCGGTCTCCAGCGCGGCGACGATCGAGTACGGCCAGCCGGGCACCATCTGGTGCTTGCCCAGACCGCGGCCGAAGGTGTGGCAGAACGAGCGGTCCGAGCAGGTGTCCGCGTCCGGCCGCAGCCACGGGGAGACGTCCACCGCCAGCACCAACCGGCCGTCACGGGCCCGGGGCAGCGGCACGCCGGCCAGAGTCCGGCGCAGCCGGGCGACGTCCATCCGGCCTTGGTTGAGTCCGAGATACAGGGCACCGTGCCCGCGTCGATGCTCGGGGGCGAGAGCCAGGTCCACGAGCGTGCGGACCGGTCCTTCGGTACAGAGCAAGGCGTCGCAAAGCTCGAACAGGGCGTCGCTCCGGGATACAAGGCACTTGTACAGCTCCGACCGGAACCCTGTCACCGCCACGAACGCGTCTTGTCGAACTTCGTGCTTGACCAGTTCCACGATCCCGGCCTCCGCGCCGCAGCAACCCTTCCCCACAGGATCAGGCTCCGGCCGCGCGTACATCCCGTGAACTGGGGAAACCCGGACAAGTTCGAGCCCCGTTCGACGGCAGACATTAAACGGCAAGCTAAGGGCCTGTCCCGTAACTGGGCGGTGCTGCCTTGTCGATCCCGGATCGGACCGTGTCGGTGGCTGGTGACAGGATCGCGGGGTGCTGATCAAGGGATATGACGTCGGCCCGTTGGTGGCAGGCGAGTCACTGCTGGTCCACCCGGGCTTCTGGTCGAACTACCTTCTGGCGATGTGTAGCGACGGGGGGTGTGCTGAGCGGCCGGTTCCGGAGTGGTTTGGTGAGGATGGCGCCGATGTCGATGCCCTGTCCGAGGTTCTCTTCGATCCTGAACGCTGGCCGGTGTTCAGGGTGCCGGCAGAAGACGGCCCCGGAGCCGTGGTGATCTACCGCAACCTGGATGGCGACTACGGCACCGACTACCTCCTCACCCATCCAGGCAGAAGCTACGTCGAGCAGATCGCCAGCTGGGACGGAGACTTCTCCGGCACTGGGCTGACATGGCGCGAACTGATCCGGATCGCCGACAGCCCGTCCTTTGCGGCCGAAGGCGTCCAGGACACGGCCATCCGCTTCCTGCTGCTACTTCCCCTCCTCACCGACCCGGACGTGCCGGAAACAGCATCGGCGAGGCTTACGGCCGCCCTGGCCGTAGCCGGCGCGCCGCAAGACACCGCCTCCATCACGGCGGAGCATCTGCTGGCCCACCTCACGAGGAGATCTCGACACGACCCCACGTGGGCGTCTCCGCTGAGCGGCAGCTGAGAGGCGGGACGGTCGCCAGTCACCCCATGGAACGATCTTGGTGCGGCTGGTGTGACCACGGCGTCGGAGCCGTCCTATTCCGGTGATAGCGACAGCCGCGAGGGAGTCCCTCAACTGGCTGTTCGAGCACTGAACGATGGTCGCGGTGGCGGTCACGTGGGCGCCGGGCTGACGCCTTGAGCCGTCCGGGCGCTTGATTCCTCTATCCAGAGCGGCGGTGCCCGGCTCCCTCGCGATCGCCACCATCGTCAACACCACCTGCCTGAGCACTCGTTGGTGCTGGGTGCGAGCCCGCCGCACGGCGACCTCTCGACATGCCCGAGCCGCTTGAGCTCCAACGCAGACCGAGGCCCGTGGGGTGAGCTGGGCCACGAACAGCTACTGAGGTGGCGGACCGGCCGGTTGGCCGAGTCCTGGGATTAGGTCGCTACGTGGTTCCGCACGAGCTCGTGACCAGCACAAACACACAGCAGTACCGGGAGGGAACCTTGATCTACTGCGGCATCGACTGGGCAGAGAAGACACACGACGTCGCCCTCGTCGACGAGACCGGCCAGCTCCTCGCCAAGCGCCACATCACCGACGACGCCACCGGCTACAAGATCCTCCTCGACCTGCTCGCCGAGTACGGCGACACCAGCGAGAACCCGATCCCGGTCGCCATCGAGACTTCCCGCGGACTACTCGTCGCCGTGCTGCGGACGGGCAGCCGGCCAGTGTTCGCGATCAACCCGGTGGCCGCCGCCCGCTACCGCGACCGCTACTCCGTCTCCCGCAAGAAATCCGACCCCGGCGACGCCCTGGTCCTGGCCAACATCCTCCGCACCGACATGCACGCCCACCGGCCCCTGCCCGACGACTCCGACCTCGCCCGAGCCGTCGCCGTCCTGGCCCGCGCCCAGCAGGACGCCACCTGGAACCGCCAGCAGCTCGCCAACCAGCTCCGCTCCCTGCTGCGCGAGTATTACCCCGCCGTTCTGGCGGCGGCCGATGCCTGGAAGAACGGTCTGTGCCGGCCCGAGATCCGGGAACTGATGCGGGCAGCCCCGACGCCCACCCGCGCCGCCCGACTCACTCGGACCCAACTCCAGGCCGCCCTCAAGAGGGCTGGCCGTCAGCGCGGAATCGAGGCGGAAGCTGACCGCCTCCGCGAGGTCTTCCGATCCGAGTGGGCCCACCAGCCCGCGCTGGTCGAGGACGCTCTTGGCAAGCAGATGTTGGCCCTCCTTGTCCAGCTGGAGGCCGCCTGCACCGCCGCCGACCAGCTCGCCGAGGCAGTGGAGGAAGCGTTCCCCCAGCACCCGGACGCTGAGAGCATCCTCAGCTTCCCCGGCCTCGGCACCCAGCTCGGCGCCCGGCTGCTCGCCGAGATCGGAGACGACCGCAACCGTTTCGCTGACGCCTGCGGCCTCAAGGCATACGCCGGCTCGTCACCCATCACCAGAGCCTCCGGCAAGAAAACATCCATCACCCGCCGCTGGGTCAAGAACGACCGCCTCAACCACGCCGGCTACCTCTGGGCCTTCTCCTCAATCACCGCCTCACCCGGCGCCAAAGCCCACTACCGACGCCGCCGCGACCACGGAGACTGGCACGCATCAGCCCAGCGCAACCTGTTCAACCGCATGATCGGACCGCTCTACCGCTGCCTCCAACACGGGACCCGCTTCGACGAAGCCGTCGCGTTCCCCACGGCCACCGAGGTTCTCGCGGCATGAGTGCCGTCAGCCGCCGATCGCGCGCGACCAACGCTCATGGATGACGGACAACTTCCGCTCGAACTCGGCATCCCACATCCGGTTGGTGAAAGCCCCGGGAATCGCGAGCGAACGCCCACGGACCCGTACGACCTGCAAGTCCCACCAGGACCCACTACGCGTGAGGTGCCGTCGCTTCTCGATTCGGGTGATCTCGCTCCAGAGAACCGAGCGCCGGCTCACGAAGCTGCGGAACTCCATTCCATCCGCAGTCAAGCGCGTCCGACCGTATCCACGGTTGATCACGTAGAAGACCGAGGCCAACCACGCAACACCGAAGCCACCGACCCACCACCATCGGTCTGATGTCAGCTCGGCCAGGCCCACCGCTACAGCCCCACCGGCAAAGACCAGCGTCAGGAAACCGGTCCACCACCAGTTCCTCCGCTGCTCGGCCTCGCTGAGACCGATGCACATATCGGATATGTTCATGATGCTACCGACACGCGCTCGAACAACGAACTCTCCAACTTGACGAGTTTGACGCCTGAGGTGTCTGGATAGCCCCGTTCTCCGGGCTGAGCCCGCGTGCCTTCGGGAAGCTGGTGACGGTTCTGCGGCGCCGAGGTGCGGACTTGGTCCGCAAGGGCGGGCCGTGGAGCCTTCCACTGGAGGACCGGGCATTGCTGGTTGCTGCGTACTGGCGAACGAACCTCACGATGCGGCAGCTTGCCCCGCTGTTCGGGGTGTCGAAGTCGGCGGCGGACCGGATCATCGACCGCCTCGGGCCGATGCTCGCGCTCCAGCCCCGAGCGGTTCGCCAAGGACGCCGTGCTCATCGTGGACGGCACTCTGGTCCCCACCCGCGACCACACCGTGGCCGAGCGGTCAAAGAACTACCGGTACTCCACCAACCACCAGGTCGTCATCGACGCCGACACCCGCCTGGTCGTCGTGGTCGGCCGGCCGCTCGCCGGGAACCGCAACGACTGCAAGGCATGGGAGGAATCCGGCGCCAAATCCGTTGTGGGCAGGACGCTCACGATCGCCGACGGCAGCTATCCGGGCACCGGGCTCGTCATCCCCCACCGCCGCGAACGCGGCCAGACCGAACTCCCGGACTGGAAAGAGGAACACAATATGTCCCACAAGCAGGTCCGGGCCCGCGTCGAGCACGTCTTCGCCCGCATGAAGACCTGGAAGATCCTCCGCGGCTGCCGCCTCAAAGGCGACGGCGTCCATCGCGCCATGCTCGGCATCGCACGGATGCACAACCTCGCCCTCGTCGGGTAGGCAAGCGGGCCGCACGGCGGCCCACTCCCCGCGGCGGCTCGGAGAGCATTTACGGGACAGCCCTTAAAGGGTCTGCCGATCATTAACCTGCCGCTTTGATCTTGCTGTTGGGGCTGTTGCTTTGGGCGGCCACTCGGGCTCGAAGGGCTGTCAGGGCGGTCGGTGGGATGATGGCCGGCGAGATGATGACGCCCTGTGCTTCAAGCAGTTTCCTGATCTTCAGCAGGGTGCGGTGCATTGCGGTGCGGCTGCTGTTGAACAGAACGGCAAGAGGTTCCGCGGCCAGGTTGACGCGCAGGTGGAGCACGGTGGCCAGGACCTGGTCGGCGAAGGTGAGGCGGGGTGGGCGTCCGCGGCGGCTGTCGCCTTCCACGGCCAGGGTGTGGATGAGGTTCTGCAACTGGTGTGGAGTCAGGCCCGTCAGTTCGGGGTCGGACAGCAGCGCCGAGTGCCACGGCGGTGTCGGTGGCCGGCCGTTGCGGGCTGCCGGGACGGCCAGGCTCGGCTGGGGGTGCAGGGCATAGTTCCACTCGCCGTGGAAGGTGTGCCGGGTCAGCGGCAGGGCCGCCATCTCCGCGTCGCCGACACCGACGCCGGTGGGGTAGGTGTTGGTGTCCAGCTCGGCCTTCACCCGCAGTCCGGTGCGGGTGGTGGTCGCGGCGATCGACTCGAGGATGACTTCGTGGCTGGTCAGCGGGCGACCGCGCCAGTTCATCGTGATGTGGGAGAAGAGCCGGTGCTCGATCTTGTTCCACTTCGACGTGCCCGGCGGCAGGTGGCAGACCGTGATGACCAGCCCGGTTTCCGCGGCCAGGCGGGCGAGGTGGAGTTTCCAGGCCCGGGTGCGATAGCCGTTGGACCCGCCCGCATCGGCGGTGATCAGCAGCCGGGAAGCTTGCGGGTAGTCGGCCCGGCCCTGACCGTTCCACCAGCGTCGGATCGACTCCACCGCGAACGCGGCGGTGTCGTGGTCGGTGCCGACATTGACCCAGCCGGTGTTGGCCGCCAGGTCGTAGACGCCATAAGGGATGGCCTTGCCCAGCAGCGGATCGGCGAAGTCGTGGACGCGGACCGGCACCGGATCGCCTGTGGGCCGCCAGGAACGGCCATGGTTGTGGAAGTCGCCGACCAGCTCTTTCTTCTTGGTGTCCACGCTGATCACCGGCTGGCCGGCATCCTGGTGATCACGTGCCTGCTCGCTGAGATACCGGAACTGGGCATCCCGGTCGGCATGCTGGCTGCCCTCGAGCGTCTTGGCATTGGCCTGCAGCCGGAACCCCTCCTGCCGCAGCAGACCGGCAACGGTGTCCGCACCGACCCGGTGACCCTGACGGGTCAGCTCGGCCGCCAGCGTGCGGGTCGACTTCGTCGTCCACCGCAACGGCGACATCGGATCACCACGTTCGTCCGGCTCGACCAGGCTCAGCAGGGCACCCCGCAGTCCAGGGTCGAGGTCCGCGACGCGTTTGCGTCCGCCGCCCGGCCGCCGCACCCGCCCGGCCAGGAACTGGCCTGTCTCCAGGTCGGACATGCCCTTGCGAACCGTCGTCCCGCTCACCCCGGCCGCCCGGGCCACGGCCCGAATGCCGCCATGGCCCAGTCCTCGGGCCTCCGCGGCCATCAGCAGCCGCCGCTGTCGTTCGTCCAGGTGTGGGAACAACACCGCGAACTTCACGGCAAGTTGATCACGAGTCTCGTCCGGGATGCGCATACGACACCAACGAGCCCCAGCTCTGGAAGCAACACCTTGATGATCGGCAGACCCTTAAAGACAGGCCCTGGGTTACTCCTGGCAGCCCCAGGGCTGCCAGGAGGGCTACGGAGAGTACTTCCGCGAACAGAGCCGGCTCCGCGAGGATCGGCCGGATTGTTCCCTCGTCGGGTATCAGTCGGGCTGCGGCCGACCAGGCGAGCACGCCGGCCACAGCAGGCTCGCTAGGAACGGCGGGCTCGCTGGGGACGGGCTCCAGAGGCATCTCGTAGCTCCACGCCATCTCACAGCCCAGCACGCCAGCGTCGGGCCCGTCCGCGTCAAGCGCACCCCCGCACACTGGCCCGCGCCTCGGCCGGCCGGCCGGCGGCGACAAGCGCGTCGACCCGCCCTGGTATGTCGTCACGCGCATGGTCAGTGTTGTCGTTCAAGAGTCCCCGCCCCTGGTACAGCTAGCCGGAAGAACTCGGCTGCGACCGTCACTATCATCCGTCCCGGAATTTCGTTCAACCAGAGAATCACTCCTCTGACCTGCTCTTTTACCGCACAACAGCGTGTAATCGGACGCAGCTCCTTCACATGGGCTCGGCTTCTCCCACAGCCCCGACTGGCCGTCGCTCAATCTGAGGTGACTTCCTGAGCCGCCCAGGCGACCTCAGCTGATACTCGGCGTGCATCCAGCGCACTCTCCGTTCGTCAGGAGACGGTCCAGCTCAGGGCCGAGCTGTGCGTCAACTCGGCACCCTTTGATTCGTTCGTTCGGGTGGCGTGTGGACGCCAGAGGGCAGTGTCATCCGGTCAGGGCAGGAGGTGTGCGCGTGGGCGGTGTTTCACGGGTGGTCGGCGGGGTCTCCGGAAGTGGGCCGCCGAGGGCGGTCGCGCCGTAACTCGCGGTGTTCGTGCGGGTAAACCCGCCGGTCGGTGGTGGCCGGGACCCCTCTGACCCGGCTGTACCCGGTGCTGCGGGTCCGCTGAGCTACCGAGCGTTCCTGCCCCTTGCCCCGCGTCCGAGGCTGGTGGGGTCCATCGCGTACCGTCGACCGATCGGAGACGTCACCATGAGCACACCTCCTTCCGTTCCGCTCCGGGTCGCCCTCGTCAACGGAAGTTTCGAGCAGCCGTCCGTCACCGACATGGCCTTCCTGCCGGACGCCTCCCAGACCCAGGCCCCGCGGCACGTCCCGGGCTGGCTCACCACCGCCACCGACCACATGGTCGAGGTGTGGCACTCCGGCTTCAACGGCGTCCCCTCGGCGGAGGGCGAGCAGTTCGCCGAGCTCAACGCCAACCAGGTCTCCACCCTCTACCAGGATCTGCCGACCACCCCCGGTACCAAGCTGTACTGGCGGCTCTACCACCGCGGCCGGCAAGGGCAGGACACCATGGCCCTGGACATCGGTGCCCCGGGCGGCGTGGTCGAGCAGCGCTCCTTCACCGACGGCAACACCGCATGGGGGTACTACACCGGCACCTACACCGTCCCGGCCGGGCAGACCACCACCCGCTTCGCCTTCCGGTCCGTCTCGGCGGCCGGCGGCAACCGTGGCATCGGCAACTTCCTCGACGGCATCTTCTTCGGCACCGCCCCGTATGTGGTGCTCACCAAGGCCGCCGTACCGGCGGGTCCGCTGGACGTCGGCGATGTCGTCACCTACCGGATCACCGCCAGGAACGAGGGAGGCGGAGCCGCCGAGCGGCTCACTCTCACCGACGTCCTGCCGCCAGGGACGACGTACGTGCCCGGTTCCCTGCGGGTCATCGACGGCCCCAACGCGGGTGTCAAGACCGATCAGGCGGGCGACGACCAGGCCGCGTACGATCCCGCGGCCAACACCGTGGTCTTCCGGCTCGGCACCGGAGCCTCCGCCTCCCAGGGCGGCAGTCTGGCCAACACCGCCGCCCTGCCCGAGGGCACCACCGTCGAGTACCGGGTCACCCTCGGTCTGCAGACGGCGGGCACCCGGGTGACCAACACCGCCGTCGCCACGTACGAGAACCGGCTCGGTTCCACCCCCGAACCACTGACCTCCACGTCCGACGAAGCCGTGACCCAGGTCAGGCCGGCCGCCGATCTCGACGTGACCAAGGCAGCCGACGCGACCACCGTGACGGTCGGACAGACCGTGACGTACCGTCTGACCGTCCACAACGCCGGCCCCAGCCCCGCGACCGGTGTCACCGTCGCCGACCGCCTCCCGAACGGACTCGCCTTCCTGTCCGCCGACACCGACACCGGCTCCTACGTACCCGAGACCGGACAGTGGTCCGTCGGTGAACTGGCCGTCGGCGCCCGCGCCACGCTCACCCTGCGGGCGAAGGCCACCAAGGCCGCCCGTCTCACCAACACGGCCACCGTCACCGCCGTCGAGAAGGACCCCGACCCGGCCGACAACACCGACTCCGTCACCATCTGCGTCGAACCCGCACCGGCGTGCTGCGCCCCGTGCGTACCCCGTGGCTGAGTGACTGACGGCCCGAATACGGCTGCGCGGGAACTGCGGTGAACGGCTGAGGACGGCAGCGGCTGGAGTCGCTGCCGGCCTCCAGGCGAGGTGTCCGCCGGAGGCGGGGTTGCGGGGCTGACGCACTCCGGGGCGTACGTCGGACTCAGAGCCTGCCGGGGACGGCTGCGGGACGTGTGGCGGCAAGGGCCGATCGGGTGGCCAGGCGGGGCTTTCCAGATACACCCGTCACAGCTCCGGCAGCGCCCAGTCCGGGGACCAGCGCCATGTCGCCCATGCCTCCGCCGTCGCGAACGGGCCCGTCCTGTCGGTGAGCATCGTGAGTGCCTGGGCGCGGGCGGATTCGACGGCCCGGTGCTCGGTGGCGGTGATGACGCCGAGGTGACGCAGGTGGGCGTACTCGTCTTCGTCCTTCCATCGCCAGTCGGTGAGGTCGGGGGTGATGACGAGGTCGACCGCCAGGTCGAAGGTGTCGTACCCCGCTGCCGTCCTGGTGGTGGGGCGCTCGAAGTTGACGTACCAGTTCCGCAGCCGCTGCCCTCCTATACCGTCGGGGAGGTAGAAGGCGTTGATGCTGAACCAGGCGCTCGGGGGCGTCCACAGCAGCAGGACGGTGTCCTGCCACACCGCGTCCGCGAGGTCCCAGCGACCCATCGCGAGCGCGTCGATCGCCGTCTGCCGTACGACGGGGTCGTCCCCGGCGTGTCGCGCTTTCGCATACAGGTCGGCCCAGCGGACCTGCGTGCCCGGAGCGCAGGCGGTCACCAGTGCTTCGCCGGTGTCGGAGATCACGCGCAGCGCGTGCTCGCGCCATACCTTGCCTTGGCGGTGCACGTCCCTTCGTGCGATCGACTCTCCTGCCTCGAAGCGGCGCATCCTCGTCCCTCTCTGCGAGACCGACCCCGTGGGCGGTCTCGGGCGTCGGCCTCGGCGTCCGGAAGCCCTCGCTCGGTTCTGCGGCTGTCCTCTTCGCTTCGTTCTGCCGTTGTCCGTACTTCTGCCCCGCGGAGGCCTGCGCCATCCGGTTCGTCGGCCGTGGTCGCCGGGGCGCCGAGGGAGTCCGTGACAACACGGGCCTCCTGTGTGGCCAGGCGGTTAGGTTGTTGATCCGGAGTCGAGTTGATCGGAGAACCGTGTGAGTGTCCGACTGTCCGTGGGGGCGACCGGCGTCCTGCCCGCCCTGGTACTGCGGCCCTGGGATGTCGATGACGTCGGCGCTCTTGTGGCCGCTCATCGGGATTCCGACCTGCGTCGTTGGCTGACGACCCAGGTCAGTGGCGAAGTTGACGCTCGTCGTTGGATCGATGGCCAGCGGCAGGGGTGGGCCGACGGATCCCGGTTCGGTTTCGCCGTGCTGGAGGACGGCGGTGGAGGGTTCGGTGCGGCCGTCGGCCATGTGTCCGTGAGGCTTCGGGAGGAGGGCTCCGCCGAGGTGGGCTACTGGGCAGCCGCCGAGGTCCGGGGACGGGGGCTTGCCTCCCGGGCTCTGGAAGCGGCCGTGGAGTGGGTCTTCGCCAAGGAGCTTCCCGTGCCGGTGGTGCGGCTGGATCTGTTCCATGCGGTGGGCAACCACGCCTCCTGCCGGGTGGCCGAGAGGTGCGGCTTCGGGTTCGAAGCCGTTCTGCCTGCCCAGCCGCCCACGTTTCCGACCGAGGGTCATCTGCACGTCCGCCGCAAGCCGGCCCGGTTCTGAGGAACACGTCCGTTCCGTCAGGTGTCGCCGCCGTTCGTCAGCGGGTCCACTCCTTGAGGATCGCCGCCACCTGCCGGACGTCGACCCGGCCTTCCGCCACCCGCTCGACCAGGTCGATGGCCTCGTCGGACGTGACGCTGACCGGTTGCCCGCAGGCATGGAGGTAGGCCGCGGCTACGACCACGCCGTACAGCTCGTTCGAGTGCTCCAGGGCCGGGACGCGTACGAACTGCTCCAGGAGCGCCGCCGCGCGGTGGTGGGGGTGTTCGTACACGGGGATGTCCATCACGCGGAAGGCGTGGCGGGCGCGGGCGGCTTCGAGTGCTCCCCAGTCGGAGATCTCCGGGTCGCTGGGGATCTCCTGCTGGGCGATGTCGAGCAGCCAGGACAGATCTATCTGGAGCAGCACGCTACGGCCGGGATCAGGCGGCGTCGGCGTCGGCGGGGCGGCCGTACCGCTTGGCGAAGGCCTGGCCGTGCTGGGTGACGAAGGTACGGGCGCCTTCGACGAACCGGGTGCGGGTCAGATCGGCGTCCAGCACCCGGCCCGCGTAGTCCTCGGCGGGCACGTGCTTCTCCGCTGCGGCGCGCTCCAGAGCCTCGTACGCCTCGTCGCTGATCTCGATGCGGATTTCTCGTGCCATGCGTCCACGGTAGCCGCTGGCCGCCCGGCGCGGCAGGGGGTCGGAGAGGGCGTACGTGATCGGGGAACTCCCGGTGGTGTCGTTCTGCCGGGCGATCTTGGCGGGCGGACCGTTTCGTGGGCAGCCGCCGTAGGCCGGAGTCCGGAGGATTCTTTCGCGGCTCATTCCTCCTCGTCGTCGAGGCCCTGGACGTCGACGGGCTGGGTTCCGTTGAAGGTCACCAGGAGTCCGTAGGGGTCCGCCAGGTCGAACCGGCTTTCGGCGAAGCGGATCGCCCAGGTCTGGTCGGCCCATACCGTTGCTTCAGGAAGTGCCAAGGGGAGCTCTGGAAGGTCCAGCCAGGCCAGTTCCTCGGCTGCGAGTTCGAACTGTGGCTCCCGGAGTCGGATACGGCAGTACTCCAGGGCCTGGTCCACGAAGGCGTCGAAACGGCTCACCATGTCGTGAGCGAGCCGGAGGACGGACTCTTCCGGCGGGGCGGCCGGCTCGGTCACCACGCTCATTCCGGCCGGGTCCGTGCCTGCCCGCCTCGGCAGGTAGCCGGTCCAGCAGGCCAGCGACGGGGGGCTCTCCGTACGGCTCAGCTCAAGCCCCGCGATGTGGAGGGTCGTCGGCAACTCCACATCATCACCGGGCTCTTCACTGCCCGTGCTGCTCGGGGGTACTCCGGATTCGGACATCTGCTCAGCCTAGGCCAAGCCGCCTTGGCATCCTCGTACACCTCATGTGGAATGCGCCGGCGCTCCGGGCGGACTCGGTCGGCCGCGCTTCTCAGCCGTCCAGGTGGGCGAGAAGGCGGTCCAGTGGGCGTGGGACCTCTTCGAGGTCGAGGTCCTCGATGAGGGATCGTGCGTACTGGCTCTTTCGGCCGCTGATCGTGCCCATGAAGCGCCGTAGTTGTCGTTCGACGGTTCGTTCCCGCTGGGCCGGTTGTTTCTGGAAGATGCCCCAGGCCCGTAGATCGCCCTGGGCTTCGACCACCTGTTGTACGCGGGCGGCGCCGAGGGAGCGGATCAGTTCCTCCTCCAGGTCGGCGACGCAGACGTAGAAGCCGAGCGGTTCCATTTCGGCGCGCGTGAGGTCGTGGCCGAGGCCCGTTCGTTCCAGGGCTCGTGAGAAGTGGCTTTCCTCTCCCGCGTCGCACAGGCCGGCCAGTCCCATGCCGAGCCCCTGCGGTCCGAGCAGGTTCAGGAATCTGCCGATGTTCGTCACGCCTCCGAGCGGGATGACGGCGATCCCCTCCATGTCGAGCGCGCGGCCGTGCCGTGCGGCCAGGGCTTCGAAGGCGACCTGGTCGCTGACTCCTTCCACCAGCACGGCCGTACGAAGGCCCGCTTCGGCGGTCAGTTCTCGTGCGGCCACGGCGGCTTCCGGAGCCCTCGTACCGCCTGCCGCCCATTCGATTACCGCCTGACGGAACCGCGTTGTCGCATCCACGGTCCTGAGTCTTTCATTTGTGGGCGGGAAGATCGTAGTGAGTTTCCCCCTGCTTCTGTGAGGGTGCCGTTCCTCGTCGGCCGGCCTGCTGCGCGTACGAGCGCCTTTGGGCGATGCGGGCCCTGCCCGGGCGTGTTCTTCGTGCCATTCGCCAGTACAGCCGTCGTCCGTACGCGGAGCACGAGTACGGGTTCCTCTGCGAGCCGACCGGGGAGGAGACCGAGACCGGTCCGCGGGTGCGTATCACCACCGTCCTCGAACCCCAGCCGATTCAGCATCGTCGGCATGGCCCCGCGCCGCGAGGCCCAGCGAGGATTCCCTGCGGGCCGCCGGGTTCAGTGACGTGGAGTGGATTCCGCTCCAGGTGTCCGACGCCGGCGTCCGTGAGGTGGGCGAGGACTTCTGGGCGGACGTTCTCGCGAGCCTGCCGCTGGAGACGCTGCGCTGCCGCGCCTGAGTGCCCCAGATGGTCCGGACGCGTGCGTCGTGCGGCGAGCAACCCCGGGGGAGATCGGGGCGTCTTCATGATCGAAGTACGCCACGGGGGCGGACGCGAAAGGGTCGGAAGATGGAAGACATCGCTGGTTCCGCTGTCGTACGCGTACTGAAGGGTGTCGGCTGGATCACCTTTCACGTCGTCGGCGCCGTGGGGGACGTGATCGCCAACACCGTGCCGTGGAACAGACAGGGCGGGCGTTCCTCCGAGGAGGAGCAGCAGCACGGGCGCGGGACTGCCTGACGGTGGTGCAGACGGCGCAGGGGCGGCTCCCGGTGGTTCCGGGGGCCGCCCCTGCGCCGTGTTCGTCCGTTCGTCCGTCCCCGGGTCAGACCGTGACCTCGCGGTTGAAGGCGGCGCGCGCCCAGAAGTAGCCGAGCAGGGCGATGCCCGTGCACCAGGCCATGGCGATCCAGCCGGCGTTGCCGATCTCCGTGCCGAGGAGCAGGCCTCGCAGGGTCTCGTTGATCGGGGTGAAGGGCTGGTACTCGGCGAACCAGCGCAGAGCGGTCGGCATCGATTCGGGGGTGACGACGGCGCTGCCGAGGAAGGGCAGGAAGGTCAGCGGCAGCGGGGCGTTGCTCGCGGCCTCGACGGTCTTGGCACCCATGCCCATCGCGGCGGAGAGCCAGGCCATGCCGAAGGCGAGGAAGAGGAGCAGCGCCAGGGCCGCCACCCACTCGGTCGCCGACGCGTCGGGCCGGAATCCGATGGCGAGCGAGACTCCGGTGACCAGGAGGAGGACCGCGAAGACCTGGATGACGCTGCCGAGGACATGGCCGGTGAGGATGGATCCCCGGGAGATCGACATCGTACGGAAGCGCTTGACGATGCCTTCCGTCATGTCGGTGCAGACGGACACGGCCGTCGCCACGGCCCCCGAGGTCGCGGACATCAGAATGATGCCGGGTACGACGTAGTTGATGTAGTCGCCGCGGTCGGTGCCCGCTCCGATGCCGGTGCCGATCGCGCCGCCGAAGACGTACACGAACAGCAGGAGCATCAGGATCGGCATGATGACGATCGAGATCGTCATCGACGGGTAGCGCTGCATGTGCTTGATGTTGCGGCGCAGCATCGTCAGGGAGTCGCGCAGCGCGTACGAGCGGGTGTCCTCGGCGGGCGCGGCCGGGGCGAGGGTGGCGGTGCTCATCGGTTCGACTCCTTCTGGGTGGTGGACTCGGTGGTGGGGGCCGGGACGGTGGGGAGGGCGGGGGCGTTCTGTCGGCCCGTGAGGGCCAGGAAGACGTCGTCGAGGTCCGGGGTGTGCACCGTCAGCGATTCGGCCCGCACGCCCGTGGTGTCGAGCACGTCGATGACCGAGCGGAGGTTGGCGAGGGAGCCGTCGCTGGGAATCTGCAGGGTGAGCGACTCCTCGTCGCGGGTGGCGACGCCGAAGATCGAGGCCGCCGTGTCGAAGTGCGCCTCGTCGGTGAACTGGACGCGGACGTGCCCGCCCGGGATCAGCCGCTTCAGCTCCTGCGCTGTGCCCTCCGCCACGAACTTGCCGCGGTCGAGCACCGCGATGTGGTCGGCCAGGTGGTCGGCCTCATCGAGGTACTGCGTGGTGAGGAAGATGGTCACGCCCTGGTCCGTGACCAGGTCGCGGATGAGTTCCCACATCACGCGACGGCTGCGTGGGTCGAGGCCGGTGGTCGGCTCGTCGAGGAAGATGATCCTCGGCCGGCCGACCAGCGTCATCGCCAGGTCGAGCTTGCGGCGCATGCCTCCGGAGAAGGTCGCGACGTTCTTGCGGGCCGCTTCCGTCAGCTCGAACCGGTCCAGGAGTTCGGCTGCACGGCGCCGGCCCTCGGCGCGGCTCAGATGGTGCAGGTCGGCCATGAGGAGCAGGTTCTCCTCGGCGGTCAGCAGCCCGTCGACAGCGGCGAACTGTCCGGTCACGCCGATCTGGCGCCGTACCGCGGCGGCGGCGGAGGTCACGTCGTGACCGACGATCCGCGCCTCGCCCGAGTCGGCCTTGATCAGCGTGGAGAGAATCTCCACCGTGGTGGTCTTGCCCGCCCCGTTCGGGCCGAGCAGCGCGAAGATCGTGCCCTCGGGAATCCGGAGGTCGATGCCGTCGAGCACCACCTTGTCGCCGTACGACTTGCGCAGACCGAGCGCGGAGATCGCGGCGGCGCGGGTGGCGGTGGCCGCTGTGGTCGCGGAATTCATGGGAGCGGTCCCTTCTGTTCGGTGGTTCGGAAGTTCGGGGGTTCTGGGCTGAGGTGGGGTGGGGCTGGGGTGGGAGCTTTCCGGGCCCCAGGTGCGCGTGCGTGCGAGTGGGGTACGCGTGCGTGCCGCCGGTGGTCGGCGTGGAGGTTGCGCAGGATCCGCGGGCGGGCGGAGCACCGGCATGTCTCGGGGTGCGTCTCTCGTGGCCCCGAATCGGGGCTGCGGATCGCGTCTGCTGCGGCGGAGCGGGGCGCGCTTGGCGCCATCGGGCGCGCTCATGGCGCCATTCAGTCAGAGGTGTGCCCGAGGGGCTGGGAAGGCTTTCCCGCATGGCGCTTCGGTGGCGCCTGCCCAGGGCGCCTGCCCGGCCGCCGCGAAGGCGGACCGGGCTGCTCGCAGGGGGCGCCGTCGGCGGTGGAGGGCCGGCGGGGCGCGGCGGCGGTGGAGGGTGCTGCTGGTGACGGTGGAGGGTGGGGACGGCGGTGGAGATCGCCGTCCCACCGGCGCGGGCGACGGAGGCCCGCCCGTGCCCGTCGTACGTCGGTCCTGCTCGGACTTTCGGACTTTCGGACTTTCGGGCTCTACGAGGGTCAGGCTCGGCGGATCACGATGTCGCCCACGCTCGTGCGGCCCCGGACCTCGACGGTCTCGGCCGACTCCCCCGGGCCCTGCGCCACTCCCAGTTCGTTGCGGACCCGTCCCGCCTTGGACCGCACGTCGAGCCAGGCCGCCGTGCCCTCGGCGATGCCGACCTCCAGGACTCCCGCGGAGGTCTCCAGGGTGATCTGCCCCCGCACCACCTCGTCGAGGCGGATGGAGCCGCTCGCCGTCTTCGCGGTGACCGAGTTCGCCGCGCGGACGACGCTGATGGAGCCGTTGGACGAGTTCACGCGCAGCTCGCCGTCGGTCTCCCCGATCATGGTCTCGCCGTTGAGGTTCTTGACGGTCGCGTCGCCGCCGATCCGGCCGGCCCGTACCCGGCCCGAGCCCTGGATGTCGGCGACGCCCTTCACCAGGTCCACCTGGATGTCGCCGTGCGGCGTCTTCAGCCGCACGGTCTCGGCCTCCTCCAGCCGGATGTCCCCGGTGGAGGTCCTCAGGCGGCAGTTGCCGAAGCGTCCCTCGGCGACGATGTCGCCCATCCCCGTGCTCCCGGTGACGTCGGAGCCCGCGGGCAGCTCGACGGTCACGTCGATCACGCCGTACTTGCCGAACGGTGAACGCTTCTTCGGGCCCTTGACGACGAGTTCGCCGCCCACGCAGCTGACCTTGGTCTCTTCTGCGACCTGCATGTCATGGGTGTTGCCGGGCTCGCTCGGCGCCACCTCGACCACGGTGTCGGTGCGCTTGCCCGCGATGATCCGGATTCGCCCGACCTCGATCTCTACGGTGGCGGAGAGGGGCTCGGGGGTGTCGAAAGTGGGCATGACTCTGCCGTCCCTTGGGTGAGTGGAGGTACGTGCGGTGGGTGGAGGTGCGGGCGGGTGCGGTGGTGCGGGGTGTGCGTGCCTGGTGGTGCGTGCTGTGCGCGTGTCCGGTGGTGCGGGCGCCGGCCCCGGCAGTGGTTCCGGGTGGTGGCTAGCGGACCCAGCCGGTGAAGCCCTGCCCGACCGCCGAGCCTGCCTGGCCGCGTCGGCCGCGGTCCGCCGCGGGTTCCAGTGCGGCGGCGACGGCCCGTACCAGCCAGGCGTTGACCGACAGGCCCTCGCGGCTCGCGGCCTCCTCGACGCGGAGCTTGAGCTGGGCGGGCGGCCGGAAGTTGATGCGTGCGGTGGCGCCCTCCTCGACCTCCGCGACGGCCGTCGCCGGGAGCGCCTGGGGTACCGGGGCCTGGGTGGCGGCGACCGCCCCGAAGGAGTCCGCCGCCGGCGGTGCGGTCACCACGAACTCGGGGTCGAGACCGCGCAGCCGCAGGTCGACCGAGCCGGGCGCCAGGTCCCGCGTCACCTCGCCCATCGCGTCGGACAGCGCGCTGAGCAGTGTCAGGCGGGCTGCCGATTCGAGCGGACCGGTGAGGCGATCGGCCAGGGCGCGGGCTTCGTCCCCGCCCGCTTCGGCGGCCACGCCCAGCTCATGACGAAGACGGTCAACATACGGAGTGAGGTCCATGAAGCAAGAGTGGCGCCACATTGGCGCCACCGCAACCCCTATGGCGCCATCTTGCGTCCTGGGGGCGCCAATGTGCGCCATCGCTGAATCAGCAGCAGCTCGCCTTCGAAGGAGCAGCCGCCGTCGAAGCGCCCCGTACCAACGGCCAGCAGTGGCAATGAACGACCGCCGTCCCGGGCGCGGCACGGCGGCAGCTCGTGATCCCGTCGGGCGGCGGGGTACACACGGGATTTCGTCCGGGCGAAGCCGGCTCCCTCACGAAAGCGCCACCGGGCCGGAGGTTCCGGTCCTGGTGGCGACGGTAGAAGTTGCCGCAGTGGCAACTTCAAGCCCCGGCTCATCGGCTCTTCACCGGTGTCGGGCGCTGTCGGAGCAGGTATGTCGCCGCGGCGGCGACCAGGGCCAGCATGCAGGCGATGAAGACCAGGCCCGCGCCTTCCAGGCCCATGGGGTCGGCCAGGAGGCCGACTCCGATGACCGGGATCGAGATGCCCGCGTACGCCACCACGAACAGGGCCGAGATCACCGCGGCGCGGCGGTCCGCCGGAGCCGCCGCCGCGACGGAGCTCAGTGCCGCGCGGAAGGCCAGGCCCTGGCCCGCGCCGCCGATGGCGGCGGCGAGGACGACGAACACCAGGAGGTCGGTGTACAGCGCGCCCCCGAGGAACGCGAGGCCGACGAAGAGGACCGCGCAGCCCAGGGAGAGCGACCGCTCGACGCCGACGCGGCCGACGGCCAGTTGCCCCGCGACGGAGGCGAAGAAGGCCAGGGCGACGATCAGGCCGCTCACCGCGTGATTGTCGACGTGGAGGTAGCGGGCGAGGAACGCGGGGCTGACGGAGGTGAACACCCCGAAGAGCGCGAACCCCACGAAGGAGGCGATGGCCGCCGGGACGAACACCTTCCTCACCTGGGCCGGCAGGGCGGGGAGCTGCGATCGTACGGCTGTCATCGGCCGGCGCTCCCGGACGGTCTCGGGGAGGCGCAGCAGGACCGCGGCGGAGAGGAGTACGAGGCCGAGATGGACGGCGAACGGGAGCACCAGGGGCTCGGGAGCGTACTCCGCGAGCAGTCCGGCGAGGAGGGGGCCGCATCCGAGGCCGCCCATGTTGGCGGCCGTCGCCACGAAGGTCGCCCGGCTCCCGCCGCCGCGCGGGGCGAGCTCCAACACGTACACGGTGGCGGCGCCGGTGAACAGGCCGACCGACACGCCCGAGAGCAGCCGTCCCCCGTAGAGCCAGCCCACGCCGTCCGCCGAGAGGAAGCAGACGGCGCTCGCGGCGGAGAAGCCCAGGCCCCAGAGCAGGGTCGGCCGTCTGCCGATGGTGTCCGAGGCATTGCCCGCGAGGAGCAGGACGGCGATGACCCCGAAGGCGTACACCGCGTAGACGACGGTCACGGTCAGCTCGGAGAACCCGAACTTCTCCTGGTAGAGGGGGTAGAGCGGGGTCGGCAACGTGGTGCCGATCATGCATACGACGAACACGGCCCCGGCCAGCAGACAGCGGAGCCAGCCCTGACGTTCACCATCCATGCCGCCGACCGTATCCCCGCAGGTGCCCGCCCTCGCGGAGCGAATTGCGAGGCGGGCAAAGCGGGACTTTCCGGGCACTCCTAGGGGATGTCCGGTGTACTCGCGCGTACGACGGCTTCGGCCGGGAGGAGCAGGCCCTGCGCCGGGGTTTCGGCCGGGTTCTCGACCGCGGTGATGAGCCGGTCGACGAGCGCGTCGGCGATGGTCGCCAGGGGCAGCCGCACGGTGGTCAGGGCCGGTTGCAGGAGGGTGCCGAGCGGGAGGTCGTTGAAGCCGGTGACGGCGATGTCGGAGCCGACGCCGAGGCCCGCCGAACGGACGGCCTGATAGGCGGTCAGCGCGAGCCAGTCGCCCGCGCAGACCAGAGCGGTGGGACGGTCGGGCCCCGCCAGCAGGCGCTGGACCGCTCGGGCGAGGGCTGTCGGTTCGTCGTCGGGGACGCTGACCTCGAAGCCGCCGTCGGGCGCCGCTGCCACGGCCTGGAGGAAGCCCGCCCGACGGTCGGCGAGCCAGGGCAGCGAGGCCGCGGAGTTCACGTAGCAGATCCTGCGGTGCCCCTGCTCGACGAGACGGCCGACGAGGTCGGCGGTGGCGGCGGCGGAGTCGATGTCCACCCAGTTCTGCGGCCGGCCGGGGGCGGTACGGCCGAAGACGGCGAACGGGAAGCCCGCCTCGGCGAGCACGTCGACGCGCGGGTCGTCGTGGACGACGTCGGAGAGGACGAACCCGTCGATCTGGCGGGCGGCGATCAGTCCGTTGAAGGAGCGGGCGACCGCCTGGGCGCCCTGCCGGGGGTCGCAGCGGAACAGCAGGATGCGGTGGCCGACCGCGTCCGCCGCCGTGACCAGCGCCTGGAGGAAGCCGCCCATCAGGGGGTTGGGGTCGGCCGGGTTGTCGGCGGGGGCGGGGTAGCCGATGACCTTGCGGGTTCCGGTGCGCAGGCTGCGGGCGGACTGGTCGGGCTGGTATCCCAGCTCCTCGATCGCGGCGGTGACCCGGGCGAGGGTCGTGTCGCGCAGCCGGTGGGGGGCGTTGAGGGCGTTCGAGACGGTCTGGCGGGAGACCCCGGCCGTGCGTGCGACGTCCTCGATGGTCACCTGTCGAGCGGTCATCGTTCCTCTGGGGCGGTGGTCGGCGAGCTGGGGGCGGTGACCACCCCCAGCCCCCGGTCGTCAGTGCTCGCGGGTCAGGGTGAGCAGGCCACCGGTCGGCACGGTCACCGGGTTCACTCCGGCGACGAGGTCGAGCACGGTCTCGGACAGGATCTCACCACGGCAGTCCTGGACGCGGGCGAGGGCCCTTTCCGGGCGGCGGGCGGTGAGGAGTACGACGGGGTCGCTGTCCGCGTTGGCTACGAGCAGGGTCCACTGCCGTCGCGCGCCGGTGTTGGCGGCGTCACTTTCGGGGGGCTGGTTGCCGTCGGCGCCGGGGCCGGGGGGCTGGGTGCCTTCGGCGTTCCCGTCCCGGTCGGCCACGTCCACGTCGCTTCCGTCCGGGAGGGCTACCGGCAGGGGTGCGTAGCGGGCAACCACCGTGGTGTGTCCGTCGCTCGCGCGCACCTGCGGGTAGCCGAGGTCGGGGCGTGTGGGTGTCAGCTCGCCGAGCTGGAGTACGCCCGCGTGGCCGCGGAAGACTCCGAGCCAGAAGCGCAGGGTCGCGAGCTGCTCCGGGGTCTGGGCCGCCAGGTCGACCGAGATCTGCGGTACGGAGAACAGGGCATTGATCAGGTGGACGGCGACGGCCTCGGGCCGCTCGGCCGCGTGCCACATGATCATGTCGGCGTGGACCGCGAGCGGTCCCGCGATGAGCCGGCAGTCGAGGGTGCCCTGCCGGTTCTGGGCGGGGCTGAGTGGGCAGTCGACGGTACGGATCATGGTGGCGTACGGCCAGAGGCCGGGGCTGACGTACGGCTGGCGGTGCTCGACGATCACGTCCGGCCGGGTCCGGCGGAGCCGGGCGTCGAGGTCGGCGAGCAGCCGGCTCACGCCCTCGTGGACGGCCGTGTAGTCGGCGCCGGACGGCGCGGGCGGCGGGTCCGCGACGGCGAACTGGTCGATGAAGTCGAGCTTCACGCCGTCCATGTCCCACTCCTCGACCGCGCGGGAGATCTTGTCGATCAGGTACGCGCGGACCTCGGGGTGGCGGGGGTCGAGGACGGCCGCTTCCAGCTGGGGCACCTCACGCAGGATCATCCCCTTGAAGCGGTCCCAGGCGTCGTTGTGGCGGCCGATGTAAGGCACCGCGTACCAGAGGAGGTAGGCGAGGCCGAGCCGGTGGACCTCGGCGACGTGGGCCGCCGGGTCGGGGAAGGCCTCGGAGTTGGGCTCCCAGTCTCCGCAGTGGCCGTAGCCGCGGGTGCGGTCGGCGGTCTGCCAGCCGTCGTCGACGATGATGCTGTCGCAGCCGAGGTCCGCGGCGAGGGCTGCCTGGCGCTCCACGACGGCTGCGTCGAGGTTCTGGTGGAGGCTGTACCAGGTGGAGTAGGCGGGCATGCGGGCGGCCGGAGCCACGCCGGGGTGGGTGGGGTCGGGTCCGCCCGTGGGGTTCGTGTCGTGTGCGGGCCGGTCTTCGTGGCCCGGTCCCCGTGCTTCCTCTCCCCACCAGGTGGTCACGGCCTCCAGCGCTCTCGCGAAGTGGCGGTCGCCGAGGTCGATCCGGAGCCGCAGCGGCGGGCCGTCCGGGGTGAGGTCCTGCTCGACGGTGAAGGCGAACTCGCCGCTCTCCTCCACCACTCCGGCGCCCACGCGTACCGGCGCGGCCGTCTCCCCCGCCGCGGCGGTGCACAGGGACCGGTCGCCGGTGCCGATCAGGGCCGCGACGGGTGCGCCCAGGGCGAGCGAGACGGTCCGGGGCGCGGTCCAGGACGGCGGCAGCCAGCGGGAGGCGTTGGTGGCCGGGGTCCAGTAGGCGGTGGCGTCGACACAGGCGATCCGCCATTCGGCGCGGACGGTGGCCGCGGTCGCCACCGTGACCTCGACGAGCGCGACGCCCTCCTCGGGCGTGGTGACGACGGCGTTCGGGCGGTCGCAGCCGAGCACGGTGAGGTGGACGGTGACCGGGGTGCCGGTGGTGTCGGACAGGCCGGTGGTTACCGGGTGGTGGGCGACGGTCTCGGGGGTCTCGTCGGCGGGGGTGTTCGGGCGCCAGGCCGGGACGGGCTGGGCAGGGACGGGCTGGGAAGGGTCGAGCTGGGGCTCGACAGACTGAGTCGGCTCGGTGAGCGCCGGATCCGTGGGCGTCGCTTCGGTGGGCGCGCCGGCGGGGTGGCGCGGTGCGGTGGTCACGGGGGTCACTCCTTGGTGGCTCCGGCCAGCAGGCCGGAGATGAACTGGCGTTGCAGTACGAGGAAGAGGGCCATCACGGGGATGGCCGCGATGGCGCTGGCCAGCAGCACCTGCGCGTAGTTGGTGGTCGAGAGGCCCTGCAGGGTGGCCGTGGCCACGGGCAGCGTGTACATCTCGGGGCTGCGCAGCGCGATCAGCGGCCAGACGAACTGGTTCCAGCCGCCGAGGAAGACGAACAGCGAGAGCGCGGCGATGATCGGGCGGTTGACGGGGATGACGATCCGCCACAGGACGCGCAGCTCCCCCGCGCCGTCGACGCGGGCCGCGTCGAGGAGTTCGTCGGGCATGGAGCGCAGTGCCTGCCGCATCAGGAAGATGCCGAACGGGGTGACGAGTCCGGGCAGGATGACGGACTGGTACGAGTCGATCAGGCCCAGGTCCATCATCATCTGGAAGATCGGGATCAGCATGACCGTGTCGGGGATGACCAGGGTGCTGAGCAGGAGGACGAAGAACAGGTTGCGTCCGCGGAAGTCGAACTTGGCGAAGGCGTACCCCGCCAGGACGGACACGGTGACGGCGCCGAGGGTCTGGAGACCCGCCACGAGCACGGTGTTGAACAGGACGCGGCCGAGTCCGATCGAGTCCTGGAGGCCCTGGAGGTTCTCCATGAGGTGGCCGCCCGGGAGCAGCTTCGGCGGCCATGCGAAGACGTCCTTGTCGTCCTGGGTGGCGGCCATGGCGAGCCAGTAGAACGGGCCGACGCAGAGCCCGAAGGCGCCCGCGAGCAGCAGGGTGAGGAGCGGGCCTCGGGACTTCATCGGCGCTCTCCCATCAGGCGGACCTGCACGATGCCGAGCACGGAGACGATCAGCGCGAGGGCGTAGGCGAGGGCGGAGGCGTAGCCGAAGTCGAAGTACTTGAAGCCGTTGTCGTAGAGGTACATGGTGACCGTGAGGGTGGCGTTGTCGGGACCGCCGCCGGTGAGGACGTACGGCTCGTCGAAGAGCTGGAGGGTGCCGATGGTGGAGAGCACCACGGTGAGCAGGAGGATCGGCCGCAGCTGGGGCAGTGTGATGGAGAAGAAGCGGCGGATCGGGCCGGCTCCGTCGACCATGGCGGCCTCGTACAGTTCCTTGGGCACGCCCTGGAGTCCGGCGAGGTACATCACCGCGTTGTAGCCGGTGTAGTGCCAGGTGAGGACGAGGACGACGCCGACGCGGGCCCAGAAGGGGCTGCCGAGCCAGTTCACCCGGTCGATGCCGACCAGGGAGAGGGCCCAGTTCATCAGTCCGGCGTCACGGTTGAGGATGACGGAGAACATCACGCCGGCGGCGACCAGGCCGGTCAGTGACGGGACGAAGACGCCGAGCCGCCAGAGCGGGCGCAGCCAGACCTTGGCGGAGTTCAGGGCGAGGGCAACGAGCAGGGCGAGGCCGAGCATCAGCGGCACCTGGACGACGAGGATCAGCGCGGTGTTCTTGAGCGCGGTCCAGAAGAGGGGGTCGTCCAGGAGGCGCTTGTAGTTGGCGAGGCCGGTGAACCGGCGGTCGTTGCCGTTGCCGGTGGTGAGGCTGATCCAGAACGAGGCCGCGATGGGGTACGCCTTGAATGTGGCGAACCCCAGGACCGCGGGCATGATCAGCAGGTACGGCACGGAGCTGCGGGTCAGGCGGCGACGGCCGGGGCGGTGGTGACGGCGGTGACCGAGGGAGGATCCGGCGGGCTGGTCGGCCGTGCCGGTGGATCCTGCGGTCTTCGCGGGGACGGGTGCCGTCCCGGTGCCCGTGGTGGTGCCGGCCGCGGTCGGGGGGTTGTCGGGGGCGCGCTCGAAAGGGGTGACGGACATGGTCAGGCCGCCTGCTGACGGCCGGTCTGCTGGGCGAGCTGCGCGGCGGCGGCCTGGAGGGCGCCGGCCGGGTCGGCGCCCTTGAGGAGCACCTGGCTCTGGGCGTCGCTCGCGAGCTTGAGGGCTCGGCTGTAGTCGCTGGTGAAGTTGGTCGCCTCGGATCCGGAGGAGAGCGAATCGACGAGCGACTTCAGCACGCGCTGGCCGCCGTAGAAGGGGTGGGGCGCTTGGAACATCGGGTCCGCGTAGGCCGCCTTGAGGGCGGGGAAGACGCTGCCGGAGGTGTACATGCGGTTGATCTCGGCCGGCTTGGTCAGCGCGTGCTCGATGAAGCGCCAGGCGGCCTTGCGGCGCTTGCTGGTGGCGGAGACCGTGAGGTAGGTGGAGTTGACGATGGCGCTGCGTCCTCCCCCGGGGACGGCGGCCGGCGGCTGCATGACGCGCCACTTGCCGCTCTGGGCGGGGAACTTCTCGGCCATGTACCCCACGGCCCAGGCGGCCTCCGAGGCGGTGGCGAGCTTGCCCTGGCTGATCAGCCGCTTCCAGGTGCCCTGGCCCGCGGTGTCGGCGAGCAAGCCGCCGTCGTTGAGCCGCTTGATGACGGTGAGGGCCTTGACGGCCTCCGGGGAAGCGAGGGTGACCTTGCCCTCGTGGTCGAAGTAGAAGGCGCCCTGGAGCTGCATCAGGTTCTGGAAGAAGTCCATGTCCTGGGTGGTGCCGGGCTTGTCCAGCCCGATCAGCTGGGCGCCGGTGGCGGCGCGGATCTTCGGTCCGGCGGCGATCAGGTCGTCCCAGCTGGTGAGGGAAGCGGGGTCGACGTCGGCCTTCTCGAAGAAGTCGTGGCGGTAGAACAGGCCGAGGGGGTTGACCTCCCACGGCAGGGCGTGGACGGCTCTGTCCTTCCCTATGACGGTCGGCCACAGGCCGTCGGCGAAAGCGTCCTTGTACTTGTCGGCGCCGAGCCGGGACAGGTCGGCGATGCCCTCCGGGAACTTGTCCAGGTAGCCGGGCAGGTAGTCGACGCCGATGTGGAGGACGTCGGCGAGGCCCTTGCCGCCCGAGGCGAGGCCGACCGTGATCTTGTCCCAGATGGCCGGTTCGCCGACGTCCTGGATCTCCACCGTGATGCCCGGGTTGGCCCGCTCGAAGGAGGGCACGACGCCGCGCAGGGCCTCCGCCGCGGAGGTCCAGCTCCAGACGGTGATCTTCCCGCTGTCACCGTCGGCGCCGGAGGCGGTGCCGCCTGATCCTCCGCTGCCGCAGGCGGCGAGGCCGAGTCCGGCGGCGGAGGCGGTGGCGAGCTGGAGGAGGTGGCGGCGGCTCAGATGGTGGGACATGTCGGCTCCTGGAGAGGGGTCGTGCGGTGGGTGAGGGTGCGCAGCGCGTCGGCGAGCAGGTCGGCCGCGGCGCCGGGGGTGGTGACATGGGGGGACATGCGGATCCACTCGCCTCGGCGGGTGGTGATCACACCGGCTGCTTCGAGCGACCGGTGGACGATGGCGGGGTCGTGGCCCGGGAGTCGGAACGCCCCGATGCCGGCCCGTTCCCCGGGGTCGAGCCCGTCGAGGAGGACCTCGGCGCCGGCCCGCCGGGCGCGGTCGAGCAGTTCGGCGAGGGTGGTGCGGATACGGGCTCCGACGGCGGGCGGGCCGCCCTGGGCGAACAGGTCGACGACGGCCGCGCCGAGGGCCGCGGCGGCCGGGAAGTCGGGGTTCGTGGCGAGGTGGGCGGCGGCCCCGGGCAGGGGTGGCGCCGGGTGCCGCGGGGCGAAGGGGTCCGTGACGCCGGCCCAGCCGCCGATGCCGGGCGACAGATGGTCGGCGCAGCGGTCGCGGATCATCAGGAGTGCGGCGCCCCAGCCTGCCCGCAGCCACTTCTGGGCGCCGCTGACGAGGATGTCGGCGGCATCGGTTTCGAGCGGTACGGCGCCGAGTCCCTGGATGGCGTCGACGATCAGCAGGCGGTCGGGCCCGAGGACCTCTTTGAGGGCGCCGAGCGGGGCGACGTGCCCGGTGAGGGAGTCGACGGCGCTGACCGCGAGTGCGGTGACGTCGGGGGTGAGGTGGTGGCGCAGGAGGTCGGGGGTGATGTGGCGGTGCCGTACGAAGTCGGGGGCGGCGTCGGCGGGGCTCGGCCGGGAGGGGGCGCCGAGGTGGTCGGTCGGGTCGATGATGCGGACGTCCGGGCCGCCGCGGCCGGAGAAGCGCAGCCACGGGTAGAGGTTGGCGGGGAACTCGCCGCGGGGCACCAGGAGGGTGCCGGGGCCGCGCAGTGCGGCGGCGACGGTGAAGAGGCCGTTGCTGGTCGACGGCGCGAAGGCGATCTCGTGGGGGCGGGCGTCGAGCAGGCGGCCCGCGACGTCCCGTGCGGCGTCGCTCAGCGCGAACATCCGGTCCAGGTCCGCGGGGGCCGCACGGGTGGCCAGCGCGGTCGTGGCGGCCAGCGCGGCGGCGGCCGGCCGCGACAGCGGGCCGACGCGCGCATGGTCGAGGTAGCCCTCCGCGGGTCCCTGGGGGGCCTGGAGAGCATGAATTTGATCGTTCAAAATTGGCCTTAACAGAAGGTTTCCAGCAGCTGTCTCCGGATTTGAAGGTTCACATTAGGGCGGAGGGAGCGAGCCGACAAGAGGTCGGACGGAACAGACTCCCCCCGCCGGCGTCGACGAGCTCGTACGGGTCGCCCTACGGCGCCGGCGGCGGTGTCCAGGACGGGTTGCGGCCGCTCAGGCCCACCGTGCGGTCCAGGAGGGGGGCGGCGGCCGGGACCGGGACGACGGGGCCGAAGATGCCGCCTCCTCGGTCCCCTTCCTCCGCCGCCGCCGTCAGGAACGCGTGCGAGGCGCGCAGGGCCGTCAGGTCGGGTGCGTACTCCTGGCCGGTGGCCCTGGCCAGGTCCCAGCCGTGGACCACCAGTTCGTCGACGGCCACCACTCCCGCGATCTCTCCTGGCAGGTCCACGCCGCCCGCACGGGTCATGCCCGTCCATGCGGCCGGGTCCCGCCAGGCGTCCGCCAGTTCGTCCAGGACCCGGGGCAGTTCTTCACGCCAGTCGGCGGGCAGCGCCGACCTGGCGGAGCCGGGGGCCGAGTTCGTCGTCGTGCCCAGATCCTTGCGCGCCGCGTCGCGGAACGCGGCGGCCAGGCCCGTCAGATGGCCCAGCAGTTCACCGACCTCGTAGTCCGGGCAGGGCGTTCGGTCGGAGAGGCGCGCGTCCCTGACGCCCGCCGCAAGGCGGGCCACGATCCTGGCCTGCGGTCCGAGGTCGAAGGTCGCCGTGTCGGTCATCTGCCGCTCCTTGGAGTGTGACGGTTCCGGAGGGTGGACCGGCGACGGCACCCGAACTCATCGGGCGGCGGGACGTGTGATTCCTCGGGGCCGGGGAACACCGTGCCGCCCCCGCCGACGCGCCCTTCGGCCCCTGTTCGTCAGCCCTCGTCCGCCAGTGCCGAGAGGCCCTTGGCCAAGTCCTCGGGGTTCATGACCGGCGAGTAGTGGATCTTGGCGTTCAGCCCGAGGAAGAAGGGCTCCGAGACCTTCGGCAGCTGGGAGGGCTCGACCAGGTCGAAGAAGATGTACGCCGTCCTACAGCCGTTCTCCACCGTGAAGTACGCGGCCTCGGGCTTGAGCGCCTCCATGGAGCTCTCCATCGCCTTCTGCAGGGTCCCCTGCCGGATGGCCTCGTTGGAGGCCTTGGTGTCCATTTCAACCTTCAGCAGCATGCGCATGACGCGGCCTTTCCCGACCGGGCAGGCGCTCCGTGCGGTACGCCCACAAGACCCGGACGCGCTCCCTTCCAGCGTCCTCCTTCCCCATCGGACGGACCACTCGACGGGACCGGTCGTCGGGACCACTCGACGGACCGGCCCGCGCACCGATTCGTGGACGCGCGTCCCCGGCGGCCCGGGTCAGCCGGTCGTACGCCCCAGAGCGGAGGTGCGGGCGGCCTCGCGCAGCGCTTCCCTGTCGACGAGTTTGACGCGGGGGCGGCCCTGGAGGCGGCCCGCCGCGCGTTCGGCCTCGTCGATCGCCCGCCAGCCGTCGAGGCCGACGGCGTCCCCGAGGTCCGAGGGGGCCGCCGCCGGGGCGGTGAGCCGGCCGGCCGCCCAGTCGTCGAGGAGCCCGGCGACCGTCTCCTCCGCGCAGGACTTGTTGGTGCCGATGAAGCCCGTGGGGCCCCGTTTGATCCAACCGGCCACGTAGACGCCGGGTTCGACGCGGCCCCGCTCGTGGGGCACCGTGCCGGTCGTCCCGTCGAACGGGAGCCCCGGGACGGGTTCGGCGCGGTAACCGATCGCGCGCAGGACGAGTGACGCCCCGAGGGTCTCGGTGTCCTGGGTGGGTACCGCGCGTACGGTGCCGGCCTCGGTGCGCAGTTCGGTGCGTGCCACGGTCAGACCGGTCACCCGGTCGTCGCCGACGATCCGCGTCGGCGTGGTCAGGAAGCGGAGGACCATGCGGCGCCGTCCCGGCACACGGGGGCGGGCCGCTAGTTCGGCCAGCACCTTCGTCTTGGGCGTGGCGTCGGCGGGGACGTCCGCCGGCCAGCCCTCGACCACGACGTCGATGCCGTCGAGGGCGGCGACGGCCAGCAGCTCCGGCAGGGTGAACGCGGCCTGCGCCGGTCCACGGCGTCCGAGTACGACGACTTCCCTGACGCGGCTCGCGCGCAGCGCCGCGAGGGCGCGGTCGGAGATGTCGGTGTGCGCGAGCGTCTCGGGATCGGCGGTGAGCACCCGCGCCACGTCCAGGGCCACGTTGCCGTTGCCGACGACGACGGCCCGTTCGCCGTCCAGCGGGTAGGTGGTGGCGCTGTGGTCGGGGTGGCCGTTGTACCAGGCGACGAAGTCGGTGGCGGAGGCGCTGCCGGGCAGCTCCTCGCCCTCGATGCCGAGCCGCCGGTCCCTGGCCGCGCCCACGGCGTAGACCACGGCGTGGTGGTCGCGGACCAGGTCCTCGTGGTGGAGGTCACGGCCTATCTCCGTGTCGAGACGGTAGGTGAATCCGGGCTGGTCCTCGATGGCGCGGAAGAGCCCGGCGACGCGCTTGGTGTCCTGGTGGTCGGGTGCCACCCCGGCTCGGGCGAGCCCGTACGGGGTGGGCAGCCGGTCGTGGACGGTCACGCTCACCCCCGGGTGCCGTAGCAGCTCGTCGGCGGCGAACAGGCCCGCGGGTCCCGCACCGACCACGGCGACCCGTAACCCGCGTGCCTCCACCCGGCGTTGGGGCGGTACGAGGGCCATGGGAGTGCGGTCGGGGTGCGGGTCGGAGGCGTAGTACGCGCGGTTCAGTTCCAGGAAGGGCAGTTCCGCCTCGGTGAGCCGGGTGTGCGGCTTCAGCGCGTCCACCGGGCAGGCCGTCGTGCAGGCCCCGCAGTCGACGCAGGTGCGGGGATCGACGTACAGCATCTCGGTCTGTCCGAAACCGGGTTCGCCGGGGGCGGGGTGGATGCAGTTGACCGGGCAGGCCAGGACGCACGAGGCGTCGGCGCAGCACGAGCGGGTGACGACATAGGGCATGGGGAGTGGTTCTCCGTTCATGGGTGGCCGGTGTCGTCGGCGCGTCGGTCGGGACTTTCCGGGCGCTGCCCAGGGGTGTCTTGTCGATCGGGCCGGATGAGGGCCCCGCGAGCCCGGCCCGATCGTCAAGACACCCCCTAGGCGGTCAGCCGGGAGGGTTCGCCCCGGTAACGGGACGGGCGGCCGTCGATGCGGAGCGCCTTCCAGACCCGGCGTGACGCCTTGTTCATCAGGCCGATGTCCTCGGCGAGCGTCCGGACGTCGGCGAAGAGGTCGCGCAGCAGCTTCTCGCCCTCGGGTGACTTCCAGAAGATGTCCTTGATCACCCAGTGGGGTACGCCGATCGCCTCGGCGGTCTTCCGGTCGGGGACCACGATGACGTCCCCCAGGACGCGCATGATCACCGGGAAGGCGATCGACAGGGCGCCCTTGCGCGCCTTGCCGAAGCCGGGGACCTTCGCGCGCAGGAACTCGTGGGCGAAGGAGATGTGACGGGCCTCCTCGGCCACGTGGATCTGCATGAGGCGTCGCATGAGCGGGTGCATGTCCTCGCCGCCGCGCAGGATCGCCTTCTGGAGGTGGTCGATGGGCTCCTCGCCGGCGAGGACGCCGGTGAAGAACGACTCGGGAACGAGGGATCCGGCGAGCGGCAGGAAGCGGCTCAGTACGCGGAAGGAACGCCGGCCGCCGGGCACGTCGGCGCCCGAGCGGTTCACGAACTCCTGGAACATCTGGGTGTGGTGGCACTCCTCGGTGACCTCGTGGGTGAGGTAGCGGAACTCCGGGTTCTGGTTCCGTAGCGCGAAGAGGTAGTCCATCACTCCGCGGATCAGGACGTTCTCGAACTGCATGCCCACCTTGACGATGTTGGCGTACCGCCAGAGGCCGATCCTCGCCCGGACCTCCAGGGGCTGTTCCCGGTACCACGGGTGTCCGCCCAGGGGGTCGGCGGCGGGGAGTACCCAGCGGGGGTCCGTCGGGTCGATGGCGTGGTCGGGGTTGTCCCAGTCGATGTCGGTGAACGCGTCGAAGTGGATGTGCACCGAGGCTTCGGACAGGGTCTGAAGCCTCTCGTGGTAGGTCTCTCGGCCGGTCGTCATCGTCCTTGTCCTCACCCTCGTCACCCTCGTGCCGGTGATCGTCCCTGTGCCTGTGCCTGTGCCTGTGCTGTTTCCGGGGTCGTACGGTCGAAGCGGAGCGCCCGGTCCTCGATCGGGGAGCGGCTCAGGGCGCGGCGGTCGCGGTAGTAGTTGTTCCGGATCCGCCACGGGTCGCGGGTGCCCTGGCGGGGCATGATCGTGTCGCCGCGCGCGATGTAGCCGGAGGTCAGCGACTCCCCCATGACGGACACCGAGGAGCGGTCGGCCTCGGCGGCGACGGGGGTGACGCTGGTGTGTCCGTGCCGGTCCATGTGTGCGATCAGCCTGCTGACGTAGCCGCTGGCGAGATCGGCCTTGAGGGTCCAGGACGCGTTGGTATAGCCGATGATCATCGCCAGGTTGGGCACGCCGTCGAGCATCACCCCCTTGTAGAGGAGGTGGTCGCGGGTGACGACGGGTTTCCCGTCGACCGCCATCTCCATGCCGCCGGCGAGCTGCATCCGCAGGCCGGTGGCCGTGACGACGATGTCGGCGGGGATCTCCTCGCCGGACCCGACCTTGACGCCGGTCTCCGTGAACGTCTCGATGTGGTCGGTGACGACGGACGCCCTGCCGCTCCTGAGCGTCGTGAAGAGGTCGCCGCCCGGCACGACGCAGAGCCGTTGGTCCCAGGGCTTGTACGCAGGGGTGAAGTGGCGCATGTCGACGCTCTTGCCGAGGCGGGCGCGCACCCCGGCGAGGAGGATCCGGCGCATGGTCCGGGGCGCCTTGCGGCAGAGCGCGTACAGGCCGCGCTGGAGCGCGATGTTGCGGGCGCGCCCGATCCGGTGGACGAGCCGCGCGGGGACGCGCAGCCGGCGCAGGACGACCGAGACCGGGTCGTCGGCGGGCAGCGCCATGATGTACGTGGGTGAGCGCTGGAGCATGGTGACGTGGGCGGCGGCGCCGGCCATCGCGGGTACGAGGGTGATGGCGGTGGCGCCGCTGCCGATGACGACCACGCGCCTGCCGGTGTGGTCGAGGTCCTCGGGCCAGTGCTGGGGGTGCAGGAACGTGCCGCCGAAGCGTTCTTCGCCGGGGAACCGCGGGCGGTGGCCCGCGTCGTAGTCGTAGTAGCCGGTGGCACCGACGAGGAAGCGGGCGGTGCGGACCTCGGTCGCGCCGGTGGTCTCGTCCACGGTCTCGACGGTCCAGCGCCCCTCATCGCTCGACCAGTCCGCCCGGACGGCCCTGCGGCCGAAGAGGACGCGGTCGCCGACGCCGTGTTCCTCGGCCGTCGCCCGGACGTAGCGGCGGATGTCCGAGCCGTCGGCGAGCACCTTGGTGCCGTGCCAGGCGCGGAAGCCGTAGCCGAAGGTGTACATGTCCGAGTCGGAGCGGATGCCCGGGTAGCGGAACAGGTCCCAGGTGCCGCCGATCGCGGCGCGCCGTTCGAGGATGGCGTAGGTGGTGCCGGGGTTGCCGGACTCCAGGTGGCAGGCGGCGCCGACACCGGAGAGGCCCGCGCCGATGATCAGCACGTCGACGTGCTCGTACTCCATGTCCATCCCCCTCTGTCGCCGACCCGCACGTGTCTCGTGGCGGGCGGTGCGGCGCGGGACCGGCGCCACGGCCTCCGGGTGCGTTCCTACGGTACGGAGGTGGAACGGCCGGCCCCGGGCCGGTGGGAACTCCCGGGCCGGTAACGGGAATTTACCTGTGTCACCGCGTCCAGGGTACCGACGGTAACGCGATCTGCGCCACCCCTTGCGAAGCGGGGAGGCCAGGGGCGCGCCGGGCCCGCCGGGTACGATCCACGCCGTGGCGGAGAGACACATGCGCAACGACGGCAGGCCGGACGGCCGGGACACCCGCTGGACCGGCCACCGCGCCGAGCGGCGCGAGCAGCTCCTCACGGCCGCACTCACCGTCATCTCCCGCGAGGGCACGTCGGTCAGCGTCGCGGCGATCGGCGCCGAGGCCGGGATGCCCCGCTCCGTCGTCTACCGGATCTTCCCCGGCCGCGAGGATCTGGACGAGCGGATCCGGGCCCGGATCCTCGACGACCTGATGGCCGCGCTGTCCCCCGCACTCGACCCGAAGGGCACGATCCGGGGCGCGATCGAGCTCGCGGCGAGCACGTACGTGGGCTGGGTGGCGGAGCACCCGCGGCTCCATCAGTTCCTCGGCACGGGCCCGCAGGGGCTTCCTGTCACCGGCTCCCCCGCCGTGACGGGAACGCGCACCGCCGTCGCCCGCGACCTGGCGCGGCTCCTGGACTCGTACGCCGTCCAGTTGCTCGACGGAAGGCGGGCGCCGGCGGGTTTCAGCCTCAACCTGGCGTTCGGCATGGTCGGGCTGGTGGACGGGGTCGTCAACCACTGGGCCGCCCATCCCGGGACGCGAAGCTCCCTCGACGACCTGACGCACTTTCTGAGCGACGCACTGTGGGGCATCCTCTCGGCGGCCACGCCACGGCTGGGGCTCCGGCTCGACCCGGACCAGCCGATCGGCCCGAATCCGGACGTGCCGCCCGGCGCTCCCCCGCTGTCGGAGAGCCGGGCGGGCGGGGCGGGGCGGCGCTGACCGGGCCGATCGGGGCGGGAGCGGCCGGGGCGGGGCGGCGGGGATCGGGGCCCGCCGGGGAGATCGAGGCGGGGCGGCGCCGATCGGACCCGGCCCATGTCCGCCCTGTGCCGGTATCATCCGATTTGCTCGGTGCCGTCTGTGCCGCCGCCTCATTGATCAGCGCCTGAAGCCGCTCAGACAACGTCGCTGGATCTGGTCTCCCATCACCTCCTGGCAGGCCAGGAGACTTTCCCGGGTCTCCGGAGTGAGCCTCGACGAGGCCTGGATCAGGATTCGGCTGACCACCCACCCCGAGGAGTCCCACCTCGCCCTCACCCGCGACCTGTTGGCGAAGGTCCTGTTCGCCCGGCGCACCGAGTGAATCCGCGCCGGCGGGAGCGACGAGTAAACAGGTGTGCGATTGTCGGTCGCGCGTGATAGTCACTACCTCCACGGAGAGGGTGATCACTGGCCTCCCCGTTCGGACACGGCAAGGGGTGGGCACATGGCGTTGCTGGGTGACTGGGGGGTCACGCTGGGGAAATGGGCCGGACGGCCCCCCGCGCGCGTGGAGAAGGACTCCGGCGATCCCGCCGTACGACAGGTGCGGGAGGCAGCCGAGGCGGCGGACTGGGCGACGGTGCGGGAGGTGCTGGAAGCACGTCCCGAGAGCGAGGGCCGCGTGGGTCTGCTGTGGGCCGTCGGGGAGACCGCCGGGGCGGAGCGCTGGCTCTCGCACGTCGTCGAAGCGGAACCGGAAGCGCCGCTCCCCCGGCTCGTGGCCGGAATCCGTCAGATCAACTGGGGCTGGGAGGCACGTACCTCGGCCCGCGCCTCGCAGGTCTCGCGCGAGCAGTTCGAGGTGTTCCATTCCCGTCTGCGCACCGCGGAGGAATGGCTGTACGAGGTCGCCGAGCGCGAGCCCGGGTGGGTCTCCCCCTGGTACGCCCTCCAGGTGACCGGACGCGGTCTCGAAGTGGGCCAGGTCATGGCACGGCGCCGTTTCGAGGCGACCGTGCGGCGCGACCCCCAGCATCTGCGGGCGCACCAGCAGCAGTTGCAGCAGGTCTGCGACAAGTGGGGCGGTTCGCACGAGGAGATGCACGCCTTCGCCCGCGACGCCGCCTTCGGCGCCCCCGGCGGCACGCTGCTCGGCCAGCTCGTCGCCGTCGCCCACATCGAGGAGTGGCTCTCGCTCGACTCGGGGCCGGACGCCGCGTACATCCGTCGCGACGACGTGAAGGCCTCCCTGCACCGGGCCGCCGAGCACTCCTACCGGCATCCCGACTTCGTCCGCGGCGACGGCTGGACCCAGGTCCTCAACACCTTCGCCATGGCCTTCTCCCTCGCGGGCGAGCCCTCCGCCGCCCGCGAGTGCTTCCGGGCCACCGAGGGCCGTGTCACCGAGTTCCCCTGGTACTACCTGGACGGGTCCGACCCCGCCGCGGCCTACCGAATGCTCCGGTCCGCGGCCGCGCGCTGAGGCGCCCGCCGGGCGGGGCACGCGCGGCTCCCGCCCGGCCCCCGTCGTCGGCGCGCTCCCGCGCACCACGCCCGACCACTCCCGTCCGTCCCGTCGCCGGCGCCCTCATCGCGCCGGCGCGACCACCGAAAGACTCCGCCAGGTGCCCCACTCCGAATCCGCTCACACCTTCCAGGTCGACCTGCGCGGTCTGGTCGACCTGCTCTCCCACCACCTCTACTCCAGCCCTCGCGTCTATCTGCGCGAACTGCTGCAGAACGCCGTGGACGCCATCACCGCACGGCAGGCCCTCGACCCCTCCGCGCCCGGCACCATCACCGTGCGCACCGGTGACACCCTGACCGTCACGGACAGCGGCGTCGGCCTGACCGAGGCCGATGTCCACCGCTTCCTCGCCACCATCGGACGCAGTTCGAAGCGCACCCCCGACGGCGTGCTCGACGGCGCCGGGCTCGACGCCGCCCGGGGCGACTTCATCGGCCAGTTCGGCATCGGGCTGCTCGCCTGCTTCGTCGTGGCCGACGAGATCACGGTGCTCAGCCGGTCCGCCAAGGACCCCTCGGCCCCCGCCGTGGAGTGGCGCGGCCACTCCGACGGCCGCTACACGATCCGGGCCCTGCCCGCCTCCGCCGTCCCCGAGCCGGGCACCACCGTCCGGCTGACCCCGCGCGCCGACAACGCCGAGTGGACGCACCCGGACCGTGTCGTGTCCCTGGCCCGGCACTACGGCGGCCTTCTGCGGCACGAGGTCACCGTCGTCGACCAGCGTGGCACCGGACACCGCGTCAACGAGGCGCCGCCGTGGGACCGTACCCACCGCTCCCCGCTGGCCCGGCGCGAGGCGATGACCGCGTACTGCCGCGAGCTCTTCGACTTCACCCCGCTCGACGCGATCGAGCTGGACCTGCCGGCGGCGGGACTGCACGGCGTCGCCTACGTCCTCCCCACGGCCGTGAGCCCGGCGCAGCGCAGGGGGCACCGCGTCCACCTCAAGGGCATGCTGCTCACCGACCAGGCGCACGAACTGCTGCCGGAGTGGGCCTTCTTCGTACGCTGCGTGGTCGACACCACGAGCCTGCGGCCGACGGCGTCGCGGGAGGCGCTGTACGAGGACGGCACCCTGTCGGCCGTACGGGACGCCCTGGGCGAGCGGATCCGTGACTGGCTCACCGGGCTGGCCGCCAGCGATCCTTCGCTGCTGCACCGCTTCATCGACACCCACCACCTCGCGGTCAAGGCGCTCGCCCGGCACGACGACGAGCTGTTGCGCATCGTGCTGCCGTGGCTGCCGTTCGAGACGACCGACGGCAACGTCACGCTTGAGGAGTTCGCCCGGACGCACCCGACGCTGCTGGTCACCCGCAGTGTGGAGGAGTTCCGCCAGGTCGCGCCGATCGCGGCGGCAGCCGGCCTGGGCGTCGTCAACGGCGGGTACACCTACGACCGCGACCTGGTGCTGCGGCTTCCAGAGATCCGCCCCGGCACGGCCGTCACGGACCTCGATCCGGCGACCGTCACCGCCCATCTCGACGCCGTGGACCCGGCCGCCGAGCTGCGGGCCGCCGCGTTCCTCTCCCTCGCCAGGGAGACGATCGCCGTCCACGACTGCGATGTCGTCCTGCGGGACTTCCAACCGGTGACCGCGCCCGCGCTGCTCCTCGACAACCGGGAGGCGCGGCACGAGCGGACCAGGTCGAGCATGGCCGCCGACAGCGACGGCCTCTGGGCCGACATCCTCGGCTCCCTGCGCCACGAGACCCCCCGGGCCCAGCTGGTCCTGAACCATCTGAACCCGCTGGTCCGGCAGGCGATCACGATCTCCGAGCGCGGGCTCGCCGTCACCACCGCCGAGGCCCTGTACGGCCAGGCCCTGCTGCTCAGCCGCCGCCCGCTCCGGGCGAGCGAGAGCGCCCTGCTCAACCGGGCCTTCATCGGCCTGCTCACCCACGCCATGCACGACCCCGGCACGGCGGCGCCCGGCTCCGAGCCCCGGAAGGAACTGTAGATGCTGGACACCCCCGAGGGCGTCGTCGAGGCGCTGCGCGAGAACGACGAGCGCCCCCACGGTCTGCCGCGCACCGTGACCGCCGAGGAGCTGGTCGAGGCCGCCGAGGTCTTCGAGAAGCCCGATGTCCTGGTCACGGCCCTGCTGGAGCTGATGGCGGCGTACGAGTTCACCGGTGAGCACCGCAAGTCGCCCGTGGCCTTCGCCCGGCTGCTGAAGCTGTGGGACTCGGCCCCCGAGGCGTTCAGCGACTGGGAAGCGCAGCAGGTCTTCTGGCGCTTCAAGTGGGTGACGACCTCGCTGCTCCAGGTGCCCGAGCTGCCGCTGACCGCCGTGCGCGGCTGGATCGGGCAGATGCGCGAGCGGTACGCGGCGGCCGGGCACGGCATGCAGCCGGTCGCCGCGATGGGCTACCACGTCGCGTCGCACACGGGCACGGACGTCGCCGACGCGTACGACCTGTGGGTGACCCGGCCGCGTACGCATCTCAGCGACTGCGGGGCCTGCGAGACCCGGCACCTCGCCCGGCACCGGACGGCGTCGGGCGACGACGCCGGGGCGCTCGACATCTGGCGTCCGGTCCTCGGCGGGGCCCAGAGCTGCACCGAGGAACCGCAGGTGAGCCAGGCGTACGCCCTGCTTCCGCTGTTGCGCCTCGGCCGGCTGGACGAGGCCCGCTCGCACCATCTCACCGGCTACCGGCGGGTCCGGGGCAACACCGGCACGCAGGAGGAGGTCGGCCTGCACCTGGAGTTCTGCGCGCTCTCGCGGAACGAGGGCCGGGGTCTGGAGATCCTCGCGGAGAACCGTCCGCTGTTCGAGGCGACCGGGGCTCCGCTGGCGCACCTGGAGTTCCTCACCGGCGTCGAGGTGCTGGCCGCCCGGCTCGTCGAGGACGGGCACACGGACACGCCGGTGGCCGGCCCGCCCGGCCGGAACTGGACCGCGGGGATGCTCACCGCGCATGTCCGGGCCGAGGCCGACCGGCTCGCCGCCGCCTTCGACGCGCGCAACGGGACGGCGGCCGTGGGCGATCGCCGCCGGGCGCGCCTCGCCCGGCGGCCCCTGCTCGACGAGCCGCTGCCGCTGGGACTGCGTACGGCCGCCTCGCCGGGTTCGGCGGCTCCTGCGGCCTCGGTGACTTCGGTGGCCGAGGCGGTGGCGCCGGCCGGGACGAGCGTTCCCGAGGACTTCTTCGAGCTGGTGACGGAGGCGCGTCGGCTGTCGCTGCTGGGGCATCCCGGGTCCACCCGGCTCTGGAAGCACGTCGCGGAGCGTTTCGCCGACGGCGGTACCGCCTACGACGATCGCCTCGGCCCCGAGGACCGGCTGCGTGCGACGCTCGCCGAGCAGCGCGCGTTCCAGCTCTCGGGTGAGAAGCGCGAGGCGGAGAGCATCGCCGAACTCGACCGTGCCACCGAGCTGTTCGAGCGGCTCTCGATGCCGTGGCACGCGCTGTCCACGCGGACGCGCGCGCTGGCGTGGGCGGCGGCGTCCGACGAAGCCGGGGACCGTGCGGCGGCGGACGGCGCGGACACCGTGCCCGCCGACGGCACCCCGCGGAAGGACGCGGAGGCGCTCGGGGCCGCCCTCGACGCGGCTCTGGGCGAGGCCGAACGGCTCAAGGCCGAGGTGCCGTTCACGGGTGACGCGCTCGGCGAGGCGGAGGCGTCGTCCGGGGCCGATCTGGCGCAGGAACGCGTCCTGGCGTACCTCGTCGTGCTGTACGCCGCCGCCTTCGCCGCCTACCACGAGGTGCACCGGCAGCTGCCCGACGCCCCCGAGGCCACGTGGGAGCGGTTCGAGGAGGCCGCCCGTACGTTGCGTACGGAGTCGGAGCGCCTCTCCATGCCCCATCACACGGCCCGGGCACGCGAGTTCGTCGCGGACCTGGCGCTGCGGCGCGGGGACACGGTCCTGGCCGAGTCCGAACTGCGAGCGGCGCTCCAGCACATCGAGGACTCCGGGCGGCCCTGGCGCGGTTCCCGCCCGCGCGCGCTGCTCGCGCAGGTCCTGCTCACCCGGGACGGGGCGGCGGAGGCCTCGGAGCTGCTGCACCGGGCGATCGCGGACGCGGTCCGGTACGACGACGTGGAGTTCCCGCTCGCGCCGACGTACTCGCTGCTCGGCCACGCCGCCTCGCACCTCGGGGACTCCGCCGGCGCGGTGCGCCATCTGTCCGAGGCCGCCGCGCGGTTCGACCAGGACGGCGAGCGCGAGGCGGCGACCGACGTACGGCTCCAGCTCGCCGACGTGCTGGCGCGCGGGGGGCAGCAGGCGGACGCGGTCGCCGTACTGGAGTCCGTGCTCTCCGACGAGGCCGCCCCTTCGCTCGACGAGCGCATGCTGGCCCAGGCCCGGCTGAACCTGGCCCGGGGACTGCGGGAGCTGGAGGAGTTCCTGCCGGCCGCCGAGGAGTTCCTGCGGCTCGCGGACACCGTGGCCACGTGGGAGGACGACCGCTCGGTCCACACGCTGGTCGCCGCCGACGCGGCGACGGCCCTGGCGATGGGCGGCCGTTGGGAGGCGGCCGAACTGGCGTACGCGCGTGCCGTCGCGTCGCACGCCGAGGCGCCGAACCCCTCCCTGATCATCCATATGATGCGCGAGTTCGCCCGTCTCACCGTGATGGCGAGGGAGGCGGAGGGTGTGGACGCGGCGCTGCGGTACCTGGACGAGGCCGACGCCGTCCTCGCGGCCGTACCGGAGGACGGGGAGGGCACGGAGGAGTTCGCGTCCTGGTACGAGAGCGGCGAGGTGCACTACCGCCGGTCCCGGGTCCTGGCGGAGGCGGACCGTTTCGAGGAGGCCCTGGCCGAGGCGGAGGCCGCTGTCGCCGACCACGAGCGCGGCGGGCCGCGGGGGGAGCTTCCGCGCGCCGAGGCGGTCCGGTTCGCCGCGCTCGTCGAGGGCAACGGCCTGGGGCGGTTCCAGGAGGCCGTCGCCCGGCTCACGACGGCGGCGGAACGCTGCCGGAAGGCGGACCTCACGGAGGCCGCCGGGATTCTCGACTCGCTGCGCCGGGATCTCGTGGCGCGCCAGTAGGGGCGAGCGGGCGGGCCGGCTCCGGACAACCGGCTCCTGTCAGCCGTTTCCGGGACCTCCTGGGTCCCGGAGACGGCCCCCGGTCGTCACCGTCTCGGGAAAGTTCGCCGGAACCCCTTCTCAGGCGCGGGTCCAACAAGAACCATGATCCGGGGAGTACCCGACCGAAGGAGGGTCCAATTGCGCGGCTACGGCGGCGTGCTCGTCGGCAATCTGTTGCTCGCGCTGGTCAGTGGGCTGGCCGGTCCGGCCTTCCTCGTCGTGGCGTACATCGCCTGGGCGGAGGGCGCCGACCCGGTCTGGGTGTTGTCCGCTGCCGCCCTGGGCCTCGTGGGTACGGTCATGATCCCCGTCTCGGCCGTCAAGGCGGCGCGCAAGCGGTTCCCGAGGATCGCCTCCGGGGACCGGGCGAGCGAGCGGGGCGAGGCGTACGGGCCGGAGAGCTTCGTGGTGTGGTCCCCGCGCTCCGGGCCGGGGCCGCTGGACGCGCGGCTGGTGCGGGCGGACGTCCTGGAGGCGTCGTTCGTACGGTACGACCCGGACACGGAGGCCAAGTACACCACGTACGTCGGCGACCACGATCCCTCGGAGGTCAAGCCGACGATCGGGCTGCGGCTCCGGGTGTACGACAACGGGGGGCACGACGGGGCGGAGTTCGGGGTCTTCGAGATCACCGAGGAGGTGCGCGTACCGCCCCTGTGTCTGTCGGCGGTCACCGCGGGCCGGCTGGCCGTGCTCGTCGCGGACGCGCCCCTCGCCGCCACCGATCCGCCCGGCCGGGGGCCCGCGCCGCAGATCAGCGTCCTGTGGCCGCGCAGCCTGCTGCTCGCGGGGACGCGGACCTGCCGGGTGATCGGTCTGGACGGGGAACTGACCGACGTGACCCGGCGGTCCCGGCGGCAGCTGGAGCAGATGCGCGTCTCGTGGTCGGTCGGCGGTGTCGACATGGACGGCGACGTGGTCGACCTCCGACGGCTGGGCCCGGAGACGGCGGCCCGTTACGCGGCCCTGGCGCACGGTCCCGGCGAGGAACGGGCGCCGGTGACCGAGCCGGGCGAGGAGGACCGTCGGCTCGTGGAGTTCCTGCCCGGTCCCGGGGGCGCGTTCGGCTCCGTCGGCCGGCGGTGGTCCCGGCGGGGCGGCCGGCTGGTGCGGGCCCGGTTCCTGAAGATGTGCGGCACGACGACCTTCCAGGCGCACGGTCCGTGCCTGGACACCCTGATCAGGGTCGGTCCGGCGGACGGTGTTCCCGCGCTCGACGCGGAGCGGCGGGTCACGGTGCCGATGAACTACCTGGCGCTGCTCCACCACACCCGGGACGTGGTTCTCCGCGTGAGTCCGAACGGCCGCTCGTACGACGTCGACTGGCCGCGTACCAACCTGCTCGCCGGTGTCACCCCGGCGAAGGTCGTCACCCCCGACGGCCGGGAGCTCACGCTTCCCGTCCGTTCGGAGGCCCTCTGGCCGTTGATGAACCTGCTCGCCGGCCGGGCCGTCTCGGTCCACGGCGCCGTCCTGGACCTGCGTCGTCCCCGGATGCGCGGGGTGGCGGACGCGGTGATGGAGCTCGTGCGGGCCACAGGGGCGGACGTGGACGCGACGCGGCTCCCGTAGCGGGGCCGCTACTGGCCGACCCGTCCGTCCACGCACTCCCGCAGCAGGTCGGCGTGCCCGCAGTGGCGGGCGTACTCCTCGATCCGGTGCACCATCAGCTCGCGCACCGCGATCCGCTCCTTCCCCAGGCGCTCGCCCAGGTCCGGGTGCTCGGCCAGCGTGGTGTCCACCAGGGCCTGTTCGCGTTCCAGGTCGGCGAACGCCTCGTCGACCAGGGCCTGTTCGGCGAGGGCTCCGTGGAAGTCCGCGTCCTTCGGGCCGTAGATCTTCGGCAGCGGTTCGCCGTCGGTGATCCAGTTGAACCAGTCCCGTTCGGCCTCGGCGAGGTGCCGGACCAGGCCGAGCAGCGACATCGTGGACGGCGGGACCGAGCGACGGGCCAGCTGCTCCGCGTCCAGGCCCTCGCACTTCATCCGCAGGGTGAGCCGATAGCCCGTCAGGAAGTCGAGAAGCGTGGCGAGTTCGCCCTCGGAGGGGGGCCCGTCCAGCTCGCGGGGGTCGTCGTCCGGGTCGACCCACATGTCGGCGTAGACGGTGGCCCGGGTCCATCGCTCAGGTTGATCGTTCATGTGGCGCATGCTGATCCATCAGGGCCCCGGACCGCCACCGAATTTCGGCAGGGGCGGTCTCCGGACTCCGCGGGGCGCGCGAAGGCTTGACGCGTACACAGCCACCTCATAACTTCATGCCTTGATAAAAGGCGTGCGCACACATGCCTCGCCGTCACCGGCGGTTCGACGGCCGACGTCGCCCGGGTCCGGTACGACCGGACCCGGCCGACGTCGCCCGGGTCCGGTCGTACCGTCCCCGCTCTCAGGTCCCTGCCTGTCCGAAGGAGCCCCCCATGCCCTCAGTACGTCGCGGAAGAACGCTGAGCGCGGCCGTGGTCGCCGTGACCGCCGTCCTCACCGGTCTGCTCACCGGCGGCCCGCCGAGTGCCGCCGCCCAGGAGCCCGCGCCCCTCGCCGTCGACCGCTTCGAGGGTGAGGTCCCGTTCGCCGCGCCGCCCGCCGAGGGACTCTTCACCTGGGGGAACGCCGCCGAGTCCCACCCGAAGCTCGAACTGAGGGAGCGCGCCGACGCCCCCGAGGGCGGCACGGTCCTCGAAGGCCGCTACGACATCGGCGGCTGGGGCGGCTTCACCCATGACTTCGCCTTCGACCGGCCGGCCCACGACTGGACGGCGTACCGGGGCATCCGGTTCTGGTGGTACGGCCAGAACACGGCGCCGCTGCCGCCCGGCTCCGGCAGGCGGATCGCCTTCGAGATCAAGGACGGCGGCGCGAACGGCGAGGCGTCCGAGCTGTGGACGACCTCCTTCACCGACGACTGGGAGGGCTGGCACCTCGTCGAGATCCCGTTCTCGCGGTTCGTCTACCGGACCGACTACCAGCCCGTCGGCGGGATCGACCAGATCCTCGGGCTCGACCGGATGTGGGGGTACGCCGTCACGCTCCCGACCGGCCCGGGGGCGTTCGCCCTCGACGGGGTGGAGCTGTACGGCGCTGCCGAGCCCGCGCTCACCACCACGGTGGTGACGAGGTCCGTGGTGCACCCCGTCGACGAGGGCGGCAGCGCCCGTGTCGACGTCTCGGTGGCCACCACCGGCTCCGGTCCGACCGGTGCGCCGGTCACGGTGACGTACGCGACGGAGAGCGGCGGCGGCGCCGAGCCGGGGAAGGACTACCGGCCGGTCTCGGGCAGTCTGGTGTTCCCCGCCGGGACGCCGTCCGGCACGACCCGGTCGTTCACCGTGCCCACCCTCGAAGACGGTGTCGCGGAGTCCGCCGAGACGATCCCGGTCCGGCTGACCGTCGACGGCGCCAGGGCTCCCGCCGAGTCCCCGCTGGTCGTGGTCAACGCGCACGGGCTGCCGTACCTCGACAGCCGGCTGCCGGTGCGGAAGCGGGTCGCCGACCTGCTCTCCCGCATGTCGCTCGCGGAGAAGGCCGGCCAGATGACGCAGGCCGAGCGCAACGCCCTGCGGGCGCCCGGCGACATCGCCGGATACGCGCTCGGGTCGCTGCTCTCGGGCGGAGGTTCGGTCCCCACCCCCAACACGCCCGAGGCCTGGGCCGCGATGGTCGACGCGTTCCAGCTCCGCACCCGCGCGACCCGCTTCCAGATCCCCCTGATCTACGGCGTGGACGCGGTCCACGGGCACAACAACGTCATCGGGGCGACGGTCATGCCGCACAACATCGGCATCGGGGCCGGTCGCGATCCCGAGCTCGCCGCGCGGACCGGCGCCGTCACGGCGAAGGAGGTACGGGCCACCGGCGTGCCCTGGGACTTCGCGCCATGCCTGTGCGTGACCCGCGACGAACGCTGGGGCCGCTCGTACGAGGCCTTCGGCGAGGACCCTGCGCTCGTCACGGCCATGGAGACCGTCATCAACGGCATGCAGGGCGCCCGGAACGGCAAGGACCTCGCCCGCGACGACAAGGTCCTGACCAGCGCCAAGCACTTCGTCGGGGACGGCGGCACCACGTTCGGCTCCTCGGCCACCGGTTCGTACACGATCGACCAGGGCGTCACCGAGGTCACCCGCGCGGAGCTGGAGGCGGTGCATCTCGCGCCGTTCGCCGAGGCCGTGAAGCGCGGTGCCGGGACGGTCATGCCCTCGTACTCCTCGCTCGACATCCTGGGCGACGGGCGGGGGCCGGTGAAGATGCACGCGAACGCCGAGATGATCAACGGGGTCCTCAAGGACCGCATGGGCTTCGAGGGTTTCGTCATCAGCGACTGGCAGGCCATCGACCAGATCCCCGGCGACTACCCCAGCGACGTGCGCACCTCGGTGAACGCCGGTCTCGACATGATCATGGTGCCGACGAACTACCAGGAGTTCGCCCGGACCCTGACCGACGAGGTCGGCGCCGGCCGGATCCCGACCGCGCGGATCGACGACGCGGTGGCCCGCATCCTGACCCAGAAGTTCCGCCTCGGCCTGTTCGAGAAGCCGTACGCGGACACGACGAACCTGCCGTCGATCGGCTCGGCCGAGCACCGCGCGGTGGCGCGCGAGGCCGTGGCGAAGTCGCAGGTGCTGCTGAGGAACGAGGGCGGGGTGCTGCCGCTCAAGCCTTCCCAGAAGGTGTACGTGGCCGGGTCGAACGCCGACGACCTCGGCAACCAGGCCGGTGGCTGGACCATCAGCTGGCAGGGCTCGTCCGGTCGGACCACGACGGGCACGACGATCCTCGAAGGGATGCGCGGGGCCGCGCCGGGGGCCGACATCGCCTTCTCCAAGGAGGCCTCCGCCCCGACCGAGGGCTACGACGTGGGCGTGGTGGTGGTCGGCGAGACCCCGTACGCCGAGGGCTTCGGGGACGTCGGCAACGGCAACGACCTCGAACTGACCGCCGCCGACAAGGCGGCCGTCGACAAGGTGTGCGCGGCGATGCCGTGTGCGGTGCTGGTCGTGTCCGGCCGGCCCCAGCTCGTCGGTGACCGGCTCGCGGCCGTGGACGCCCTGGTGGCGTCCTGGCTGCCGGGCACGGAGGGCGACGGCGTCGCCGACGTCCTCTACGGCAGGCGGCCGTTCACCGGGCAGCTGCCGGTGAGCTGGCCGAGGTCGGAGGCGCAGCTGCCGCTCAATGTGGGTGACGAGCGCTACGACCCGCAGTACCCGTACGGCTGGGGGCTCACCACCCTGACCCCGGTGCCGTCCGGCGGGGAGCCCGCGCTGCGGGCGCTCGGTGTCGCTGCCAGGGCCCTCCAATCGGCGGGGCGGGGTTCCTCTCCGGAGGCCCGGAAGCTGGTCGGGGCGGCGCGGCTGATCGTCCAGAAGAGGATCGGCCAGAACGTCACGGCGGCCACGGCCGAACCGTTCGCCGAGGCGGACCACCTGCTGCTCACGGGTGATCTCGCGGGCGCGCTCGGCAAGCTGACGGAGGCGTATCGGGCCGCGGGCTGACGGAGGCCGGACTACCCCCGGGGTGGATCTCACCCCGGGGGTTTCGGGCTTGTCGGGGACCCCTGCTCCAGGTATCTTGCATTGCATGGTTCCTGGTAACGCAATGAACGAGACAGGCGGCAGGGTTCCCAGCCAACTCCGCAAGGGAGTGCTGGAGTACTGCGTCCTCGCGCTGCTCAGGGACGAGCCGAAGTACGGTGTCGAGCTCGTCGCCGAGCTCTCCGCCGTGAGCGTCATGACCACCAGCCAGGGCACGATCTACCCCTTGCTGTCGAGGCTCCGGCGCGAGGGACTCGTCGACACCGAGCTGCGCGACTCGCCCAGCGGGCCGCCGCGCCGCTACTACACGCTCACCGGTGTCGGCCGGGCCTCCCTCACCGAATTCGCCCAGGCGTGGCCGCTGTTCAGGGACGCCGTCGACCACTTCCTCACCGACCCACAGGGGGATTCCGCATGAACGCCATCGACCACCCGCTCGTCGCCGCGTACCTCGACGCCGTCGCGCGCGAGACCGCCATGCTGCCCGCCGAGCGCCGGGCCGAACTCCTCGCGGACCTCCGTGAGCACATCGAGGCCAACGAGGCCCGGGACGACGGCCAGGTCCGCGCGGTCCTCGCCGGACTCGGCGATCCCCGTACCGTGGCCGCGTCCGCCCTGGCCGAGGAGGCTCCGGCGGCGGGTACGGCCTCCCCCGCTCCCGGCTCCCGCGGTCGCACCCGGCTGACCGCGGTCCTGCTCTCCGTCTCCGGGCTGCTGATCCTGGTCGGCTCCCTCCCGGGGACGATCGCGCTGATCGCGGCCATGGTGCTGCTGTGGACCTCACCCCAGTGGGGCAAGCGCGAGAAGGTCATCGCCACCGGCGCCTGCGTGGCCGTGCCGGTCCTGATGTTCCTTGGCGCCCTGCTCGGGGCCGCCGGCCGGATCGGCCCGACGGAACTCCTGCTGGTCGCCGTGTTCTCGCTCGGCGTCCCGGTGGCCGGCGCCACCATGCTCGTCCGCGCGGCGCGCCGCTGAGCACGGAGAACACGCAGAACACCGGGAACACCGGGAACACCGGGAACACCGGGAACAAGAGCAACGTCGCTGTCTCCGGCAACACGATCGGCTCCGGGGGAGCCCCTTCGTCAGGGGCTCCCCCGGAGCCGATCGCCGTCATCCGGGCGGGGCCGTCAGCCCGTGGGCCCCGGTATCTGGAGGGCCTTGGCGTTGCGTTCCCAGCCGGACCACAGGTCGCCGTCGACGCAGTAGCCGCATCCCGGGCCGAAGAACATCCCCCGGGCGTTCTCGTCACCGAGCAGCCAGTAGCGCAGCCACGCGGTGGTCGGCGCGCGGAAGTCCCCGCCGTCGCCGATGGAGCTGAGGTGGCCGGCGCCGCGGACCTCCCCGTACACGGCCGGGACATGGTCCGAGTCCCGGTACATCGCCTTCACCAGCGCGGGCCACACCGTCAGGTCGCGCTGGCCCGCCAGATAGAAGACGGGTTCGTCCATCAGGTCGGGGTCCGTCAGCGGCCCCGGCTGGATGGGCAGGGCCGTGTCGACCCGGGGGTCGACGGCGGCGTTGATCGCCGCCGCGCCGCCCTGCGAGTGACCGGCCGAGGCGATGTGCTCCAGGTCCACCTTGCCGTAGTACCTGCTGGAGCTGTCCGCGTTCCGTTGCTCCAGGACGTCGATCCCCGCGCGCATGCTGATCGCGAAGTTCGACGTCGGGGTGTTGGCGGCGGCGACGATGAAGCCGTGGCTCGCCCAGTGCCGCAGCAGCGAGCTGTAGAAGCCGGGCACCGCGCCCGTACCGTTGCCCCAGATGATCACCGGGTGCCGCTCGCCCGAGCGGCCCATGTCGGTGGGGCGGTAGAAGGTGTGCACCGCCTCGATGTCGACGCTCACCTCGTACGGGCCCGGCCGGCCCCAGTCGGTGCCGACGGACGGGACGACTCCCGCCGTCGTCGCGTCGCCCACGGTCGCTCCCGCGCTTCCCGGCGCGGTGCACACCGCCAGCACGGCGGCGAGCAGCAGACCGCCGAGCAGGCGGCTCGTTCTCCCTGGCATACGAACTCCTTCACGGGTCCGGCACGTTGCGCGTCCTCGCAAGCGTGACCAGAGCCATGATCGAGCGCGCCGGGGCGGGTGTCTGTCCGCAGGAGCCCAGACCTCGCGCGGCCGGCTTGTGCAGTTGCCCATCGCGTACGGCAACGCCCGCGGCCCCCGCCGAATCCGTGGTTCGGCGGGGGCCGCGGGCGCGAAGGGACGTACGGGTCAGCTGGCGGCCAGCAGCTGGAGGGTGTCGATCACGCGGTTCGAGAAGCCCCACTCGTTGTCGTACCAGGCGACGACCTTGATGTGGCGGCCCTCGACGCGGGTCAGCTCCGAGTCGAAGATCGACGAGGCCGGGTTGCCGGTGATGTCGGAGGAGACGAGCGCGTCCTCCGAGTACTCCAGGACACCGGCGAGCGGGCCCTCGGCCGCGGTGCGGTACGCGGCGAGGACGTCCTCGCGGGTCACGTCGCGGGCGACGGTGGTGTTCAGCTCGACGATGGAGCCGACCGGGACGGGCACGCGGATCGAGTCGCCCGACAGCTTGCCGTCGAGGTTCGGCAGCACGTGGCCGATCGCCTTGGCGGCGCCCGTGGAGGTGGGCACGATGTTGACGCCGGCGGCGCGGGCGCGACGCGGGTCGCGGTGCGGGCCGTCCTGCAGGTTCTGCTCCTGCGTGTAGGCGTGCACCGTCGTCATGAAGCCGTGCTCGATGCCCGCGAGGTCGTCGAGGACCTTGGCGAGGGGCGCGAGCGCGTTCGTCGTGCAGGAGGCGTTCGAGACGATCGTGTGCAGATCGGCGTCGTACGCGTCGGTGTTGACGCCGTACGCCAGCGTGACGTCGGCACCGTCGGCGGGCGCGCTGACGAGCACGCGCTTGGCACCGGCGTCGATGTGGGCGCGGGCGGCCTTGGCGTTGGTGAAGCGGCCGGTCGCCTCAAGGACGATCTCGACGCCGAGCTCGGCCCAGGGAAGCTGCGCCGGCTCGCGCTCGGCGAGGACCTTGATGCGGCGGCCGTCGACGACGAGGGTGTCCCCGTCGACGCTCACCGGGCGGCCGAGGCGGCCGGAGGTCGAGTCGAAGGCGAGAAGTCGCGCGAGGGCGGTCGGCTCCGTCAGGTCGTTGACGGCCACGATCTCGAGGTCGGTGTCGCGCTCGAGCAGTGCACGGAGCACGTTGCGTCCGATGCGGCCGAATCCGTTGATGGCGATGCGAGTCATGATTGGTGTCCCTTCAACTTCTGCGTCGCCTCCAGGTTCGCTCGCCGGGAGCCGCCCCGACAGAGGCGGGATCGCCACGGTCCGCAAGGATCGCGCCAAGAGCCCCGGGGAGCGGGTCCGGGACGGCTATTCGCCCTTGGTGAAGGTGCGCCGGTAGTCGCTGGGCGTGGTGCCGAGGATGCGCTGGAAGTGCAGCCGGAGGTTGGCTCCGGTGCCGAGTCCGACGTCGGCGGCGATCTGTTCGACGCTCCGCTCGGAGCGCTCCAGGAGTTCACGGGCGAGGTCGACCCGGGCACGCATCACCCACTGCATCGGCGTGTATCCGGTGTCCTCGACGAAGCGCCGCGAGAAGGTGCGCGCCGACACGGCCGCGTGCTCGGCGAGCAGGTCGAGCGTGAGGGGTTCGCCGAGCCGGTGCAGCGCCCACTCACGGGTGGCGGCGAACCGTTCGCCGAGCGGTTCGGGCAGGCTGCGCGGTACGTACTGGGCCTGGCCGCCGCTGCGGTAGGGGGCGGCGACGAGGCGGCGGGCCGCGTGGTTCGCGGCGGCCACGCCGAGGTCGCCGCGCAGGATGTGCAGGCAGAGGTCGATGCCGGAGGCCGCGCCCGCGGAGGTGAGCACGCTTCCCTCGTCGACGAAGAGGACGTTCTCGTCGACCCGGACGAGGGGGCGTTTCGCGGCGAGGGCCTGGGTGTAGTGCCAGTGGGTCGTGGCCCGCTTGCCGTCGAGGAGTCCGGTGGCGGCGAGCGCGAAGGCGCCGGTGGAGATCGCGGCGAGCCGGGCGCCCCGGTCGTGGGCGGCGACGAGGGCGTCCAGGACGGCCTGCGGCGGGTCTTCGCGGTCGGGGAAGCGGTAGCCGGGGACGAAGACGATGTCGGCCCAGGCGAGGGCGTCGAGACCGTCGGCGACGGCGTAGGAGAGGCCGTCACCCCCGGCGACGAGACCGGGTTCCGCGCCGCACACCCTCACTTCGTACGGCATGCTCGCGCGGGTCGTGAAGACCTGCGCGGGGATGCCGACGTCGAGCGGCTTCGCCCCTTCGAGCACGAGGACGGCGACGCGGTGGAGGCGGGGGGTGGGCGGCACGGGAAGAGCGTACGCGGGTCGGTGGACCGGCTGCTCGAAACGGCCGACCGACGTCGGATCGGCGGGGCGGCGGCCCGGTGAACCGCCGCCGGGTGGGACGGTCGGCCCTTCCGCGCCCCGCCGCGCCGCCGTCGGTTCAGCGCGTCACCGTCCACTTCTGGTTCGCGGTGCCTCCGCAGGTCCAGATCTGGAGCCGGGTGCCGTTGGCGGAGCTGTTGCCGGTGGCGTCCAGGCACTTGCCGGCCTGCGGGTTGACGATGTCCCCCGCGCTGTTGGCCGTCCAGCGCTGGGCCGCCGTGCCGTTGCACTCGTAGAGCTGGACGGGCGTGCCGTCGGCCGTGCCGCCGGAGGCCGCGTCGAGGCACTTGCCGAGCGCGCGTACGGTTCCGTCCGCCGCGAGGGTCCACTGCTGGGCGCCGGTGCCGTTGCAGTCGTAGAGCTGTACGGGGGTGCCGTTCGCGCTGTTCGCGCCGGCGACGTCGACGCACTTGCCGCCGATCCCGGTGATCGGTCCGGCGGTGGTGGCGCCGTCCGTGGTGGTCACCCGGACGTGGTCGACGACGAGCTGCCGGGGGAAGGCGGTCGAGCCGTCCGGGTCGCCGGGCCAGTAGCCGCCGACGGCGAGGTTGAGGACGAGGAAGAAGGGCTTGTCGAAGGCCCAGGTCCGGCCGCCGAGGTCGGCGGGGGTGCGGGTCTGGTAGACGGTGCCGTCCACGGACCAGCTGATCCTGCCCGGCGACCAGTCCACGGCGAAGGTGTGGAAGGCGTCGGCGAAGGCCTGGCCGCCGGGCAGGGTGTAGGCGGCGCCGATGCCGCCGGAGCCGGAGTAGCCGGGGCCGTGCAGGGTGCCGTGCACGGTGGCGGGTTCGAAGCCGACGTTCTCCATGACGTCGATCTCGCCCGAGGCGGGCCAGCCGACCTGGCCGAGGTCGTCACCGAGCATCCAGAAGGCGGGCCACATGCCCTGGCCGCGCGGCACCTTCATCCGGGCCTCGACGTGCCCGTACCGGGTGGTGAACTTCCCGGCGGTGTTGAGCCGCGCCGAGGTGTACTCGCACCGGCCGTACCAGCACGAGTAGTTGCCCGGGTTCTCCTTGCGGGCGGTGATGACCAGATGGCCCTGGCCGTCGAGCGCGGCGTTGGCGTTGCCGGCCGTGTAGTACTGCCGTTCGTGGTTGCTGACGTTGTCGCCGGTCTCCGTCTGCCAGCGGGCGCCGCTCACGGCGGAGCCGGCGGCGCCGTCGAAGTCGTCGGAGAAGGTCACGGCGGCGGCTTCGGCCACCGGCCGGAGCCCGGCTCCGCCGGCGGTGGTGTCGGTGGGGCCGAGTCCGAGCGCCGCCGCGGCCAGGGCGAGGGCCGCCAGGGCGGTGAACAGCGGGCGTCGGGAGGAGCGGGAGGAGGACATGACTCTCTCTTCCGTCGAGTGTGGGGGGATCACCCTTTGTCGCGTCCATGATTTAAGAAGTGAAGTAAGGGGGAGTCAAGAGGCCTGGCGCGCCCCGCACATGGAGATCCGGCCGGATCGACGACGGGGTCCGCCGTGCGCGCCGCCGCTCCTCCCGGGCGTCCGCGTCGCGTGTCGCGGCCCGTCTCCCCCACCGCCGGACCCGTGGCCCGGTCCGGTGCGCTCCTCGGTACGCCGTACGATTCCCCCGTTGTCACTTACTTCGTCCGAAGGAGATCCCCCATGGCCCAGGTCACGCTGAAGGGCAGCCCGGTACAGGTCAACGGCACCCTGCCGACCCCGGGGAGCCAGGCTCCTGACTTCACGCTCGTCGCCGAGGGCCTGGCGGACAAGTCGCTGAAGGACTTCGCCGGTCAGCGCAAGGTCCTCAACATCTTCCCGAGCGTCGACACGCCGACGTGCGCGTCCTCCGTCCGCGCCTTCAACAAGCAGGCCGGCGACCTGGAGAACACGGTGGTGCTCTGCATCTCCGCCGACCTGCCCTTCGCCCAGGCCCGCTTCTGCGGCGCCGAGGGCCTGGAGAACGTGAAGAACCTCTCGACCCTGCGCGGCCGTGAGTTCCACACCAACTACGGCGTGGAGATCGCGGACGGCCCGCTGGCCGGCCTGACCGCCCGCGCCGTCGTCGTCCTCGACGAGAACGACAAGGTGCTGCACGCGCAGCTCGTGGGCGAGATCGCCGAGGAGCCGAGCTACGAGGACGCGCTCTCGGTCCTGAAGTAGCCGCCGCGCGCCGGACCGCGGCGCCGTCCGGAAGGAGCCCCTCCACCGACCCGGTGGAGGGGCTCCTTTCGTGCGCGGAGGACTCAGGAGCAGGCCGGGCAGAGTCCGCGGTACGTCACGTCGGCCTTCGCCACGGCGAAGCCGAAGCGCTCGGCGGGCGGCAGGACGTCGAGCGGGTCCCCGGTCGGCCGGACGTCGCGGATGAGTCCGCAGTTCGAGCAGACCAGGTGCTGGTGCGGGCGGTGCGCGTTGGGGTCGTACCGCTTGGCCCGTCCGTCCGTGGAGAGCTCCACCACCTCCCCCAGGGCCACCAGTTCGCCCAGGGTGTTGTAGACCGTCGCCCGCGCGATCTCCGGCAGGCGCGCCACGGCGCGCACGTGCACCTCGTCCGCCGTGAGGTGGACGTGCTCGCCGTCGAGGACCTCCGCGACGACACGCCGCTGGGACGTCATCCGCCAGCCACGCGCACGCAGGCGCTCCAGCAGGTCGCTCATTTTCGGCTCACCTCATCCTATGATTGGCGTGGTTCTTGACTTGGACTCTGTCCATCGTAGGATCGCTTCCGGCAATAGCCAAGGCACACCACGGCTCCGGTCGGGCCCACACCCCTCTGGTGCCCGCCCCGGCTGAGCACCACGATCCGCCCCGTCCGGAAGGATTCCCATGTCCGAGAACCACGACGCAATCGTCACCGACTCCGCATCCCAGGAGTCGGGCGGCTGCCCGGTCGCGCACGGCCGTGCCGCGCACCCGACCCAGGGCGGCGGCAACCGCCAGTGGTGGCCGGAGCGGCTCAACCTGAAGATCCTCGCCACCAACCCCGCCGTGGGGAACCCGCTCGGTGCGGACTTCGACTACGCCGAGGCCTTCGGCTCCCTCGACCTCGCGGCCGTGAAGCGGGACATCGCCGAGGTGCTCACCACCTCGCAGGACTGGTGGCCCGCCGACTTCGGCCACTACGGCCCGCTCATGGTCCGCATGGCCTGGCACAGCGCCGGCACCTACCGCATCAGCGACGGCCGCGGTGGCGCCGGTGCCGGCCAGCAGCGCTTCGCGCCGCTCAACAGCTGGCCGGACAACGGCAACCTGGACAAGGCCCGCCGTCTGCTGTGGCCGGTGAAGAAGAAGTACGGCCAGAACATCTCCTGGGCCGACCTCATGATCCTCACCGGCAACGTCGCCCTGGAGACGATGGGCTTCGAGACCTTCGGCTTCGCGGGCGGTCGCGCGGACGTCTGGGAGGCCGACGAGGACGTGTACTGGGGCCCCGAGACCACCTGGCTCGGCGACGAGCGCTACACCGGCGACCGCGAGCTGGAGAACCCGCTCGGCGCCGTGCAGATGGGCCTCATCTACGTCAACCCCGAGGGCCCCAACGGCAACCCGGACCCGATCGCCGCGGCCCGCGACATCCGCGAGACCTTCCGGCGCATGGCCATGAACGACGAGGAGACCGTCGCCCTCATCGCCGGCGGCCACACCTTCGGCAAGGCCCACGGCGCGGGCCCGGCGGACAACGTCGGCGCCGACCCCGAGGCCGCGCCGCTCGAGGCGCAGGGCTTCGGCTGGGCGAACTCGTACGGCAGCGGCAAGGGCGGCGACGCGATCACCAGCGGTCTGGAGGTCACCTGGACGACCACGCCCGCGCAGTGGGGCCACGACTTCTTCAAGCACCTCTTCGAGTACGAGTACGAGCTGACCCAGAGCCCGGCCGGTGCGAACCAGTGGGTGGCGAAGGACGCCGAGGCGATCATCCCCGACGCCCACGACGCGTCGAAGAAGCACCTTCCGACGATGCTCACCACCGACCTGTCGCTGCGCTTCGACCCGGCGTACGAGCAGATCTCGCGGCGCTTCTACGAGAACCCGGCGGAGTTCGCGGACGCCTTCGCCCGCGCCTGGTACAAGCTGACGCACCGTGACATGGGCCCGGTCGTCCGCTACCTCGGCCCGGAGGTCCCCTCCGAGGTCCTGCTGTGGCAGGACCCGCTGCCGGCGCGCGAGGGCGAGCTCGTCGACGCCGCGGACATCGCCTCCCTCAAGGAGCAGATCCTCGGCTCCGGCCTCACCGTCGCGCAGCTGGTCTCCGCGGCCTGGGCCTCGGCCTCGTCCTTCCGCGGCAGCGACAAGCGCGGCGGCGCCAACGGCGGCCGCGTCCGCCTGGAGCCGCAGCGCAACTGGGAGGTCAACAACCCGGACGAGCTGGCGCAGGTCCTGCGGACGCTCGAAGGCGTCAAGGCCTCCTTCGACGCCAAGGGCGCCAAGAAGGTCTCCATCGCCGACCTGGTGGTGCTCGGTGGCGCGGCCGCCGTCGAGAAGGCCGCCAAGGACGGCGGCGTCGATGTCGAGGTGCCGTTCACGCCGGGCCGGGTGGACGCGGCGCAGGACCAGACGGACGTGGAGTCCTTCGCGGCGCTCGAGCCGCAGGCGGACGGCTTCCGCAACTACCTGGGCAAGGGCGTCCGGCTGCCGGCCGAGTACCTGCTCGTCGACCGCGCCAACCTGCTGACCCTGAGCGCGCCCGAGATGACGGTCCTCGTGGGCGGTCTGCGCGTCCTGGGCGCGAACCACCAGCAGTCCGCGCACGGCGTCCTCACCACGAACCCGGGCACCCTGACGAACGACTTCTTCGTCAACCTGCTCGACATGGGTACGGCGTGGACGGCCACGTCCTCGGACGCGAACACCTTCGAGGGCCGCGACAGCGCCACCGGCGAGGTCAAGTGGACCGGCACGCGGGCCGACCTGGTCTTCGGCTCCAACTCCGAGCTGCGCGCGCTCGCCGAGGTCTACGCGAGCGACGACGCGAAGGAGAAGTTCGTGACCGACTTCGTCTCCGCGTGGGACCGGGTCATGGGCCTGGACCGGTTCGACACGGTCTGATCCCCGCCAGATCCACCACCGACCGGCCGGCCGATTCCTTCGGCCGGCCGGTCCGGCATATGGCCTCACCCGAGCGGTCGGGCGTGCCGGAACCGTCTTCTCCGTATCCCGCGGGCCGTGACAGGAACCGACGCCGGGCGTTGGCACTCATGATCCATGAGTACCGGGACCCGGCCGTCACGGCCGGTGGTCCCGCTCCGGCGCACCTCGTCGTGCGCCGTGCCGAACGATCCGGAAGAAGTCGAGGATTCCCGTGCCCCTGTCGTCGCACCGACGCCTGGCCATGAGCGCCACCCTGATCACCGCGCTCGTGGCGGGCGTCGCCCCCGCCACGAGCGCGTTCGCCACTCCCGCCCCCGCCACCGCCACCGCCGCGTCCCGCGCCGCCGCCGAGGCGCCCGTCGTCCCCTCCCCCGACATGGAGGGCGTGACCGCCGCCCTGAACGCGGCCATGGCCAACGGCGCGCCGGGGGCGATGGCCCGGTTCACCGGGCCCGAAGGGGTCCGGAGCCGGACCGCCGGCGTCCAGGACCGTGTCTCGGGTGCGCCGATGGACATCCACTCCCGCTTCCGGATCGGCAGCGTCAGCAAGACCTTCTCCACGGTGGTGCTGCTCCAGCTGGTGCAGGAGGGCAAGCTGGAGCTGGACGCTTCGGTCAACACGTATCTGCCGGGTCTGCTCCCCGACGACCGCATCACGGTCCGTCATCTGCTGACCCACCGCAGCGGCCTGGCCGACTACACGAACGCGATGTTCGAGCACACCGTACCGGGCTTCGAGGCCGTGCGGAACCGGGTGTTCAGCTATCAGGAGCTCGTCGACCTGTCGTTGAGCGAACCCCGGACCACCGAGCCCGGGGTGTCCTACAAGTACTCGAACGCCAACTTCGTCGTGGTCGGCATGCTCATCGAGAAGGCCACGGGTCGGCCGCTGTCCGACGCGTACGAGCGCCGGATCTTCGAGCCGCTGAAGCTGCGCAAGACCTCGTACGTGCACCCCGACACCCGTATCAAGGGCGCGCACGTACGCGGCTACCTGCACCCCGACGAGGACGGCGGAGCACTGGTGGACTCCACGGAGCAGACGGTGTCCTGGGCGCAGTCCGCCGGGGCCGTCATCTCCAGCCCCGCCGATCTGAACACGTTCACGTCCGCCCTGATGCGGGGCCGGCTGCTCTCCCCGGCGATGATGGACGCGATGACGACGGTCACGCCGACGGACACCACCAACACCCGGTTCTACGGGCTCGGTCTGCGCCGTTACGACCTGTCGTGCGGTACGCGGGTGTACGGCCACACCGGTACGGTGCAGGGTTTCTACACGTACACCTTCTCGACCCGTGACGGCAGCCGCAGCCTCTCGGCGATGGCGAACACCTCGAACCACGGAGCCGCGAACACCGCGCTCGGCGGGACGCTGGAGGCGGCGTTCTGCGGGAAGAAGCCCGCGGCGGCGGCCTCCCGCGCCGCCGCCTCGCCCTCGGCCGGTGACGTGACGTCGCTGCCCGCGGAGCGGGATCTTCCCGAGCGGTACTGAGGGGTGCGGGACCCGGGACGTCAGGCCTCGTACTCGGTGAGGTCGATCGAGTAGATCCGCAGCGGCAGGCCGAACTCCGGGTGGGCCGTCTCGCGCTCCTCGGTCATGCCGAGCTTGCCGATGACGTTCTCGGAGCCGTCATTGCTGATGTGGGTGATGGCGACGACCCGGTCCAGACCGCGGTCCTGGAGGGCGAACTCCAGGACCGCGTGGGCGGCCTCGGAGGCGTATCCCTGTCCCCAGAACGGACGGCCCAGGCGCCAGACGATCTCCACGTCCGGCATCACCTCGGGCAGGTACTCCGGCAGGGACAGGCCCGCGAAGCCGATCAGCTCCCCCGAGGCGATGAGCTCGACGGCGAAGATCCCGAAGCCCTCCTCGTCCCACTCCTCCTCGTAGCTCTCGATGTCCTCGGCGGTCCCGTCCAGGTCGCGGACCGAGCCGTCCCCGATCCAGCGCATGACCTCGCGGTCGGCGTTGATCTCGGACAGCGGGACGAGGTCGTCGTCGCTCCAGCTCCGGAGGATGAGACGGGGGGTACGAATTTCGGTCATGCCCCCATCCTGACGCACCCGCCGGGCCCCTCACGCCACCGGCCGGCCTTCGCCGGTGGTCAGGCCGGTATCGGTGCCACGACATGCTCGGTGACCGAGCAGACCCAGACCGCTCCGGCGGGGGTCCGCGTGGCGTGCGGGCCGGTGCGATGGTCGGGGCAGAGCGGCCAGACCAGCCGGTCGCGGTCCGCGAGGAGGCACTGCACGCCCTCCGCCGCGTCGACGGCGATGTCGGCCGGCGCGACACCCCGGACCGGCTCGTGGCCGACGGACACCTCCCCGACCGGTTCGCCGTACTCGTGGTCGTCGCCCGGCCACGCGTGGACGACCGGGACATCGAGTGTTCGGCCGGTGTCCCGCCGCACCTGTGCCAGCAGCCCCGTGACGGTCCGCTCCGCGTGGATCCGACGGTGTTCGTCCAGGAGCGGGACGAAGTACGGCGCCGGGACCGCGCCGTTGCCGGTGAAGACCTCCTGGAAGAACGCGAGGGCCTCCGGCGAGCCGAAGTGCACGTCGAGGTCGGTGTGGAGCGCTCCGGAGAGGCCCCGCAGCCAGGCACGGAACGCCGGATCGTCCGGGGGTACCGGCGGCGGGCCGCTGCCGGCGTCGAGCAGGGGACGGCTGTCGGGCGGGGGCATCGCGGCTCCGTTCAGCATCGGGGTGGTGGAGGGTCCCGGTCGCACCGGCGGGTGCCGCCTCTACACGGACGCGGGCTCGGGCTCGGGAGCCCGGACGAGGTCGGTCGGGTCGGTGTTGGCTCCGCAGAGGACGACGCAGATCCGCTCTCCCGGGGCCGGGCGGTAGCCGGGGGCCGTCGGGTCGCCGTGGTCCGGTGCGGTGAGGGCGGCCAGGGCGGTGGCGGCGGCGTGTTCGACGGCGAGGCGGCGGTCGGTCCAGAGGGCGCGGCGGGCGCGCAGGATCTCGGCGTCGGTGACGAGCAGGGTGCGGACGTCGTCCTGCCGGGCGGCCACCAACGAGGCGGCGGAGACACGGCGGGCGCCGAGCGAGTCGGCGGCCACGGAGTCCACGGTGACGTCGACGGGGTGCCCGGCTTCGATGGCGGCGTCGAGGGCCCGGCAGTTCTCGGGCTCGACGGCGACGGTCCGGATGCCGTGGTGCCGGGCGGCGGTGGCGACGCCGGTGAAGAGTCCGCCGCCGCCGACCGAGACGACGACGGTGTCGAGGTCCGGGATCCGCTCGTGGATCTCGTCGAGCAGGGTGCCCGCCCCGGCGGCGATCAGGGGGTGGTCGTAGGCGTGGGAGGCGAGCGCGCCGGTGTCGGCCGCGAAGGCCTCGCAGGCGGCGAGCGCCTCGGCGTACTCCGACCCGACGAGCCGTACGTCCGCGCCGTAGCCGACGAGCTTCTCGACCTTGACCCTGGGGGCGGTGGTCGGCAGGAAGACGGTGGCGGGGACGCCGTGCCGCAGGGCGGCCCAGGCGCAGGCGAGGCCCGCGTTGCCGCCGGAGGCGATGGTGACGCCGGCCTCGGGGAGGGTGCCTTCCTCGCGGTGGGCGAGGAGGAAGTTCTGCGCGCCGCGGGCCTTGAAGGAACCGGTGTGCTGCATGAGTTCCAGGGCGAAATGGAGTGCGTACGGCCGCGCACCGGGGTCGGCGGGGGTGACCGTCACGGGCCGGACGTGGCCGCGGATGCGGTCGGTGGCGGTCTTGACGTCGGCGTACGCGAGGCTGTGCACGGGGTCTCCAGGAGGCGGGAGGGTGAGCGGGGAGAGTGGTGGCGGGGGGGGTGTGCTCAGTTCCCTCGGGCCGGGGCCTCGGCGAGGGCGCGGCCCAGCGCCCTGGCGAAGTCCTCGGGGTTGTCCAGCATCAGGTTGTGTCCCGCGCGGGGGATCTCGACCACCGGGATCCCGAGCGCGGCCGCCTTCTCCGCGTCGGCGTCCGGCAGGCTCAGCTCCCCCACCAGGTAGGTGCGGGGAGCGGTGAGCGCGCCGAGGAGGTCGCCGGGCGCGGGTGTGCTCCCCTCGACGAGGGCGACCGCGCTGCGGTGGACGGCCAGCGGGTCGGCGAGGCGGAGCCTGGCCGCGTAGTCGGGCCGGTCGGTGGTGTCCACCATCCGGGCGAAGCCCTGCGTCACGAAGGCGGCCTCGTCCTGGGCGGCGACCGGTGTGCTGAACGCGCCTCCCCCGGCGTGGAGGTTGGGCTCGGCCACCACGAGCCGCGCCACCAGGTCGGGGCGGGACGCCGCGAGGTGGATGGCCACGGCGCCGCCCATGGAGTGCCCGACGAGGTCGACGGCCGTGACGCCGAGGTGGTCCAGGAGGCCGGCGACCGCTGCCGCCTGGGACTCCATGCGGTAGTCGAAGTCGGCGGGCCGGTCGCTCAGTCCGTGGCCGAGCAGGTCCACGAGCAGGGCCCGTCCGCCGCCGAGGGCGGGGTGGGCCGCGATGTGGGCGAAGTCCGACGCCGCCGTGCACCCGAGTCCGTGGACGAAGACCCGCACGGGTCCCTCCCCGGGCAGCTCGATCCACCGGATGTACGCCTTCGCGTCTGTCAGGAACAACTCCCGCATGTCGCCCGTTCTCCCCTTTGTCGCGCCACTTTCCTGCCGTCATGAGTCACTGTACGAGGCGGTACTGACAGCGGTGCCGGAGACGAGGAGAAAGGACTCCCATGCCCCTCCAAGGCGAGTACGAGCCCAGCCCGACGAAGTGGGTCCGTGACCAGGTCGAGCTGTACGAGTCGTCCGGCGGCACGGAAGGGACGACGATGCGCGGCATGCCGGTCGTCCTGGTGACCAACGTCGGCGTGCGGAGCGGCAAACTCCGCAAGACCCCGCTCATGCGGGTCGAGCACGAGGGGGCGTACGCGCTCGTCGCGTCGAACGGCGGGGCGGTGGAACACCCCGTCTGGTTCCACAACCTCGTCGCCTCGCCGCGGGTCGAGGTGCGTGACGGCCCGCGGGTCTGGGACATGAAGACCCGTGTGGTCTCGGGCGAGGAGCGGGCGGAGTGGTGGGAGCGGGCCGTGGCGGCCTTCCCCGATTACGCGGACTACCAGGTCAGGACCGACCGGGAGATCCCGGTGTTCGTCGCGGAGCGGGTCGACTAGGGCCTGTCTTTGGGATCAGGCCGGATCAGGGAGCGGGGTCTGGTGCGTGTGATCGCAAGGCGGAGGAGGGAGTCGACGCGGAGCGTTGGCGACCGACGACAACGTGGCGAGTGTGCGTGCCAGGCGTCGTGGGGCAGGCGGGAGAGGTGAGCGGGCGCGGTCGGGTGCGTACGGCGGGCGCCCGTCCCGGTGCGTACGTCGGCCGGTGCCTGCCCTTCGTCGCCGGTGCCTTCGCGTCGCCGCCGGTCAGGCCGGGGAGAGGACCGTCAGGAGGTGGGCGACCTCGCGGGCGACGGCGGCGCGGGCCGGGGTGAGGTAGTGGCGGGGGTCGACCGCGTCCGGGTGTTCGGTGAGGTGGGCGCGGACGGCCCGGGTGAAGGCCTTGTTGAGGTGGGTGGAGACGTTCACCTTGGTCATGCCGGCCGCGACGGCGGCGGTGAGGTCCGCGTCCGAGACGCCCGAGGAGCCGTGCAGGACGAGCGGGGTGTCGACCGCCGCGCGCAGACGGGCGATCAGGTCGAAGTCGAGGACCGCGTCGCGGGTCAGCATCTGGTGGGAGCTGCCGACGGCGACCGCGAGGGCGTCGACGCCGGTGGCCTCGACGAAGGCGCGGGCCTCGTCGGGGTCCGTCCGTACGCCCGGGGTGTGGGCGCCGCCCTTGCCGCCGACCTCGCCGAGTTCGGCCTCGACCCAGACGCCGTGCTGGTGGCAGTGCTCCACGACCTCGCGGGTGGCGGCCACGTTCTCGGTGTACGGGAGCTTCGAGGCGTCGAACATGACCGAGCCGAGGCCGAGGCCGACGGCCTCGCGGACGAGGCCGGGGTTCTCGGCGTGGTCGAGGTGGACGGCGACCGGGGTCTTGGCGGCGCGGGCGAGGGCGAGGGAGGCGAGGGCGACCGGTTCGAGGGCTCCGTGGTAGCGGACGGTGTTCTCGCTGATCTGGAGGACCACGGGTCGGTCGGCGGTCTCGGCGCCGGCCACGATGGCCTGGGCGTGTTCGAGCTGGAGGACGTTGAACGCCCCCACGCCGGTGCCCGCCGCTCGGGCTCGGCGGACGATCTCATCGGTCGGCGTCAACGGCATGGTGTTTCTCCGGGGTGTGAGCGGGTGCGGGCGGTGACGGTCAGGCGGGGGCGTCGGTGAGGACGACCGAGCGGGTCAGGTTCCGGGGGGTGTCCGGGTTCAGGCCCTGGGCCTCCGCGACGGCCACCGCGAGCCGCTGGGCCCTGATCAGGTCCGCGAGCGGGTCGAGGTCGCTCTCGGAGAGCGTGCCGCCGACCTTGCGCACGTCGTCCGCGAGCCCGGCAGGCAGGGTGCCGAAGCCCCAGGTGACGCGGCCGGGGCCGGTGATGCTGATGGGGCCGTGGCGGTACTCCATCGCGGGGTAGGCCTCGGTCCAGGCGCCGGCCGCCTCGCGCATCTTCAGCCCGGCCTCCAGGGCGAGTCCGTAGGTCCAGCCGGTGCCGAGAAAGGTGAACTGCTCCGCCGTGCGGATGCTCTCGTCGAGCGGGGAGGCGAGAGCCAGTTCGGCGTCGCGCGCGGCGTCCTCCACGGTGGCGACGCCCTCGGGCAGGGCGTCCTCGGACTCCAGGTGCGCGCGGAACAGGGCGAGCACCGTGGTCGCGAAGCGGGTCTGGACCACCGACTCCTCGTCCGCGAAGTCCAGGACGGCGACCTCGTCGGCGAGGTCCATCACCGGGGTGGTGGGGTCGGCGGTGACGGCGCCCGTGGGGACGGTGCCGCGCAGCCGGGACAGGACGGCGAGGACCTCGCTGGTGGTTCCGGAGCGGGTGATGGCCACGACCCGGTCGTAGTGGCGGCCGTAGGGGAACTCCGAGGCGGCGAAGGCGTCGGTCTCGCCGTGACCGCCGGACTCGCGCAGCTCCGCGTAGGCCAGCGCCATGAACCAGGAGGTGCCGCAGCCGATGACCGCCACGCGCTCGCCTCGCCGGGGCAGGGCGGCGGTGTGCTGGGGCAGGGTGCGGGCCGCCTGGCGCCAGGTCGTCGGCTGGGAAGCGATCTCCACGGCGGTACGGGTGGTGCTCATGGCCGGTCTCCTTGCAAGGTGAGTGCGATGCAATGACTGAAGTTGTTCGAAGCTGGGCTCATTCAAGCAGAAACATGCATCCTCTTTCCAGATCCCGCACGCGTCGGCGGATAGAATCGGACGCGCGCACGAGCCCGAGGGAGGGACCCATGCCCAAGCACGAGCGGTGGAACACGCTCCTTGAACTCCTCGCAGCCTCGGGGAAGCTGGAGGTCGAGGAGGCGGCGTCCACGCTGGATGTCTCCGCCGCCACGATCCGCCGGGACCTCGACGAGCTGGCCGAGCAGCAGCTGCTGGTACGGACCCGGGGCGGCGCGGTCGCGCACGGCGTCTCGTACGAGCTGCCCCTGCGGTACAAGTCGACCCGGCACGCCCCGCAGAAGCGCCGGATCGCGGAGGCGGCGGCCGACCTGGTCGCGCCGGGCGAGGTCGTCGGCCTCAACGGCGGGACGACCACGACCGAGGTGGCCCGCGCGCTCGCGCTGCGGTTCGCGAGCGGTCGCCCGGAGGGCCCGGGGAGCACCGCGCCCGCCGGGCCCGCCCTGACCGTGGTCACCAACGCGCTCAACATCGCGGGCGAGCTGGCGGTGCGCCCGCAGATCAAGATCGTGACAACCGGCGGGGTGGCCCGCCCCCAGACGTACGAGCTGGTGGGGCCGCTGACGGTCGGCGTGCTGAACGAGGTCGTCCTCGATGTGGTGGTCCTGGGGGTCGACGGGGTCGACCCGCACCTGGGCGTGATGGCCCATCAGGAGGACGAGGCGAGCATCAGCCGGCTCTTCGCGGAGCGCGCGAGCCGGGTCGTCGTGGTGACCGACTCCTCCAAGCTGGGCCGCCGGGCGTTCGCCCGCATCTGCGGTCTGGACCGGATCGACCTGCTCGTCACCGACACCGGCATCAGCCCGGAAGCGGCCGCACAGCTGACCGAGGCCGGCGTGGAGGTCCTCACCGTCTGACGCACCCGATGCCATTGGTATGAATTCGGACCAATTCCCGTCCCGGTGCTACTTGGTCCTGGTGTGTTAATCCAGTAATTACCTCGCGGGCGTATACCTTTAAGCCGCCCTCCCTCATGATGTCCCCGACGTGCCGCAGGGGCACAGCGTGACAGGAGGGGCGGGGCATGCTTCCCATCAGCCGCAGAGGGTTCGTCGGGATCGGCGCGGGGCTCGTGGCGGGGGCGGCCCTGCCGCCCGTACGGGCCTCCGCCGCCGCGACGACGGCCACCGGCACCCTCACCGACGTCAAGCACGTGGTGATCCTCATGCAGGAGAACCGCAGCTTCGACCACTACTTCGGCACCCTGCGCGGCGTGCGCGGCTTCGCCGACCGCGCCGCGGGCAACCTGCCCGGCGGCTGGGGCATGTTCAACCAGCCCAACTGGGGCGGCCGCCAGTACCCCTGGAAGCTCAGCGACACCCCGCCCGCCGGCGGCGTCGACGGCGAGACCCTCGCCCAGTGCAACGGCGACCTGCCGCACAGCTGGAACTCGCAGCACGCCGCCTGGAACAAGGGGCGCATGGACAATTGGGTCACCGGTGTGGGCAACACCCGCTCGCTCGGCCACCTCGGCCGTACGGACATCCCCTTCCACCACGCCCTCGCGGACAACTACACGATCTGCGACGCGTACTTCTGCTCCACGCTGAGCGCCACCGGCCCCAACCGCACCTTCCTGTGGAGCGGGAAGGTCGACGGCTCCAGCAAGGACGGCGGCGACGAGTCGGGCCTCACCTGGGAGACGTACGCCGAGGCGCTCCAGCGGGCCGGGGTGAGCTGGAAGCTCTACCAGAACGCGCAGGACAACTACGGCGACAACGGTCTCGCGTATTTCAAGAAGTTCACCGACGCGCGCCCCGGCGACCCGCTCTACGACCGCGGCATGGGCTCGGTCCCCAAGGTGACCGGATCGACCCCGGACGACATCGCGGCGGCGATCCGCGCCGATGTCGTCGCGGGGACGCTGCCGCAGGTGTCGTGGGTGGTGGCGAGCGAGGCGTTCTCGGAGCACCCGTACGCCCCGCCCGGGGACGGCGCGCACTTCGTCGACCTGGTCTACCGCGCGCTCGCGGCCGACGCCGAGGTCTTCGACTCGACCGCGCTCTTCCTCAACTACGACGAGAACGACGGCTTCTTCGACCATGTGCCGCCGCCGGTCGCTCCGCCCGGCACGCCGGACGAGTACCTCGACGGCGTCCCGATCGGCCTCGGCTTCCGCGTCCCCATGATTGTCATGTCCCCGTGGACCCGGGGTGGCTGGGTGAGCTCCGAGGTCTTCGACCACACCTCCGTGCTCCGCTTCATGGAGAGCTGGACGGCGGCCCTCGGCACCCCCGCCACCTGCCCCAACATCAGCGCCTGGCGGCGGAAGGTGACGGGCGATCTGACCGGCGTGTTCGACTTCGCCCACCCGGTGTACGGGGTGCCGGCCGGCCTTCCGGCCACGGCGAAGGTCATCGGCCAGTCCACCTGCGGCCCGCTGCCCAACCCGGCCCCGCAGAACAACGCCCTGCCCGCGCAGGAGTCCGGCACCCGGCCGGCCCGCGCCCTGCCCTACCAGGTGAACGGCAACCTCGACCGCTTCGAGTTCGGCGCCGCCGGAAAGATCCTGGCCTGGTTCTCGATGACCAACCAGGGCACCGAGGCCAAGCGGGCGGCGCACTTCTCGATCCACCCCCACCAGTACCGCGACACGGCCGCCTGGCAGTACACGGTCGACGCCGGCGCCACCGCGTCCGACTACTTCAACATCGGCCTCGGGTCGGGTTCCGGCAAGTACGACATCTCGATGATGGGCCCCAACCGCTTCCTGCGCCGCTTCATCGGCGACGCGTCCAAGGCGGGCAAGGCCATCGAGGTGGCGGCCCGGTTCGCGACCGAACCGGGCACGGGCAGGACGGCCCTCTACTTCAAGCTGAGCAACACCTCGGCCGGGCCGGTGACCTTCACCGTCCGCTCGAACGCCTACCGTACGGACGGCCCGTGGACGTACACCGTCCCGGCGAACTCCACCCGCGAGGACTTCTTCAACGCGGTGGCGTACACCAACGGCTGGTACGACTTCACGGTCCTCGCCGACATCGACGGGACCTGGTCGCGCCGGTACACCGGCCACATCGAGACCGGGGCGCCGAGCATCAGCGGGTGAGTCCGGGGCCGCGTCAGCGGCCCGCGAGCGCGGCGCGGTGGATCGTGGCATCGAGCAGGGCCACCGCGTCGGCCGCCGTACGGCCGGGGGCCCGGTTCCACGGCCCGATCAGCTCGTGCCAGCCGCGCGAGCGCAGCTCGGTCATGATCCAGGCGGCGGCCTCGTTCATCGTCGTCGCACCGCCGTAGCCGAGGCGGTGGGCGGCCAGCAGGGCGCCGCAGACGCACCGGGCTCCCCGGGCGTCGCGCAGCTTGTAGGGGGCGTTCTGCCAGCCCCACTCCGTCAGCACCAGGCGCGCGTAGCCGAGGTGGACGGAGGGGCGCAGCTCGGGCTGTCCGATGCGGCGCCAGGAGTGCAGCCGGTCGGGCAGGACCGCCCCGAGCCGGCCGGGGAGGCGGCGCTCGACGGGCAGGGGCGGGGGGAGCGCGTCGAGCGCGTCGGCGACGAGGCGGTCCACCGGGACGGTGAGCAGCCGTCTCCATCGCTCCACGTCCGGCGCCGGTACGGCCGTGGGCGCGGGGGCGGGGGCGGCCGTGGGCGCGGGGGTCCAGTCCGTGACGATCCGCTGCCAGGTCGCGCTCTCGTAGAGCGCGACGGCCTCGCGGTCGAGGGTGTCCGGGCTGAGCAGGGGGGTGGAGGGCGACATCCGGGCGGCTCCTCGGTCGGGGTCGCTCCCATCTTTCAGGAAGAATGTCTGGTTTGCGACTTTTACCCCGCCCTGTACGCACCTCCAGTAGGTCTTTACGGCACGATTCCCCATTAACCGAATTACCTCACATATTCGGACATTGAACACCTGGTGACGCGACTCACTTTTCCGGACACGCCCCTCCGGCCGTCGCCCGCCGAGGCCGTGCCGGACAAGGGAGTTCCACGGCGACGAGTTCCCGTCGATCTTGAATTACGTGAATTCCGTGATCCTTCACGGAGGCCATCGCTCCGGCCCTCTTGTTCTCCATCGCATTACTGGCCTACGGTCACCTCCATTCGAGCGGATCGCCGAATCCTGCCACCGCTCGAAATACCTCCCTTTTCACCCGACGGCAGGAGCGGGGGACCCACGAATACGCCGACCCGGATTCCGGGACGGCTCGGGGTGCAGCCGCGTGCGCGCGGCCGGACATCTCCCGTCCGAACCCGACAGCTCACCCCGCAGGCGCCGGAGAGGACACCGTCATGCCTGCAGTCGCCAAACACCGCCGCACCCGCCGCAACCCCGTCTCCCGTGGATGGGCGCTGGTCGGGACGGGTGGGGCCGCCATCGCCCTGCCCCTGATCGCCCCCGCGGGAGCCAGTGCCGCGCCCGTCTCGGCAGCACCGGAAATCGCCGTGCGCGCCGTCGCCGCCCCCGCCGCTCCGGCCGCCCTCGCGGCACCGGCCAAGGCTCCGGCAGCCCCCGCCACCGCACGCACCTACACCGTCGTCGGTGGCGACTCGCTTTCCCTGATCGCCAAGAAGAAGGGAATTCAGGGCGGCTGGAAGGACCTTTACCGGGCCAACAGGGCGACTGTGGGTGACAATCCGTCACTTATTCATCCGGGACTTGAACTGACGATTCGTCGGGATTCCGCGAAGGCCGCCCCCGCGCAGGCGAAGAAGTCCTCCGCGACCACCGAGCGGGCGAGTCGCTCCGAGCGCCGGGCCGCCCCCGCCCCCGTCACCGCCGCCGTCGCCACCGGCACGGGCGCCTCCGCCACCCAGGCCCTGCCCGTCGCCGCTCCGGCCGCCGTCCAGGCCGCCCCTGCCGCGGCCACCCGGTACGCCGACAACCTCGACGGCTGGATCCGGGAGTCGCTGGACATCATGGCCCAGCACGGCATCCCCGGCTCGTACGACGGCATCCTCCGCAATGTGATGCGCGAGTCCTCGGGCAACCCCCAGGCCATCAACCTCTGGGACTCCAACGCGTCGGCCGGCACGCCCTCCAAGGGTCTGCTCCAGGTCATCGAGCCGACCTTCCAGGCCTACCACGTGCCCGGTACGGCCCTGGACCTGTTCGACCCGGTCGCCAACATCACCGCCGCCTGCAACTACGCGGCCGACCGCTACGGCTCCATCGACAACGTCAACGGCGCCTACTGATCCCGGAAGTGCCCGGTGAACCAGGAGGTGGCGAGCTCCGCCACCTCCTCCAGGGCGCCCGGCTCCTCGAACAGATGGGTGGCGCCCTCCACGACCTCGAGCCTGCTCTCGCAGCGCAGCAGCGACCGCGCCCGCCGGTTGAGGTCGAGGACCAGCGCGTCCCTGCCTCCGACCACGAGCAGCGTCGGCGCGCGGACCCGCGCCAGGTGGTCGGCCGCGAGGTCCGGCCGGCCGCCACGCGAGACGACCGCGGCCACCTGCGAGGACGGATCGCCCGCCGCCCACAGCGCGGCGGCCGCTCCCGTACTGGCCCCGAAGTACCCGAGCGGCAGGCCGTCGCTGACCGGCTCCCCGGCCAGCCATTCCGTGGCTCCGGCGAGCCGGCCGGCGAGCAGCGGGGTGTCGAAGACATGGGCCCGGTCGACCGCCTCGGCCTCGGTCAGCAGGTCGAACAGGAGCGTGCCGAGGCCCGCCCGGTTGAGCGCGGCGGCGACGGCACGGTTGCGTGGACTGTGCCGGCCGCTGCCGCTGCCGTGGGCGAACAGGACGATGCCGGTGGCGCCTTCGGGCACCGCGAGCCGCCCGGCGAGGGTGACCCCGGGGAGCGGGACGCGGACGTCCGCGTCCTGGACGACCGGGTCGTGCGCGGCGCGGATCCGGTCGAGACAGGCGACCACCTCGGCGTCGGGGGTCTGGGAGAAGTCCTGATAGAACTGGCCGATAGCGTAGAACGGTTCCGGCGTACGGACGCTCACCGTCTCGTCGGCCTCGCCGCCGAGACGGGCCGTCCAGCCGTGCGGTGCGACCGGGACAGCGAGCACGATCCGGGCGGCGCCCCTGGCCCGTACCACCCGGCAGGCCGCGAGGGCGGTGGCGCCGGTGGCGAGCCCGTCGTCGACGATCAGGACCGTGCGCCCCTCCAGGGGCACGGCCGGTCTGCTCCCCCGGTAGCGGCGACCGCGCTGCTCCAGTTCGAGCTGCTCGCGCTCCTCCACGGCGGCGAGTTCGCGCTCGTCGACCCCGGCCTCCCGCAGCACCCGTTCGTTGAGCACCCGTACGCCGCCCTCGCCGAGCGCGCCCATCGCCAGCTCCGGCTGCCGGGGCACGCCCAGCTTGCGTACGAGACAGATGTCCAGCGGTGCGCCGAGGGCGTCGGCGACCTCCGCGGCCACCGGCACTCCCCCGCGCGGAAGACCGAGCACCACGACGTCGTCGCCCTTGAACCGGTCGAGGCGGGCCGCGAGCCGGCGTCCCGCGTCCGTGCGATCGCTGAAGAACATCCTCGGCCGCCCTTCCGTCACGCGGCTCCGGGCAACGGGGCGAAACGGTCCGTCCGTCCCCTGCCCGTGTCTCCAGGGTAGACGCGTCGGCGCCGGGGTCACCCCCGGACGACGGCGACCGGGCACTCCGCGTGGTGCAGCAGGGCCTGGCTGACCGAGCCGAGCAGCAGCCCGGCGAATCCGCCGCGCCCCCGGGCGCCCGTCACCACGAGCTGGGCGTCGGCGCTCTCCGCGAGCAGGACCGGGCGGGTCCTGCCCCGTACGAGGCGCCGCTCGACCGGGAGGCCGGGCCGCCGGGCCACCGCCGCCGCGAGCGCCCCGTCGAGGACGCGCCCCTCCTCGCCCCGGATCTCCTCCGTGCCGTGGAAGAGCGGGGTGAGGTCGGCGGGGCCGGTCGTCGGGGTCCAGGCGTGCACCGCGAGCAGTTCGGCGCCCCGGGCCGCGGCCTCGGCGAAGGCGAACTCGACGGCCGCGTCGGAGTCGGCGGAACCGTCGACGGCGAGCAGGACGGGCCCGCTCGGCCGCTCGCGGCCCCGGACCACCAGCACGGGGCAGGCGGCGTGGGCCGCGAGATGGACCGCGACCGAGCCGACGAGGAGGCCCGTGAACGCGCCCGCGCCCCGGCTGCCGACCACCGCGAGCGCGGCCGAGCGGGACCGGGTGGCCAGCACGGTGAGGGGTTCCCCCTCGATGACCTCCCCCGTGACGTCGACCTCCGGTGCGCAGGCCCGGGCGCGGGCGACGGCCGTGTCGACGATGTCCTGGGCCTGCTGCCGGAGACCGCCGCCGGGCGGACCGTACGCCGAGGGGCCGAGGGGAACGTGGAGCAGGGGCCATACGAAGGCATGGACGACGCTCAGGGCCGCTCCGTGCGACCGGGCTTCCTGTGCGGCGGTCTCCACCGCGCGCAGCGCGGACTCGGAGCCGTCGACCCCGACGAGCACATGACCGCGCGCTCCGTCCCGGCCGTCACCGCCCGGCGCGTCCCCGCCCGGTCCGTGCGCGCCCCGTGTCCGCCCGCCGTGCCCCTGACCGCCCTGCTCCTGCTCGCCGTGCCCGTGACCGGTCCGCTCCGTCATCGGTCTCCCGCCCTTCCGTCCTTCCGGCCGGTGCGCTCGCGCACCCTTCATCCGTCGGGTGCCCGGCGGCCGGGCCGTCACCCGGGACTTCGGTCCCTGGTGACGGCGCGAAAGGTCCCTTCTTCGCCGGTCAGGCGGCGAGGAAGGCCTCGATGGCTCCGGCCAGGGCCTCGGGGGTCTCCTCGGGGGCGTAGTGGCCGGCGTCCTTGAGCACTTCGAGGCGCGCGTTGGGGTACCAGCGCAGCCAGGTCGACTCCATCGCCTCGCTGCCGAGGGCGGGGTCGTGGGCCCCGACGACGAGCAGCACCGGGGTGGGGTTGTCGCGGACCCGCTCGTGGAAGTCGGTGCGGGACCAGGAGTCGAGGTAGCTGCGGAAGGCCGTGGCGGAGGAGCGGCCGACGGAGCGCTCCACGAGGGCGTCCAGCCAGACGTCGTCGTAGCGGTTGCCGGTGGTGTTGTCGATGATGGCCCGCCGGTTGGCCGGTTCCGCGGCGGCGCCCGCGAAGAGTTCCCAGGTCTCCCCGTCCAGCGGGAAGCCCGCGGCGGAGACGGGCGAGACGCCGATGATCGAGCGGACCCGGTCGGGGGCGTCCAGGAGCATCAGCTGGGCCGCCTTGCCGCCCATCGAGTGCCCGATCACGGAGAAGGTGTCCCAGCCGAGGTCGTCGGCGACCGCGAGGGCGTCGGCCGCGACCTCCTCCATGGTGAAGGCGCCGCTGCGGTCGAGGGCCTCGCCGTAGCCGCGGCAGTCGACGAAGGCGTACGAGCCGGTGGTCCCGTCCAGATGGTCCCGCAGCGGGGCGAAGCTGGTCCGGTCGCCGAACCAGTTGTGCAGGAAGAGCGCCCGCGCGGGGCCCCCGCCGTGTACGTCGTACGGAAGAACCCGGTCCGTCATCGTGCCCCCTGGTCGCGAGGTGGTTCCGGCGCCGCGCCTCCGGCGGCGGCCGACCACCGAGTGTGACGGGACGGGCGCGTGCGGTCAACCTCCCCGGGGGGCGTGCGGGCGGGACCGGGCGCATCCTGGCTGTGTGACCTCGCACGGCACGTCCGGCACCGGCCCGGCGGACGGCACCGGGCGTCCGTCCGGGAACGAAGCCGCTGACGGGCCGGCTTCCGGCGCTCTGACCTGGGCCCTCGCCGAGACGGCGCTGCGGACCGTCGAGGAGGTCGGCGGATACGCGGGCGCGGTGTACCTGCGCTCGGGAACTCCGGGGCTACTGCGGCTCGCAGTGCTGGTGGGGTTGCCGGGGCCCATGTTCCGGCCGTGGTGGCGGATGCACGAGAACCGGCCGTTGCCGGTGGCCGAGGTGCATCGCTCGGGCCAGGCCGTCCACCTCCCCGACGTCGAGGAGGCCATGCGCCGGTTCCCCCAGCTGGTGGCGAGTCTGCCGTTCCCCTTCGCCTCGCTGTACGCGCCGGTCGTCGCGGGCCGTGAACGTTTCGGGGTGCTCGTGGCGCTGCGGGCACCGACCCCGGGGATACCGGTCGACACACGGGACCGCCGCCGCATGACGCGCGAGGCACTCCGACTCGGTGGCGCCCTGGCCGACCTGACCCGCCGGGGGACGCCGGTCGAATGGCCGGGCGATCCGGTGTGCGTCCAGCTGTCCACGGCGGGCGCGCCCCCGGTCCGGTTCGGCACCTTCGACTGGGACCTGGACACGGGCACGGTGACCATGGACGCCGGTCTCCTGGACATCCTCGGCGCGGAGGTGACCTCGCCCTGTTCGATCGAGGTGCTGACGTCCCTGCTCGAGCCGGAGGACGGATACGCGCTGTGGGCGGCGGCCCGGCAGGCCACGGATCCGGGCGGGCGGCCGGTGGTGCGCCGGATACGCCTGAAGGGGCCGGACGGGGGGCTGCACCTCCTGGAGGTGTCCACGAGGGCGCGCAGGAGCCCGGCGGGGGCGGAGGGCGCGGGGCGGCCCGACGCGTTCGGCCGGTACGGCGCGCCGCCGGGGATCGGTACCTCCGACGGGTTCGCCGCGTCCACCGCCGGCGTGCGCCTCACCTGCACCCTCGTCGACCTCGGCACCGGTCTGGTCGGCTCCGACGCCACCGACCGGCTGCCCCGGGCGATCCTCGCGATCGACCGCCTGGGCCGCGTCACCTACGTCAACGAGCGCACCGAGCGGCTGCTCGGCCGGCCACGCGGGGCGCTCGCGGGGCGACCGCTGTGGGAGGCGCTGCCCTGGTTCGGTCTCCCCTTCCACGAGGAGCAGCTGCGCGCCGCGCTCCTCTCCGGCGAGCCGGTGCGGTTCCTGGCCCGCCCCGAGCAGGGCCGGTGGCTTTCGGTGTCGCTGCATCCGGGGCGGGACGGGGTGACCATGGTGCTGGTCCCCGAGGACGGTCCGACGGCGCGACCGCGGGGCCCCGGGGCACCGGGGCGGCCGGCGTCGCGTCCGGACGCCTCGGAGGGCCGGATCACCGAGCTGTACCGGCCGGTGGCCCTGGCCATCGCGCTCTCCGAGGCGGTGACGGCGCGCCAGGTGTCCTCGGTGGTGACGGAGGAGTTGCTGCCGGCGTTCGGCGGGCGGCAGCTGGCCATCTACCTGCTCAGCGACCGGCGACTGTACCTGGCCTGGGAGACGGGCTTCCCGCCGGGATTCCTCGAACCCTTCGACGGGGTGGCCCTGGACTCCCGGGTGCCGGGGGTGGAGACGCTGACGACGGGCCGGCCGCTGTTCTTCGAGTCGATGGAGCAGCTGGGCCGGGCGTATCCGGACCTCCCGCTGGACGCGCACTCGGGGGCGCGGGCGTTCCTGCCGCTGATCGCCTCGGGCCGGCCGGTGGGCTCCTGCATCCTGGGCTTCGACCGTCCGCGCGGGTTCAGCGCGGAGGAGCGGACCGTGCTGACGGCGCTCGCGGGCCTGATCGCGCAGGCCCTGGAGCGCGCGCAGCGGTACGAGACGGAGTCGGCGGTGGCGCGGGGCCTCCAGGACGCGCTGCTGCCGCATCGGCTGCCGGTGCGCGACGGCGTGGACACGGTGGGCCGCTATCTGCCGGGGACGGCGGGCATGGACGTCGGCGGGGACTGGTACGACGTGATCGAGACGGGGCCGAAGCGCCTCGCGCTGGTGATCGGCGACGTGCAGGGGCACGGGGTGGCTGCCGCGGCCACGATGGGTCAGCTGCGGAGCGCCGTACGGGCCTTCGCGCTGGCCGGGCACCGGCCGCAGGACGTGATGCGGGGCACCAACCGGCTGCTCATCGACCTGGATCCGGGGCAGTTCGCCAGCTGCTGCTATGTGTTGCTCGACCCGGAGACGGGGGAACTGCGGGCGGTACGGGCCGGTCATCCGCCGCCGCTGCTGATGCGCCCCGACGGGACGACGGAGCGGGTGGAGCTCGCGGGCGGGATGGTACTCGGGATCGACGGCCGTGCCTCGTATCCGGTGACGCGGCTGCGGCTGGCTCCGGGCGCGGTGCTCGCGCTGTTCACTGACGGTCTGGTGGAAAAGCCGGGCGAGGACATCGACGACGGGATCGAGGCCCTGCGGCAGGCCCTCGCCGCGACCGCTTCGCTGCCGCTTGCGGAGGCCGCCGACCGGTTGACCCGGGAGGCCCGGGAGGCCACGGCCCGCCCGGACGACATCGCGCTGCTGCTCGCGGCACGCTGGCCGTAGTCCGTGCCCGGAGAGTTCCGCCGGGCCCGATCGGCGTGGCACCCCGCCGGGGCCGTACCCGGAAGGCCCCGCCCGGCCGGATCGGCGGGGCACCCGCCGGGCCGTGTCCGGCGCGGCCCGGTCCGGTCGGGGGTCACCCGGTCGGACCTGTGGCGCTGGTCGGCCGCCGCGGGCGCGGGGAGGCTGGGGGTGCCGCGCCGATCCGGCCGGTCGAGCCAGGGCGTCAGCCCGAGGAGGACACGTGCAGCAGGACAAGCAGCCCGAGTACGGCCCGGTGGTCTTCCGTGACCGCACGGCCGGGTACGCCTTTCTGACCCGGTCCACCGCGACCAGCGAGCGGACCATCGACTGGGACGACGGCAGGACGTACCCGGTGATCGATGTCGAGATCTCCTCCGAGAGCCACCCGTTCTACACGGGCAAGGCCCGGACGGTGGACTCTGAGGGCCGGATCGCGAAGTTCGAGCGGCGGTACGGCGAGGGCGAGGGCGCATCCGGGGCGAGCTGAGGAGCCCGGGGAAACTGGCCGGAAGATGGCCAGTTCGCCTTCCAGGATGAGGTCACGAAGACGGCGGGGCGTTCGCGCTCCGCCGGGGACTCCCTGGAGGGAAGAACTGTGATCGTGGTGACCGGAGCGACCGGAAACGTCGGACGACCGCTGGTGGAGCTGCTGGCCGCGGCCGGCGAGGAGGTCACGGCGGTGAGCCGTCGGCCGGCCGAGGGCCTGCCCGCGGGGGTGGCGCACCGGCGGGGTGATCTGGCCGAGGTGGACGGTCTCGGCGGCCTCTTCGAGGGGGCGGAGGCGGTGTACCTGCTGGTCGCCGGGCTGGGGGACGAGCTGAGGCCGCGCGAGATCGTGGCCGCGGCGGTGGCCGCCGGGGTGCGGCGGATCGTGCTCCAGTCCTCGCAGCTGGTGGGCACGCGGACGGACTCCGTATCGCACGCGATTCTCCGTACGTTCGAGGAGGCGGTACGGGAGTCGGGGCTCGACTGGACGGTGCTGCGTCCCGGGGGTTTCGCGTCCAACGCGTTCTTCTGGGCCCCTCAGGTGCGTGCCGACCGTGCGGTGGCGGCGCCGTTCGCCGATGTGGCACTGCCGCTGGTGGATCCGGCGGACATCGCGGGGGTCGCGGCGGAGGCGCTGCGCGGTCCGGGGCACGCGGGGCGCACCTATGTGCTGACCGGCCCGGTGGCGGTGACGGCGCGCGAGCAGGTGCGGGCGCTCGCGGGGGCGCTCGGCGAAGCGGTGGAGTTCGCGCCGCTGAGCGCGGCCGAGGCCAGGTCCCGGCTGACGCGGTTCCTGCCGGAGGACGCCGTCGACGGGATGCTGTCGGTGATGGGCGAGCCCCGTCCGGAGGAGCAGCGGGTGAGCCCGGACGTGGAGCGGGTGCTCGGGCGGGGTCCGAGTCCGTTCTCGGCGTGGGCGGAGCGGAACGCGCCCGCCTTCGCCTGAGGAACCTGCCCCGGAGCCGGCGGAGGCGGGGACGCGTGTCGCACGGACGGCGTCCCCGCCCCGGCCGGGTGGGTTCGAGGGAGGACGCGCGGCGCCCCCACTCGGCTCCGGAAGGCGATCAGGCCTTGGCGATGCCGGAGTCGGAGACCTTGATGGTGGCGCTGGTGGCGCCGGAGCGGGAGCCGAGGCCCTCGATCTTCTTGACCAGGTCCTGGCCCTCGACGACCTCGCCGAAGACGACGTGCTTGCCGTCGAGCCAGTCGGTGACGATCGTGGTGATGAAGAACTGCGAGCCGTTGCTGTTCGGGCCGGCGTTGGCCATCGAGAGCAGGAACGGGCGGTCGTGCTTCAGCTTGAAGTTCTCGTCCGCGAACTTCTCGCCGTAGATGCTCTTGCCACCGGTGCCGTTGCCCCGGGTGAAGTCGCCGCCCTGCAGCATGAACTGCGGGATGACGCGGTGGAACGGGGAGCCGGCGTAACCGAAGCCGTGCTCGCCGGTGGCGAGCTCACGGAAGTTCCGGGCCGTCTCGGGGACGACGTCGTCGAACAGCTTGAAGGTGATGCGGCCCGCGGGCTCGTCGTTGATGGTGATGTCGAAGTAAACGTTCTCGCTCATGGGGACATCCTGTCATTACTCGCCCACGGCGCGCGCACGGGCCGCCTCCTCCCGTGTCACGGCGCGCCGGTGCCCCGCGGCCCGTCGGGGGCGCGGGGCACCGGTGGCGGCACGGTCGCCGACGTCAGAGCACTCCGCCGGTCCCCGGGTCCTGGAGGGCGCTCTCGGCGCCCTCGACGGTCTGGTGGAGCACGGGCCCGACGCCGTCCTCCTGGAGGAGGCCGGTGGCGCCGCCCAGCGGGCTCTCGACGGCGTTCGCGTGCGGCGGCGGGGTGATGAGGGCGGTGACGACGCCTGCGGCGAGGGAGGCGATGGCGAGCATGCTGCGCTTCTTCATGACCGGGTCAACTGCTGAACGGCCGAGGAGTTACGGCCGTCTCCGGATCCAGACGAGGATCAGCAGCGAGGCGACCGCCGCGAGGGCGCACCAGGTGGAGAGGAAGGCCGTGCGCCAGAGGAGGGCGCAGACGGCCGCCCCCACCCCGGTGACCAGCCCGAGGAGCCTCAGGAGCCGGTCGCGGGCGAGGAGGAGGGCGCCGACGGTGGCGAGGAGGTAGGCGGCGAGGACGAGGGGCGCGTACGGCACGCCCACGGCGTAGCCGACGGTGCGGCCTCGGATCTCGGCCTCGACGGTGCGGGTGGCGAGGGCGTACGCGAGGAGGCCGGCGGTCGCGGTTCCGGCGGCGAGCGGGACGAGGAGGCGCGGCCGGTCGGCGGGGCGGGCGGCGGTCAGGACGCCGAGCGGTACCCACAGGGGCAGCAGCGGGAGGGCGATCACGGCCCAGGCGAGGGTGGCGGGTCCCGGTCCGCCGCCGGCGTGCCGGACGGCGGCCTCGACGACCTGGTGGGCGCCGAGGAGCAGGGGCAGGGCGGCGAGCGGCGCGTCCCCGGGGCGCCGTACGGAGGCGAGGGAGGCCACGCCGACGGCGCCGATGCCGAGGCCCGCCCAGAGGTCGACCGTCGCACTCCAGCACATAGCGCCCTTCTATCCCATATCGAATGGAACCGTATGGTCGTGGCGGATGTCCCGAAGTCTCCGGGCCCGGGGAGCGTCCGTACGGAAGGACGGTCCCCGGGCCCGCGCCTCCGGTGCTCAGTCCCCCTCGGGACCGCTCTCCAGGTACACCGGTGTGCCCGTCCTGCGGGCCCGGTCGATGCCCGCGAGCCGGGCGAACTCCCGCGGCTCCATCTCCCGCTCCCACTCGTCGAGGGTGCGCAGGCTGTACTCGCTGTGCTCCTCCGGGTCAAGCACGACGCCGGCGATCTGCTCGTCCGTCAGCTCACCGCCGTCGAAGACGAAGCCGATGTGGTTGGCCGGCCACTCCTCACCGCGGTCGACGACGAAGTGGGTGCCGAGGAGGCGGGGTTCGCCGGTGAAGGTGATCCCGGTCTCCTCGTGGCACTCGCGTACGGCCGTCTCCCAGGGAGTCTCCCCCGGGTCCATGTTGCCGCCGGGCCACTGCCACGGCTCGGTGCGGTAGGTGGCGCGCAGCTGGAAGGGGCGGCCTCCGGTGTCGGTGAAGTAGAGGCAGGCGTAAGCCGTCGCTCTCGGCAGGGTCGCGACGTACTCGACGGGCGGCAGCCAGATGTTCGCCATGGGCGGCTCTCTTTCGACGGGCCGATGGGATCACCACCCATCCAAGCGGTCGCGGGCCCGGCGCCCGGCCGCTCGCGGGTGTATCACCGGATCGTGTGATCACCACCGCCCCTGGTGGCAGCCCGCGCCTGCCGGGAGGTCAGGCGATGGAGACCGGCCCCGCCTCGTACGCGATGATCACCAGCCGCACCCGGTCGCGAGCCTCCGGTTCGGCGAGGAGACGGGTCACACAGGTCTTCGCGGTGGCGACGCCGATGTGGTCGCGGCCGCTTCGTTCTGGCTGTCGCAGGCCGTCCTCTCGGTGCGGGACGCGGGGCTGTCGATCACGCATCCGGGGGCGCTGCGGCTCATGGTGGCGTCCGCGCTGCTCGCGCCGGTGGGCGCGGTGACGGGGATGGCGCTCGGCGCGCAGCTGCGGCGCAGCGCGGTCTCGGTCGTGGGGTCGGTGCTGCTGCTGTTGTTCGTGCCGATGGTGCTCGGCGAGCGGCGTCACCTGACCGCGGTGCTCGCGCACACGACACCGCTGAAGGCCTGGCAGCGGCTCGCGGCACCGGGGACGTTCGAGCAGCCGTACCCGTGGACGGTGGGGGGGGCGCGTGGCTGGTGTACGCGCTGTGGGCGGTCGGCGCGGCGGTGGTGACGGTGCTGGTGGTGCGGCGCCGGGACCAGTGAGGTCCGCTACTCGGCGGCCGGGCCGCTCCCGCCGAGCCGCCGCTCGATGAGGACCTCGTGGACGAGGCGCCCGGCCAGGGCGCCTCCGTACACGACGAAGCCGACGCCGACGAGCCAGGACTGGAGGACGAGCACGGTGCCGAACTGGCCGTACGTCACCGCGTTGGAGGCGATGAGCGGCGAGAAGACGAGCTGGGAGAAGATCCGCAACCCCAGCAGTCCGAGTGCGGTGAGGACGGCTCCTGGGGCGAGGGCGCGCCAGCGGATGCGGCCGCAGAGCAGGAAGCGCTGCGACCACCAGAAGAAGACGAAGGTGCCGGCCAGGTCGGCGAGGGCGACCAGGGCGGTGATCGCGGCCGGGGACTCGGCGGGTGCCGGGGTGGCGACGAAGAGGAGGAGGCAGGCGACGAGGACGGCGAGCCAGACGACGTGCCGCCACATGGTGTGCCAGCGGGCGGTGGGGAGGTCCCAGGCCCGCTCGTACCCGGTCTGTACGGCGGATCCGAAGGTGACGCCGAAGGCGGCGAGGGCGGCGAGACCGAAGGCGGTGGTGCGTTGCAGGGCCGCTCCCGGCTGGCCGAAGAGCCGCTCGATCTGCTCCTGCGAGACCTCCGAGACGCCGAGGCCCTGGACGAGCCAGCGGGCGAAGCCCTGGCCCCTGGCGAGGTCGGCCGCGGCGACCACGATGAGGAGCGGGACGAGGGTGAGCAGGCTGAGCGCGGCGAAGCCCATGGCGCGGTGCATGAGTTCCATGGCTCGGCCGCGGTTCCAGGCGAGCCCGAGGGGCGAGGCGCTGACGCGGGTGTACAGGCGCTGGAACCAGTGGCCGTTGTCGGTGGGGGCACCGTCGTGCGGCGGACCTGGTGTGGAGGGCATGCCTCGTTCGGTACCCGGCCGGGCGGCGGGACATCTCCCGGTGCGGCCGAACGGGTGCAGGGCGGGCGTGCGTCAGGCGTCGAGCGGGCGGGCGCCGGGGCCGGGGCGGACGGTGACGTCGCGGACGGTGAGGGTGGCCCGTTCCTCGCCCTCGCACTGGACGACGACGCGGACGGCGGCGTCGCAGTCGGTGTGCCGGATGTCGAGGACGGGCCCCTCGGGCTCCCCGGCGTGGGTGTCGCCCCACTGTTTGAGGGCGAGCAGTACGGGCCAGAGGTCGATGCCCTTGGGGGTGAGCCGGTACTCGTACCGGGTGCGGGCGCCGGGTTCGCGGTAGGGCTCGGCGCGCAGGACCTCCGCGGTGACGAGCTTGCGGAGCCGGTCGGCGAGGACGGCCTCGGAGAGCCCGAGGTGCCGGCGGAACTCGTCGTAGCGGCGCACTCCGTTGAAGGCGTCCCGCAGGATCAGCAGGGTCCACTTCTCGCCCACGAGGTCCAGGGTGCGCCGGACCGGGCAGTTCTCCGTGTCGGTCTCCAGCCACTTCATCGTCACACTCTAGCCACCTGACTCTGTCGTTGACAGTCAGCTGGCACCGCAGCTAGCTTCGCGGTACAGAGCCAGCTGGGAGCCAGCGGGCCACGGCGGGCGGAGAACGGTCATGGCGCGGACGCGTACGGTCGAGTGGGAGGACGCCGGCGCCACCGCGCGCGCCGCGGCGACGATGGCGGGCCTCGACTTCCTGCGGGAGATCGTGGCGGGACGCCTGCCCGGACCCCCGATCGCCTCGCTCCTCGGCTTCAGCCTGGAGGAGGTCGAGGACGGGCGGGCCGTGTTCGTCCTGGAGCCGGGCGAGGAGCACTACAACCTCATCGGCAGCGTGCACGGCGGGGTCTACGCGACCCTGCTCGACTCGGCGACCGGCTGCGCGGTGCACTCCACGCTCCCGCAGGGGACGGCGTACACCTCGCTCGACCTGTCGACCCGCTTCCTTCGGCCGCTCACCACCGCCACCGGCAAGGTCCGTGCCATCGGCACGGTGATCTCGCGGGGCCGCAGGACCGCGCTGGCCGAGGCGGGGCTCTACGACGCGGAGGACCGCCTGCTCGGGCACGCGACGAGCACGTGCATGCTCTTCCCCGTCCCGGCGGAGGGTGCCGAGGGCACGCGCGCGTAGCCACGCACGAGGGAAGCGTCGCACGCGCGCGTGGCCGCGCCTCGCCCGGGTACGCGCGCGTGAAGCCGGATGCCCGCGGGGGCTCCGCTCAGCGGTGTCCGGGGACCGGCCGGATGCGGGTGCAGCCGTCCGGGGCGACGTCGGGGACGCCGTTGGCCTGGAGGGCGGCGCTCACCAGGGTGGCGAGCAGGTCGATGTCCGATCCCATGTCCAGACGGACCGTCACCCATCCGGAACCGGCGCGGAGCCGTACCGCGCTCGATCCGAGGAGCGCGTGGCGCAGTTTGGCGACCATGGCGCGGGTGAGGTGGACGTCGGCCTCGTGCTCGCCGTGGAAATGCACGATCTCCTGCGTCGCGGTACCCAGTCCGAGCGCGGCGCCGCAATGGGCGCGGGCGGGGGTCAGCGAGGGCCAGCTCATCAGACGTTCACTGGCATGCCTGGCCGTGTTCATACGAGGAGCGTGACGGTCCCCGGGGCCGCGCACAAGCGTCCTGCGGGAAGAATCCCGCCCAGGCGGGAATCCCGTCGTACCCGGGGGTGGTGTGACCGTGCGTCACGTCCGTCCGTGGGGCGGAAGTGACCCCGTGTCACTGGGGTGCACGCGCGCGGATGCGGGCCGCGAGCACGGCCACGTCGTCCTCCGCCGTGTGCGCGTCCAGCCTCCGCAGGACCTCCTCGACGACCTCGCGCGGACCGGAACCGGCGGGGAGCCGGAGCGCGGCGAGCCGGGCGAGCGACACGTCGATGTCCTCGCCCCGGCGTTCGACGAGGCCGTCGGTGAAGATCAGCAGGGTCGCGCCGGGGGCGAGCGGGCGCGTCGTCGGCTCGTACCCGCCGACGCCGGTGCCGAGGGGCGGGCCCACCGGGAGATCGACGAGCTCGGCCGAGCCGTCCGCGCCGAACACGGCGGGCGGCAGGTGCCCGGCGTTCGCGAAGGTCGCCGCGCCGCGGGCCGGGTCGACCCGGACGAGCAGGCAGGTGGCGGGACGGCGGGCGTCGTCCTCGGCGACCACCGAGTCGAGGTGGCGCAGCACCCGGTGCGGCGGCAGGTCGGTGGCGGCGACCTCGCGCAGGGCCGCGCGGTAGGCGTTCATGTCGACGGCGGCGTCCAGGCCGTGCCCCATCACGTCGCCGACGACGAGCAGGCTGCGGCCGAAGTGGAGCCGTACCGTCTCGAACCAGTCCCCGCCCACGAGGGTGCGGTGCCCGGCGGGCAGGTAGCCGCCCGCGATCTCCAGGTTCGGGTGCGGCCGGCCGGGCTCGGCGACCAGGGCGCGCTGGAGGTGCAGCGCGGTGTCCTCGGTGGCCGCGAGCCGCCGCGCGTGCCCGAGGTGCCGGGCGGCGAGCCGGGCGGCGTGCCGGAGCAGCGCCACTTCGTCGGCGGGGAAGGGCCCGCCGGCGGTACGTGCGACGGTGACGGTCCCGAGGGGCGCCTCGTCGTGCACGGCGAGGGGAACGGCGAGGCGGTGGGCACCGGCGCCGATCGAGGCGGGCGCGGAGGGGAGGCCGGAGCCGGGCGGGCCGTAGCCGGGCGGGTGGAGACCGTGCGGGGCGGGGCCGGGTCGGAGCGGGCCGTACTGGGCGGAGCCGGGCGGGATGGGGCCGGGGGCGCCGGAGCCGGACGGGCCGGAGCCGGGCCGGCGTGGGTTCCGCGTGGCCGTCCGGGCCCTCGTCCGCGCGCCGTCCGGCTGTGACTGCGGCTGTTCTGCCGCCAGGTCGACCGTCACCGAGGCACGCAGGTGCTCGGTGGCGAAGCGCACGAGTTCCCGGCACGTGGTCGTCTCGTCGAGCGTCGTGCCTATCTCGCCGGTCGCCTGCTCCATGGCCCGCACCCTGGTCACGAGCGCCTGGACCCGTTCCGTGTCCCGTTCCGCCACGACACCTCCACCGCCGCGCGTGTGGCGCACCCGGTCCCCCCATTGCACCAGCGGGTGGCGCCCCGCGCGCGTCACGGACCTTGCGCGGAGCGGTTGTGCGGCGGTGCGTGATCTGATCGAGTACGACAGAGGCTACTGGTCAGTACGCGATTTCGCTCCCCGGGGGGACAGCCCATGACGACCGGATTCTTCAGCTCCGTCGACGATGTCGCCGACAAGCTCGCGACGACCGGCTATCTGGCGTCGCCGGCGGTCGCCACCACCGTGTTCCTCGCCGACCGGCTCGGCAAGCCGCTGCTCGTCGAGGGTCCGGCCGGCGTCGGCAAGACGGAGCTGGCCAAGGCGGTCACCGAGGTCATGGGCGCCCGCCTGGTCCGGTTGCAGTGCTACGAGGGCGTCGACGAGTCCCGCGCGCTGTACGAGTGGAACCACGCCAAGCAGCTGCTGCGGATAACGGCCGGCCGGGGCGAGTCCTGGGACGAGGCGCGGACGGACATCTTCGGCGAGGAGTTCCTGCTCCCCCGGCCGCTGCTCACCGCGATCCGCTCGGACGAGCCGACGGTGCTGCTCATCGACGAGACCGACAAGGCCGACGTCGAGGTGGAGGGCCTGCTCCTCGAGGTCCTGAGCGACTTCCAGATCACCGTTCCCGAGCTGGGCACGATCACCGCCACGCGGCGCCCGTTCACCGTGCTGACCTCGAACGCGAGCCGCGAGCTGTCCGAGGCCCTGCGCCGGCGCTGTCTGTTCCTGCACATCGGTTTCCCCGAGGAGGAGCTGGAGCGCCGGATCGTCGGCCTCAAGGTCCCCGGGCTCGACGCCGCGCTCGCCGCGTCCGTGGTACGGGTCGTGGGGGCGCTGCGGGCGATGGACCTGCGGAAGGTGCCGTCGGTCTCGGAGACCATCGACTGGGCCCGTACCCTGCTCGCGCTCGGCGCGGACCGCCTGGACGAGCGGGTCGTACGGGAGACCCTGGGCGTCCTGTTGAAGCACCAGGAGGACATCGTGAAGGCGGCGGCCAAGCTCGACCTGGACGCGGTGTGAGCCCGGCGGATCCGTCCACGGCCCCGGCCGGCCCGTCCACCGCCTCCGCGGCCCATCGGCTGACCGGGCTGGTGGCGGCGCTCCGCGCGCACGGGTTCGGGATCGGGACCGGCGAGACCGTGGACGCGGGCCGGGCGCTCGAAGCGGTCGGTTTCACGGACCGGGAACGGGTGCGGGAGGCCCTGGCGGCGACGCTGCTCCACGGGGAACGCCAGCGGGCGGTGTTCGACCAGGTCTTCGACCTGTACTTCCCGCTCGGGCACACCGGGACGGCGGAGTCGTACGAGAACACCCCGGCGGACCTCGCGGCGCTGCGCGAGCGGCTCACCGAGGCCCTCGGCGCCGCCGACGGCGCCGCGCTCGACCGGCTGGCGGCCGAGGCGGTGAGCGGCTTCGGCGGCTTCGGCTCGGCGCCCGGTTCGGACGGCTGGTCCTCGTACCAGACGCTCGCGCGGCTGCGCCCCGAGACGCTGCTCGCCCGGGTGCGGGAGCGGGTCGGAGCGGTGCGCGGCGCGGAGGAAGCCGAGTTCACCGAGCGGCTGCTCGACGACGAGATCCGGCGCCGCATCGAGGCGTTCCGCGAGCGGGTGCGGACCGAGGCCCGGCGGCGCGTCGCCGAGCGGCAGGGCCGCGACCGGGTCGCCCGCCGCGCGGTGGCGGGCACGGCGGACGGTGTGGACTTCCTGCTCGCCGGGCGGGCCCAGCTGGACGAGTTGCGGCGTACGGTACGGCCGCTGGCGCGGAAGCTGGCCACCCGGCTCGCGGCCCGGCGGCGCAGGGCGGCGCGCGGGGAGATCGATCTGCGGCGGACGCTGCGGGCCTCGCTGTCGACCGGGGGCGTGCCGGTGCGTCCGGTGCTCCGGCGGCGGCGCCCCCGGCGGCCCGAGCTGGTGCTGTTGTGCGACGTGTCGGGGTCGGTGGCGGGCTTCGCGCAGTTCACGATGCTGCTGGTGCAGGCCCTGCACGACCAGTTCAGCCGGGTGCGGGTGTTCGCCTTCGTCAACCGGGTGGACGAGGTGACCGGGCTGATCGCACGGGACGCGGAGGACCCGGCGGGGCTCGGCGACCGCATCCTCGCGGAGGCCGAGCTGACCGGGTGGCACGGGCAGAGCGACTACGGGACCGCCCTCGGGGAGTTCGCCGACCGGTACGCGGAGGCGATCGGTCCGCGCACGGTCGTCTTCGTCCTGGGGGACGCCCGCACCAACGGCTCCGACCCGAACCTGGCGGCGTTGAAGCGGATCGCTGACCGGGCCCGCAGGGTCCACTGGCTCAACCCCGAGCAGCCGTCGCTGTGGGGCACGGGCGACTCGGTGGCCCCGGCGTACGCCGGTCTGGTCGAGATGCGCCCGTGCCGCGACGCCCGCCAGCTGGGGGCGCTGATCGGCCGGCTGCTGCCGGTGTGAGGCGGCGACCCCGGCCGCTCGGGCCGCGGCGGCGGGCACGTACGCGCGGCGGAAGCCCCGCCTCCGCGAGAAAGCGGGCCCTGAGCCCCGCCTCCGCGAGAAAGCGGGCCGGGAGCCCCGGACCGTGGCACGATCGCCCCATGGCCAACGAGTCCGACCGCCCCGAGACCGAGTTCCCCCGTGCCATCGGCGCGCCCGCCACCCGCGCGCTCGCCGCCGCCGGCTACACCCGGCTCGACCAGCTCGCGGGGGTGCCCGCGGCCGAGCTCGGCGCCCTGCACGGGGTGGGCCCGAAGGCGCTGCGCGTGCTCGGCGAGACGCTCGCCGAGCGGGGCCTCTCGCTGGGATGAGCCCAGGTCCCGGTTGTACGGCGGGCGGGCCCGCGAACTAGCGTGACCTCCATGGAACTCTTGGGAGAGATCGCCGTCGGCCGTCCGCTGCTCGTCCTCGCCGTGAAGGAGGAGGCGCATTACCTGGACACGGACCTGCCGGTACTGCTGACCGGCATGGGCAAGGTGAACGCGGCGACCGCGCTCGCGACCGTCCTCGCGCGCGGCCCCCGGCCGTCCGGGATCGTGAACCTGGGGACGGCCGGGGCGCTGCGGCCGGGCTGGACCGGGACCCATGTCGTCGGCACCGTCGTGCAGCACGACCTCGACGGCGAGCTGCTCGCCACGCTGACAGGGGAGACGTACGGGGCGCCGCTGACGCTTCCGGACGGCGGCGACGTGGTGCTGGCCACCGGCGACGCGTTCATCTCGGACGAGGCCGCCCGCGCCCGGCTCGCGGAGCGGGCCCCGCTGGTCGACATGGAGGGGTACGCGCTCGCCGCCGCCGCCGGGCTCGCCGGGGTGCCGCTGCGCATCGTGAAGCACGTCAGCGACGAGGCCGGGGACGGGGCCGCGCGCAGCTGGCGCGAATCGGTCGCCGAGTGCGCGCGGGCCCTCGCCGACTGGGCGGAGGCGAACACCCCGTACCACTCCTGAGCGGACGGCCCCGGATGGGGGCCCGCTCCCCGAGGTCAGCCCAGCGGCAGTTCCAGGAAGGACGGCTCGCCCGCCGGGGAGCCCACGACGGTCTGCGTCCAGGTGACGGAGGCGTCGCCGTACAGCGGGTCCTTGCTGTCGACGACCAGCATCAGCCGGTGGCCGGAGGGGATGTCGTACGCGGCGGCCTGGAGCCGCCAGGTGACGGTGGTGTCCTGGTCGGGGGTCAGGCCGTAGACGTTGAGCGGTTCGTGGCTGATGATCCGGGCCGTGTCGTCCTCGGCGACGTCCAGGAGGTGGGCGTAGAGGCTGGCGGAGGTCGCGGTGGAGCGGACCGTGAGGCGCAGTCGCGGGATGCCCCGGACGCGGCGGCCGGCCGTCTCCTCCCCACCGGACGGCAGCAGCTGTTCGGTGGTCCACGCGAGCGCGTGCCTGCGGTCGATCTTGCGGGTGTCGTAGATCTTGGGGTTGCCGGCCCACTCCGCCCGGCCGGTCTTCATGATGGCGTCCATGGCGGTGGCCTCGGTGTCCACGCCCGCGAGGAACGCGCGCCGCCAGCCGGTCCCCTCGGTCTCGGGCGCTCCCCCGCCGACGGGGAGGAGGAGGCCGTCGGCGCCGCCCGCACCGTCGCCGGTGAGTCCGAAGACCTCGGTGGCGCGGGTGACCTCGCTCCAGTCGGAGCGGAGCTCGCGGCGGGCGGGCGTGACGATCCGGTTCTCGCCGGTCGGCTCGCCGGTGCCGGGGGCCAGGGCGGGTTCCGTCGTGTACGTGAACATCACCTGGTTGCAGACCTTCGGCCAGTCCGCCACTCCGTTGGGCTCGCCCTTGAGGTGGTGGTCGAGCCAGGCGTACGCCTCCGCCATGGCGAGGTTGACTCGCCGGGGGCGGCGGGCGGGCCGATGAGCGCGGGGCCCTCCGGGGCGGCGTGGTCGCCGATCCACATGTTGAGCCGCTTGGGCACCTCCAGGCCGTTGAAGGTCTCCAGGACCTGGTTGACCGCGAAGAGGCTCTCGTGCCAGGTGTTGGAGAAGAAGGTCGGCGTGCCCTTGTCGTTGGTCAGTTCGAGGTACGACTCGGGGGCGCGCAGCCGGCCCCAGTCGACGACGTCCTCCAGGTTCCGGTCGGCCTGGAAGTCGGCGAGGATCCGCTGGTTCTCCTCATCGAACTTGGACTCCACCGGCCCGCCGGTGAGGGCGAGGAGGGCCTTCACCGCGGCGAGGTGACGGGTGTCGTGGTCGTACAGGCTGGTCGCGAGGTTGCCCCAGGTGCTGAGCGCGACGACGGCGGCGACCCGGTCGTCGTGGGCGGCGACGAGCTGGCTGATGCCGGAGCCGTAGGACTCCCCCATGAAACCGACGGCGCTCGGGGCGAAGTGGTCGACGGCGAAGTCGATGACGGCGGAGCCGTCGGCCCAGTCGTGGGGTCCGGCGACGTCGACGAAGCCGCTGGAGGTCGAGGGCAGGCCGGGGACGCCGAGTCCTCGGGGCGTGTAGGCGAGGACGTGGTAGCCCTTGTGAGCGAGGACGAGGTACGACCAGAGGAACAGCGGCCAGCCGAACGGGGTCCAGCCGGCCGGGACGACGACGAGCGGGTGCGGGCCGGGGCCGAGCTGCCGGAGGCTGAAGGCGGAGAGCCTGACGTCCTGCGTGGCGCCCTCGATGCGGTGGTACGCGGGCACGGCGAGGCCGCGCACCTCCCTGACACAGGCGGCGAGTTCGGCGGGGAGCAGCTCCCCCGCGCCGCCGGTTCCCTCGCCGCCGTCGGCTGCGCCGCTTCCTTCGCCGCCGTCGGCCGTGCCGCCGAGGAGCACGTTGGCGAGGGTCTGGCCGAGCCGGACGGCGCCGGGGTCCACCGTTCCGTCGGCGGCCCAGAGGCCGCGTCCGGTGATCCGCGAGGTCTCGGCGGCGGTCAGCCCCGCCGTGACGTCCGGGAAGCCGGGGAAGTGTTCGGACGAGCCGGTGGTGAAGGGGTTCTCCTGGGGCACGTGCACCCGTTCCTCTCGACTGGACTGGTCACTGTCCGCGATGCGAGCGATGGCAAGCCTCACCTAATGTGGGGCGGAGCGGCCAGAGCGCACGAACGGCGCATGTGTCACGCAACCGGTCGGGAACGACACAAGACGCCCCGAACTCGATGTTTGGGGACGCCACCGAAAGGCCAAGGTCACCCGGATCGGGTCGAGGCGGAGCCGACCGCGGCGTACTCGGGCGGGTACACCACGACCAGCGCGGCGATGTCGTCGTCGAGGCCGCCGGAGCCGTAGCGGGTGAGGTCCTTGTGCAGGATGTCCGGCAGGTCCCGGGCCGGTTCCCGGGCCCACCCGCGCAGCCGCGGTTCGAGCGGGTAGAAGGTGCCGGTCCGGTCGCGGGTCTCGCTGACGCCGTCGGTGTAGAGCAGCATCCGGTCCCCGGGGCCGAACGGCACCTCCTCGATGCGGTGCCGGGAGTCGGCGAGGCCGGCGAGGTTCACGGGCAGTGAGGGATCGGCGAAGCGCACGGGCTCGACCCGCGCGCCGCGCTGGACGAGGGGCGCCGGGTGGCCGCAGCTGAGCAGCCGGGCGATGTCCCCGTCGTCGGGGAGCTCCATGAGGACGACGGTGGCGAAGCGTTCGGCGGCGTCGGAGTCCGGGTCCCAGGCCCCGTACCGGGCGAGGCCCTCGTCGAGCCGGTCAGCGAGGACCGCCAGGTCGGGGGCGTCGTAGACGGCGGCGCGGAAGGAGCCGAGGAGGGCGGAGGCGGTCTCCACGGCGCCCAGGCCCTTGCCCTGGACGTCGCCGAGCATGATCCGGACCGCGCCGGGGACCCGTACGGCCTCGTAGAAGTCGCCGCCGATCCGCGCCTTCGCGGCGGCCGCCACGTACAGCAGGTGCAGGTCGTAGCGGCCGAGGTGCGCGGGGAGGGGGCGCAGGACGACCCGCTGCACCACCTCGGCGACGGCGGTGAGCTCCCGCAGGTCCTGTTCGTAGCGGATGCGGACGCGGCTGACCCAGGCCGCCGCGGCGGTGACGGCGACGATCACGGCCTCGCTGGCGACGAGTTCGGGGACGAGCTGTTCGCCCCGGATGACGCCGAGCAACAGCCGGGTGGCCATGGCGAGCAGGCCGATGCCGATGGTCCCGCGCACGCTCCAGGTGACGGCGGCGAGCGCGGGGGCGGCGACGAGGAGTCGGTCGAAGCGCTCCTGGTCGGGGGTGACCACGTCCGCGAGGAACGCCAGGACCAGGACCAGGAAGGGCAGCGCGCGACCGAGGTTGAGCTGGGTGCGCGCCGCTGTGCCGGGACGGCCCCGGTGACCTGCGGGCATTTCATGATCGTACGCACGGTCGACGCCGGGACCCCGGTGCGGCGGGACCCGGGCGTGTCCCCTCCCGGTCCGCCCCGCCCGACGGCGCCGGTCCCGCGGGGTCCGCGGCCGTGCCGGGGAGCGCGAGGGCCGCGGGGAGGGCGAGGGCGGCGAGCACGGCGAGGACCGGCAGGGCCGCGCCCCTGGCCGGTACGAATCCGCCGTGCGGGACGAGGGCGACGAGCAGGGTCGCGGTGGCGACGCCGAGCGCGGGGCCGATGTTCATCGCGGTCTGCTGGAGGCCGCCGGCGACTCCGGCGTGGGCCTCGGGGGCGCGGTGCACGACGACCGAGGTCGCGACGACCATCAGCGTGACGAACCCGGCGCCGAGCAGGGCGGCCGCGACGCCGACGGAGAGCGGACCGGCGGTGCTGTCGAGCCGGGCGAGACCGAGCACCCCGAGCGTGAGCAGTCCCGCGCCGGCGGCGGCCGTGCGCCGGGGGCCGAAGCGCCGCTGGAGCGGTGGGCAGAGCGGCGCGCCGAGCACCATGAGGACGGCGAGCGGCAGGACCCGGAGCGCGCAGTCGAGGGGGTCGAGCCGCTGGACGTCCTGGAGGAAGTACGTCGCGACGAACAGCGAGCCGAAGAGGGCCGCCGAGGCGGCGAGGAGGGCGGCGAGACCTGCCAGGACGGGCACGCTCCGGAGCAGCGCCGGGGGCAGCAGGGGGTGTGCGGCGCGGCGTTCGTGCCGGGCGAGGGCGAGCCCGGCGGCCACGGCTCCGGCGCAGGCGAGCGCTCCGGTTCCCGCGCCGCCGGGCCGCGCCGTCTCCACGAGCCCGTGGACCAGCAGACCGAGCGTGACGGCGAGGAGCAGCGCGCCGAGGGGGTCGAGGGCCGCGGGGCCCGCCTCGCGGGACCGGCCGGGCCCGGCGGTCCGCTCCCGGGTGACGAGGGCGAGCAGCCCGATGGCCAGGGTCGGCGGCACGCCGAGCAGGAAGACCGAGCGCCAGCCGTACGCGGAGACCAGGGCGCCGCCGATCAGCGGGCCGGCCGCGGCGGCGAGGCCGATGGCGGCGGTGCGCACGGCGATCGGGGTGCCGAGCCGCTCGGGCGGGTAGGCGGTCCGCAGCATGCCGAGGGTCGCGGGCTGGAGGAGCGCCCCGAACACCCCCTGGAACACGCGCAGCGCGATGACCGTGCCGATGCCCGGGGCGAGGGCGATGCCGGTGGAGGCGGCGGCGAAGCCGAGGGCGCCGACGGCGAAGACCCGGCGGGGGCCGTAGCGGTCGCCGAGCCGGCCGGCGAGGACGAGGAGGCTCGCGACGGCCACGAGGTAGCCGGTGCTGGTCCACTGGACCTGTCCGACGTCGGCGTGCAGATCGTCCTGGAGGGCGGGCTGGGCGACGGTGAGCACGGTGCCGTCGAGGGCGACGACGGCCGCGCCGACGACACTGCACGCGAGGACGGGGGTGCGGCGCCCGGTCACGGCTCCCGGGGGCGCCGCGACGGCGTCGGCTCCACGGTGCCGCGTCACCGCGTCGGCTCCGCCGGGCCGAGGTGGGCGTCGAGGGCCGCCGCGAGGAAGGGGGCGGGGTCGTCGTCGCCGGTCGCGAGCCGGAGGCTGCCCCAGTGCCGGAGCTGGGCGATGCCGTGCAGGTTGGCCCAGAGGGTGCCGGTGATCACGACGGGGTCGGCGCCGGGGCGGACACGGGCGACGAGTCCGGTGAGGTGGGCGAAGAGCGGCAGGCTCGTCTCGCGCAGCCCGAGGCGTCCGCTCTCCAGGAGGTCGTGCCGGAACATCAGCTCGTACATGCCGGTCCTGTTCGCGGCGAAGTCGAGGTACGCGCGGGCGAGGAGCGCGATCCGTTCGCGCGGGGCGGCGGTCTCCCGGTCCTCGGCGGCGGCGCGTGCGCCCAGTTCGGCGAAGCCCCGGCGGGCGATGGCCGACAGGAGGTCGAGATGGGTCGGGAAGTGGCGGCGGGGCGCGCCGTGGGAGACGCCGGCGCGGCGAGCGATCTCGCGCAGTGTGAGGGCCTGGGCGCCTTCGGCGTCGACGAGCTCGACGCCGACGCGGACGAGCCGCCCGCGCAGGCCGTCGTCGGCCGGGCCGCCGGCGCCGCCGAGCGCACCGCCGTCACCCGGGCCGTCGTCGCCACCGTCGCCCCCACGGGGCTGATGATCTTCCGTCTCTTCACGCATGAGCAGTGTCTACCAAGACCGAGTAGACACTGTCTACCTACGCTCGCGCCCCGGTCGGTTACACTCGGGGGCAGCGAAGGGGAGTAGCCCCGCAAACCGGTCGTCGACATACTGGAACCCCCGGGTTCCCGGTGACCGGGTCCGCGTCCGGCACGTACGGAGCGGACGGGCGAGACCTTCGGCCAGGCAACAACCGCGTCCGCGCTTCCGTGGGCGTGGTCCGTCATGCCGGGCCGAGTGGTCCTTCCGTCGCCCATCGAGGTGTCGTGCCGGGTCCACGGGCCCGGACCGAGCAGAGAGCCCCGGTATGCACCTCGACCCCTTGGCGATCCTCACCGCCTTCGGGCTGATCTTCCTCGCCGAGCTTCCCGACAAGACGATGTTCGCGTCCCTCGCCATGGGCACGCGCATGCGTCCGCTGTACGTCTGGTTCGGCACCTCGACCGCCTTCCTCGCGCACGTCGCCATCGCCGTGGGCGCCGGCAGCCTGCTCGGGCTGCTCCCCGGCTGGTCGGTGAAGCTGGTCTCGGCCCTGTTGTTCGGCTTCGGCGCGTTCATGCTGCTGCGCGGCGGGGGCGACGACGACGAGGCCGACGAGGGCGGCAAGACCGTCACCGGCTTCCTGCCCGTCTTCTCGACCGCCTTCATGGCCGTCTTCATCAGCGAGTGGGGTGACCTCACCCAGATCACCACCGCCAACCTCGCCGCCACCAACGGCACCTGGTCGACGGCGATCGGCTCCCTCGCCGCCCTGATGAGCGTCTCCGCGCTGGCCCTGGTAGCGGGCCGGTTCATCGCGAAGCGCGTACCGCTCAAGACCGTGCAGCGCATCGGCGGCGTCTGCATGGCCGGTCTGGCGATCTGGTCCCTGACCGAGGTCTTCACCGGCTGACATCCCGCGCCCGCGCGAACGGCGCACGCCCCGGCCTTCCCGGCAGGGGCGTGCGCCGTTCGCGCTCCGGTGCGACGATGCCCGCATGGGCGGCGAGACGATCCACGGCGAACTGGACGAGCGGGCGGCCTCGGTCGCGGACCGGGTGGTGGCCTGGCGCCACCATCTGCACCGGCATCCGGAGCTGTCCAACCGTGAGGTGAACACCGCCCGCCTCGTCGCGGACGAGCTGCGCGCCCTCGGCCTCGACGAGGTCCGTACGGGCATCGCCGGGCACGGGGTCGTCGGCGTCCTGCGCGGGGGCGCGCCCGGTGAGCGGGTCGTGGCGCTGCGGGCGGACATGGACGCCCTGCCGGTCAAGGACCTGTGCGGGGCGGAGTTCGCCTCCGCGACGGTCGACGCGGACTATCCGGGCGGCCCCTTCCCGGTCTCGCACGCCTGCGGGCACGACTGCCACACGGCGGCGCTGCTGGGCGCGGCGACCGTTCTCGCGGGGGTGCGCGAGCGGCTGCCCGGCACCGTGCTGTTCGTCTTCCAGCCCGCCGAGGAGGGCCCTCCGGTGACCGAGGAGGGCGGGGCCCGCGCGATGCTCGCGGCGGGCGCGTTCGCCGACCCGGTGCCGACGATGGCCTTCGGGCTGCATGTGACACCGCATCCGAAGGGGTACGTGGGGTACCGGATCGGCAATCAGTACGGCGCTTCCACGCTCGTCCGGATCGTCGTCACCGGCAAGCAGACCCACGGGTCGACCCCCTGGGAGGGCGTCGACCCGATGCCTGCGGCGGGGGCCGTCCTGACGGGCATCGGGCAGCTGTACCGGCAGGTCTCGGCCTTCGACCCGGTCACGGTGTCGATCGGGCACGTCGAGGACGTCGGCCGCTTCAACATCATCGGGCAGACGGTGACGCTGTGGGGCACGGTCCGCTGCGCCGTGGAGTCCGACATGGAACGGGTGCAGCAGCGGCTGACGACGCTCGCGGAGCACTCGGCGGCGGCGTACGGCGCGACGGCCACGGTGGAGTACCTCCAGCCGGTGCCGCCCGTGCACAACAGCGCCCCGTGGGTGGAGGCGGGGCTTCCGACCTTCCGGCGGGTGGTCGGTGAGGAGCGCGTGGTGGAGACCGGGGCGACGCTCGGGTACGACGACGTCTCCGAGTTCGTGAACCGGTTCGGCGGTCTGTACGTGATGCTCGGCGTGCAGGACGCGGTCCTGGACGCCGGGGGGCGGCCGGTGCCCGCACCCGGCGGGCGCGGTCTGGTCACCAACCACAACCCGCACTTCTACGCGGACGACGACACCCTCGTCACCGGGGTCCGGCTCCACGCGCACGTGGCGTACGACCATCTGACGGGAGCCCTGGTCCCCCGGGCCGGCGGCTGATCCCCCGCGGGCCGGTCCGCACGGCCGGCGGTCCCGAGTTGCGTCCCCGACGCCACGCGGGAGGCTGGGGGTATCCGGCCGCGCACCCCGCAGGGAGAGACATGATCCTGGACCTCGCCGCCCTCGCCGACGAGCACCTGGCCGCGGCCCACTCCGCGCCGCACGGGCGCAGCGCCCATCTGATGATGCACGACGGGGTGCTCCGCCAGACCGTCATCGCCCTGACGTCGGGGACGTCCCTGGACGAGCACAACGCACCGCCGGCCGCGAGCCTCCAGGTGCTCCGGGGCCGGGTGAGGCTGACGGCCGCCGGCTGGGCGGAGGAGCTCCCGGCGGGCACCCTGCGGATGATCCCCAAGGAGCGGCACGGGCTCACCGCCCTGGACGACGCGGTGGTGATCCTGACGGCCGTCAACGACTGAGCACCCGCGAGCCGGAGACCGAGGAACTCCGGCACCTGCGGGTTCACCCGGTCGCGTCGAGATCCTCCGCGTAGTGCTCGATGGCCGCGCGGTACTCCCGTACCGACGGGTCCCCGCTGGTGGCCGCGAGCAGCCGGAGCAGCAGCCGGACCGACTCGTGATGACCGCCCGTGTTGTAGTGCGCCATGGCGAGGAAGGCCTTCAGCGAGCCGTCCTCGGGGAACTCCTCGACGGCGCCGGTCAGGAGCGCGACGGCGTCCTCGTACCGTCCGAGGACGCGGTAGGTGCTGCCGAGGCCGAGGAGCGCCCCGCGCCGGTCGTCGGGGGTGAGTCCGGTCCCCGCGAGGGCGTTCTCGTAGTACGGCACGGCCTCCGCCTCCAGGCCGAGGACGTCGTGGGCCCAGGCCGTCTGGTAGGCGATCCCGGCGTCGTCGGGATGCTCGGCGGCGAGCGCGACGAGCCGCTCTCGGGCCTCCTCCTTGCGGCCCGCCCCGCGCAGGGCGACGGCCTCTGCCAGCCGGCCGTCCTTCGTCTCGTGATGATCCATGGCGGCATCATCGCAGCTCGGTGCAGGTGCTCCGGGGGCACCTGCCAGGTGACGGGCCGCCATGGCGGGCGGGCCCGATTGTGGCACCCCCGCCCATGGAGGAGGGCCCGCGACCGCCCGTAGCCTCCCGGCCGTCCCTCCGTCAGGTAGGAGCCGTCCGGGAGACCCCATGCGTTCACCCCGTCCCACCCGTCGCCGCGGGCCGCGCAGGTTCGCGGCGCTGCTGCTGTGCGCCGCCGCGAGCCCGCTCCCGCGGGCGGTCCCCCGCCGGGGCCGCCGCTCCCCCGCCCGTGCCCGGGGCGCTCCAGGCGTACGACACCGTGTACAGCGAGGGCGTCTCGTCCGGCGGCTTCCTGAACCGGGACGCGCCGGTGACGCTGACGGTCGAGTACCGGTAGGCCGGGTGCGGCCGGGCGGGCCCCGGCCGCCGCGGGACTCCTCAGACCCGGGCCCGGTTCTCGGTGGTGACGAGGACCAGCGGGGTCCCCACGCAGGGCAGCAGGCGCAGCCCGTCCGCGCGGTGCCCCGTCCGCGGTCCCGCGAGGACGGCGCCGAAGTCGGGGCCCCTGGTCAGGGATCCGACCAGGTGGGCCGGGTCGGTGGAGGCGGCGACCCGGCCGCGCGCGTTGACCAGCCGGGCCGGCCCGGGGAGCGCCTGCAGCGCGGGCAGCACGGCCGCCTCGAAGTGGCGCAGATAGACGTCGGCGGCGGCGACCCCGACGAACGTACCGTCGAGGGCGACCGGCGCGGAGAGCGTGAGGCTGTACTCGTCCGAGCAGAGGTAGTCGACATAGGGCCCGGCGACGGCCCGGCGGCCGGTCTCGCGGGGCAGGGTGTACCAGTCCCAGTGCGTGTAGTCGGAGTACGCCGAGTGCTCGGGGTCAAGGTCGAGCAGGAGCGGCCGTACGGCGCCGCCGGGGCCGCGCTGCCACCACTCCAGCCAGCCCGGTACGTCGCCGAGGAGGCCGGGCGCGGCGACGAAGCCCACGCCGGAGACGAGCGGGTGACGGTCGAGCCGGTCGCGCAGTCCGGGGCGCAGGGCCGCGAGGTCACCGGCGAGCGGTGCCCGGCCGGCACGGGAGGCGCCGGCGAGGAGGGCGCCGGTGTCGTCCCCGGTGGCGGCGACGACGAGGAAGACTTCTTCGAGCGAGGCGTCGACGCGGTCGAGGACGGCACGGTACGGGTCGGGCGTGGAGTCCGCCTGGCCGTGTGCGCGGTGGCCCTGAGCGGGGTCCGCCGCCGACCGGACGGCCCGGAGGTCCTGGGCGGGCGTCCGCGCAGGGGTCCGGGCGGGAACCCCCGTCTCGTCGCGTGTGTCCCGGGCGCGGCCGGCCGGCTGTTCGGGGGCGGCCGTATCCCGTGTCGTCACGGCCGTGCGCGGGGTGTCAGCGGCGGCCCCCGCGCGGCCCGCGAGCCCGGTGCTCCTGCCCATGCGTGTCCTCCTCGGAACGAGGCTCGGGTGCGCGTCCGGGGGCGCCGAGGCGCAGCGTGATCAGCCGCCCCACCGACTCCCGTACGCACGTCTCGGCGAGCGCTCTGGCTCGCTCGTCGGCCTCATCCTGCACGGCGGAGATCACGGCGCGGTGACGATCCGACACACTCGCCAGATGGCCGGGGTCGTCCAGGACCAGGCAGAGCAGTGCGCCCAGGTCGGTCTGGAGCTCGATCTCCTCGCGGGTCAGACGTGCGGACTGCGCGGCGGCGGCGAGTTCGACATGGAAACGGCCGTAGAGCCGGCTGCGGGTCGCCGGGTCTTCGGCGGTGGCGAGTTCCTCCGCCGTACGGGCGAGGGGGCGCAGGTCGCCGGGCTGGGTGCGACGGGCGGCCAGCAGGGCGGCGGCGCCGGAGACGGCCGCCCAGTGGTCGCCGAGGTCGCGCAGTTCCTCCGTGGACCAGTCGGCGAGGCGGGCGCGCAGCCGCTCCTCCGGCGGGTCGTCGGGGAGCGTGACGAAGCTGCCGCCGCCGCGGCCCCGGCGGGTGGTGACGAGTCCTTGCTGCCGCAGGGCCATGAGGGCCTCGCGAAGGGTGACGGTGGAGACACCGAGCTGTCCGGCGAGTTCGGTCTCGCCGGGCAGCTGCTCCCCGTCGGCGAGGAGTCCGAGTTCGATGGCGTCGCCGATGCGGCGGACGACGGTGTCCACCCGCGCCCGGGTGTCGACGGGCGTGAAGACGGCCCTGCGGGCGGCGCCCGTACCGGCCGCGCCGCCGTCGTCCGGTCTGCCGTCTGGTCTCACGGTTAACCACCTCGCGCGTCGAGCGTTGACTCAGCCTTTACCTTAAAGGGGTCTTGAGATTTGAACTATGACTTCATATGTTTACGCCCACGCCCGAGCAACGCTCCACCGCACCAGAAAGGTTCCCGCCCATGGAGGGAATGGCGATCCGGCTGACGGGACTGCGCAAGACCTACGGCAGCACGCAAGCCGTGGCCGGTGTGGACCTGGAGATCGCCGACGGCGAGTTCTTCTCGATGCTGGGCCCCTCCGGCTCGGGGAAGACGACCGTCCTGCGGATGATCGCCGGCTTCGAGGCCCCGAGCGCGGGCACCGTCGAGCTGGCCGGCCGGGACGTCACCCGGCTCGCCCCCTTCGAGCGGGACGTGCACACCGTCTTCCAGGACTACGCCCTCTTCCCCCATATGACGGTGGAGCAGAACGTCGCCTACGGGCTCAAGGTGCGGGGGGTCCCCCGCGCCGAACGCCTGGTGCGGGCCCGCGCCTCCCTCACCCGCGTGGGACTCGAAGGTCTCGGCCGGCGCAGGCCGGCCGAGCTGTCCGGCGGCCAGCGCCAGCGCGTCGCCCTGGCACGCGCGCTCGTCGGCCGCCCCCGTGTGCTGCTGCTCGACGAGCCGCTGGGCGCACTCGACCTGAAGCTCCGGGAGCGGATGCAGGTCGAGCTCAAGCAGATCCAGCGGGAGGTCGGCATCACCTTCGTGTTCGTCACCCACGACCAGGAGGAGGCCCTGACCATGAGCGACCGCATCGCCGTCTTCCACCAGGGCCGGATCGAGCAGGTCGCCGCCCCGGCCGATATCTACGAGCGCCCCGGCACCCCGTTCGTGGCCGGCTTCGTCGGCACCTCCAACCTGCTGAGCGGCGACACCGCCCGGCGCCTCGTCGGGTCGCCGGGGACGTACAGCATCCGCCCCGAGAAGATCCGCGTACTGACCGATCCGAAGGCCCCCGGCACCCCCGGGCTCGCGACCGCCGCCGGCACCGTCGCCGAGGTCGTCTACCTGGGCGACTCCACCCGCTTCCTGGTGGACCTGGACGCGGGCGGGCGGCTCACCGCGCTCCAGCAGAACCTGGAGACCTCCTCCGCCGACCTCGCCGCCTTCCGGGGCGCCCGGGTGGGCCTCAGCTGGCAGCCGCACCACGCCGTGCGCGTACCGGACAACGCGTAACGCACCCGTCGAACCCCCCGTCCCCCTCACCCCACGGAGCATCACGTGCGCCCGCACCGTTCCCTCCTGACCGCAGCCGCCGTCTCCGGTCTGCTCCTCCTCACCGCCTGCGGCTCGGCCGACCCGGCCGGCTCCGGTGGGTCCGGCGGTCTCAACCCGCCGGACCTGAAGGCACCGACCTCGCTCGGCAAGGCCGAGGGCGAGGTCAACCTGATCGCCTGGGCCGGATACGTCGAGGACGGCTCCAACGATCCGAAGGTCGACTGGGTCAGCGCCTTCGAGAAGCAGACCGGCTGCCGGGTGAACGCCAAGACGGCGGCGACCTCCGACGAGATGGTCTCGCTGATGAAGACCGGCGCGTACGACGCCGTCTCCGCCTCCGGCGACGCCTCGCTCAGGCTCATCGCCTCCGGCGACGCCGCACCGGTCAACACCGCGCTCGTACCGAACTACGCCGACGTCTTCGCCGGGCTCAAGAACAAGGACTGGAACTCCGTCAAGGGAGTCGCCTACGGCATCCCGCACGGCCGGGGCGCCAACCTCCTCATGTACGACACCGAGAAGGTGAAGCCGGCCCCCGACTCCTGGTCCGCCGTCTTCGACAAGGCCTCGGCGCACAGCGGCAAGGTCACCGCGTACGACTCCCCCATCTACCTCGCGGACGCGGCGCTGTACCTCAAGGCGACCAAGCCCGAGCTGGGGATCACCAACCCCTACGCCCTGGACCAGAAGCAGTTCGACGCCGCCGTCGCCCTGCTCAAGGAGCAGAACAAGCACGTCGGCGAGTACTGGAGCGACTACCTCAAGGAGATCTCCGCCTTCAAGAGCGGCGACTCCGTCGTCGGGACCAGCTGGCAGGTCATCGCCAACCTCGCCAAGGCGGAGGGGGCGAAGACCGAGGCGGTGCTGCCGAAGGAGGGCTCCACCGGCTGGTCCGACACCTGGATGGTCTCGGCCGAGGCCAAGCACCCGGCCTGCGCCTACAAGTGGCTCGACTGGATCGTCTCGCCGAAGACCAACGCCCAGGTCGCCGAGTACTTCGGCGAGGCCCCGGCCAACGCCAAGTCCTGCGCCGAGACGGCCGACAAGAACCACTGCACCGTCTTCCACGCCGCCGACGAGACGTACTGGAAGCGGGTCCACTTCTGGACGACGCCGATCGAGCAGTGCCTCGACGGCCGGACGGACGCCCGCTGCGTGCCGTACGCCAAGTGGGTCCAGGCCTGGACCGAGATCAAGGGCTGACCCGTCCCATGACCGCGCTCTCCCCGCTCTCCCCCCGGCTCTCCCCGGAGTCCCCCGCCGGAGCCCCAGGAGCCGCCGGAACGAAGCGGACCGCCGGCGCCGTCCGGCGGTTCGCCGGGGCCCTGCACCGGCGGCCCCGGCTGCGGCTCGCGGCGCTGCTCACCGCGCCGCTGCTCTGGCTGGTCCTCGCCTATCTCGGCTCGCTCGCCGCCCTCTTCCTCTCCGCGTTCTGGACGACCGACAGCTTCACCTCGGAGGTCGTACGGATCTGGACCTCGCGGAACTTCGAGGAACTGGTCACCTCGCCCGTGTACCGGACCGTCGCCCTGCGGACCGTCGGCGTCGCCCTCGGCGTGACCGCGCTCTGCGCCGTCCTCGCCTTCCCGCTCGCCTTCTACACCGCCCGCGTGGCGCACCCGCGCCGCCGCCCGCTGCTCGTGGTAGCGCTGCTCACGCCGCTCTGGGCGGGCTACCTGGTGAAGGTGTACGCCTGGCGGCTGATCCTCTCCGAGGGCGGCCCGCTGGACTGGGCGCTGCGCCCCTTCGGCCTGAGCGGGCCGGGGTACGGCCTGACGGCCACGGTGCTCGTCCTGACGTACCTCTGGCTGCCGTACATGGTGCTGCCGATCCACACGGCGCTCGTCCAGCTGCCGGAGAACCTGCTGCACGCCTCGGCCGACCTGGGGGCGAGGAACGGACGGACCTTCCTCTCGGTGGTGCTCCCGCTGGTGTGGCCGGCGGTCGCCGCCGGGTCCGTCTTCACCTTCTCGCTGAGCCTGGGCGACTACATCACGGTGCAGATCGTCGGCGGCAAGACCCAACTGCTCGGCAACCTCGTCTACTCCAACGTCACCCTGAACCTGCCACTGGCGGCCGCGCTCGGCACCGTGCCGGTCGCCGTGATCGTGGTGTACCTGCTCGCGGTGCGGCGCTCCGGTGCGCTGCGCAGTCTGTGACCGGCCGGAAGGACCCCGACCGATGAACCTCTCCCGTCCCGCGCGGATCGCGCTGCGCACCGCCGCCGGGCTCGTCCTCACGGCGATCTACCTGCCGCTGCTGCTCGTACTGCTCGGCTCGTTCAACCCGGACCGGTCGGCGAGCTGGCCGCCGCCCGGCCTCACGCTCGACTGGTGGGCGGCCGCCTGGGACAACGAGGGCGCGCGGGCGGCGCTCTGGACCTCGGTCAGGGCCGGACTGGCGGCGACGGCGGTGGCGCTGGTGCTCGGCACGCTCATCGCCTTCGCGGTCCAGCGGTACACCTTCTTCGGGCGCGAGGCCGTCTCCTTCGCGGTGGTCCTGCCGATCGCACTGCCCGGCATCGTGACGGGCATCGCGCTCAACTCGGCCTTCGGCACGGTCCTGGAGCCGCTCGGGGTGGGCCTCGGGATGTTCACGGTGGTGGTGGGCCACGCGACCTTCTGCATCGTGGTGGTCTTCAACAACGTGGTGGCCCGGCTGCGGCGGCTCCCGGGCTCGTACGAGGAGGCGGCAATGGACCTCGGGGCGCACACCTTCCGCGCCTTCTGGGACGTGACCTTCCCGCTGCTGCGGTCGGCGCTCCTGGCGGGCGGGCTGCTGGCCTTCGCGCTGTCCTTCGACGAGATCGTGGTGACGACGTTCACGGCCGGTCCTGGCCTGGAGACCCTGCCCGTGTGGATCTTCAACAACATGACCCGCCCTCAGCAGGCCCCGGTGGTCAACGTGGTGGCCGCGGTACTGGTCCTGCTGTCGGTGGTGCCGATCTACGCGGCACAGCGGCTCTCCTCGGAGACGGCGGGCGGGGGAAGGGTGTGAGGCGCGAGCTGCGCCGGGTTGTGAGGCGCGGGCAGGTGTGAGCGGCCTGCGGGCGGGAGCGCCGGGTGTGAGGCGCTGTCGGGTGCGGGGCTCCTCGCACTGCCAGTTTTCCCGAATGCGCCCTTTGCTCCGTATTGGAGCGCGTGCCCTCACCCGGCGGGCCGCCACCCTGCGGCTCCGGCGGCGCGGCGGAGGAACCGTCGGCCCGTACCGCCCTGCCGGTGGTCGCCGCGATCCTCGTCACCACGGCGTCGCTGCGCTGGGCGGGCCCACTGCTCCACGAGGCGCCCTCCGTCCTGTACGTACCGCCGCTGATCGCCTTCCTGCCGGGTGCGGCGCTGACGCTCGGCGCGATCGAACTCGCCACCGGCGCCGCGCTCTCGGGCATCGCCCGGCTGGCCGGCGCCGCGAACGTGCTGTTCCCGCTCGCCCTGGGCATCCTGATCGGCACCGAACTCCTGAACCCGCGCCCGTCGTCCGGCCCCGCGGCCGATCCGCTCGGCGCCGGGGCGCCCTGGGTGGGCGTCCTGGTGGGCGCGGGCCTCCAGCGGCGCCCCCGGCTGAGCATCGGGGAGCCCGCCCCGGCGTCGACCCCGACCGCACCCGAACCGGCGGCGGAGACTCCGGAATCACCTGCTGGGCCCTGAGGGGCATGTGCGGACGGGGTCGCCCGCCTCAGCGGTCCTGCTTCACCCATTCGAGGGTCACGCGCAGGCTCGCGGTCGCGCTGCCCTGGACGACGAGCGCGGTGAGCACGCCCGCGTCCACGCCCAGTTGGCAGCCGAACTCGACGGTCGCCCGGTCCGGGGCCGCCTGGTGGAGCGCGTCTCCGATCTGTGCGGCGAAGGAGGAGAGGGCCCGGGTGACCGCCGACAGGTCGGGCGTACGACCACCGATCCCTTCGAGTTCCGCGTCGGGGCCGATCCGCCGTGCCTCCACGAAGAGGGTGCCGTCGCCGAGGTCGACCCGGGTGATGTCGGTCATCGAAACTCCTGGTGGTTCAGAGGGCCGGGCGCAGGACGGTCGCGGCCGTCGCGGAGCGCGGCCGGGCGGCGCCCGTGTCGAGGGCGCCGGGGCCGAAGGCGCTGCCGCGCCGCCACTCGGGCCAGTTGAGGTTCCAGTCGCCGAAGCCGTTGCCGAAGGGGGTCATGGGTTCGCCGTAGCCGTTGACGACGCGCACGAGGTCGCCCTCGCGGACGGTGCCGAAAAGCCAGGCCGCGTCCTCGGTGCTCATGCCGGTGCAGCCGTGGCTGACGTTCTCGCTGCCCTGCGCGTCGAGCGACCAGGGGGCGGCGTGCAGGTACTCCCCGCTCCACGTCACCCGGGTGGCCCAACGGACCTTCAGATCGTAGAAGTCGCTGCTGTCGCGGGCGATACCGATGGAGTCGCCGCGCATCCGGACCATGGGTTCCTTGCCGAGGACGACCTTGGTGCCGCCGCGGGTGCGGTAGCCGGCCTTGCCGGTGGTGACCGGCAGGGTACGGAGAGGACGGCCGTCGCGGAACACGGTCATCTCATGGGCGGCGATGTCGGTGACGGCCTCGATCCGCGCCCCGGTGGTGAAGGTCAGGGGCTTCGAGCGGCCACCGTAGAGACCGCCGGTGATCCAGGCCCCTTCGAGACCGCTGCGGACCCGGACCGTGGTGCGCGCGTGCCAGTAGTGGCGGGGCCGGTAGTGGAGGGTGGCGGAGTCGACCCAGTACCAGGAGCCCTCGACGTGGGGTTCCGTCCGTACGTCCAGGGCGCGCTCGACGACACGCCGGGCCTCGGGGGCGTCGGCCGGCACGGGGTGGCTGAGTTCGGCGGTGACCGGCTGCCCGACTCCGTACGTCCCGCCGTCGTCCGGCCCGAAGGCGACGGTGAGCCGGGCCCCGGCGGAAGCGGCGACGGTACGGAAGTCCAGCCGGGCGACGTGCCGGAGCGGGCCCGCCGGGTCGGCCCGCTCGACGACGAGGCGGGCGGCGAACCGGCTTCCCGCGGGCAGCGGCGCGGCACTGGTCCACCGGCTTCCGTCGGCGCTCGGCGCGCCGGCGACGCGCCGTCCACGGTGGTCGGTGACGGTGACGTCGGCGAACACGCCCGGGCTCCGCAGGGCGAGTTCCACGGGCCCCGACGCCCGGGGGTCCAGGGTGAACGGCCGCGCGGTGAGGACGGGGCCGCCGCCGAGCGCGAGGGTGTGCCGGGGCGCGGAGCACAGGCCGCCGGCGGCGCAGCCGTCCACGGAGACGACGGCGGTGGCCGACGGGCCCGCGGCGGGCCGTGCGTCCGGGCCGGACTGCGGCGACTGCGCCGCCGTACCGACGAGAACGGCTCCCACCGCGAAGGACAGCGCTCCCCACCCCCGTACGTATCTGCGTGACGACACGTAGGACACCTCCCCTTCCGTTTCCGTACGACGATGTCGGCGGCCGTTGCCGACCGGAGCATCAAATCGGATGAGAGGAGGAAAAGATGATCAAGGCGTCGGGCGTGGCGGCGGACTCGTGGGCGAGACGACTCGAATGGATCAGCGGCCGGGGACCAGCAGGGCGGCGGCGGGGAACCAGCCGCGAGGGGTCAGCGGGGCGGCTCCGGGAGCTCCTCGCCGGTCTCCAGCAGGGACTTGAGGCTGGACACCAGCGCGGGCCAGCCCTCGCCGATCAGCCCCTTCATCAAGCCGTCGGCCTCCAGGTCGTCGTGGGTCACCGTCAGTTTGACCGTGTCGCCGGAGGGCTCGATCACGAAGGTCACCCGCGACCGGCGCTCGCGGGCGAGGCGCTCGTACACATCCCGTCCGAGGCGCACGGCCTCCGCCCATTCCGGGGTGAAGGTGTGCCAGGTGTACGAGAGGAGGCGGCCGGGCTCGGCCTCGAGGACGACCTGCTCGGGGTCGGCGGTCCTGCGGCCGCCCTCGTCCCAGACCATGGGGGCGCCGGGGGTCCACTCCGTCTCGAAGGCCACGCCCCAGAACCGGCGGGTGGACTCCGGGTCGGTGAGCGCCTTCCACAGCTCGTCGGGGGTGGTCCGGATGTAGGTGGTGTAGACGAACGTGTCGCTGTCCATCGCGCTGCCCCTCGGATCTGCCGTCCCGCCCCGCGGATCTGCCGTCCCCTGCATCCAGCCTAGGCAGGCGGCGGACGGACGTGCCAGCGTAGGACTCCCGTCCGACCCCTGTCCGACCCGCGGAACGGCGGTTGATTAGGTGCGGAGGAAACTATTCAACGTGCTGCTAGCGTGTCCGGATGTCCCTCAAGCACGCCGTCCTCGCAGCTCTCCTGGAGGGCGAGGCCTCCGGATACGACCTGGCCAAGATCTTCGACGTGTCCGTCGCCAACTTCTGGGCCGCCACCCCGCAGCAGCTCTACCGCGAGCTGGACCGGCTCGCGGTGGCCGGTCTGATCACGGCCCGCGTGGTGGAGCAGGAACGGCGCCCCAACAAGCGGATGTTCAGCCTCACGGAGCCCGGACGGCGGGATCTCGCCGCCTACACGTCGACGCCTCCGCGCCCCAGCGCCGTACGGGACGAGCTGATGGTCCAGGTGCAGGCCTGCGACGAGGGCGACACCAAGGCGGTCCGCGAGTTCGTGGCCCAGCGGATGGAGACGGCGCGGGCGAAGCTGGCGCGCTACGACCGGCTGCGGGAGTGGATGCTGAACGGCCGGGACGAGGACACGTACCTCGACGAGGCCGAGCGGGTGGGCCCCTACCTCACACTCATGCGCGGCCGGTACTTCGAGGAGGAGAACCTGCGCTGGGGCGAGCGTGCCCTCGCGGTGCTCGACCGGCGTGCGGAGGCGCGCGGCCGGGCCGCGGCGCAGGACGGAGCCGCCACACGGGGCGGAGTCGCCGCGCGGCAGGCCTGAGCGTCGCCCGAATGGATGCGGCCGCCCCTACTCTGCGGTAGCGTCACCGGCCGGCCACCGGACACACCGGCGGCGCACCAGGAATGATCGGGGACGGGCCGCGATGAACATCGGTGACCTCGTGGAGGACTTCACCCTTCCGGACGAGACGGGCGCCCCGCGCTCCCTGACCGGGCTGCTCGCCGAGGGGCCGGTCGTCCTCTTCTTCTACCCGGCGGCGATGACCCCCGGGTGCACGGCCGAGGCCTGCCACTTCCGGGATCTCGCGGCCGAGTTCCGGGCCGTCGGGGCGCTGCCCGTGGGGATCAGCTCGGACGCGGTCGAGCGGCAGCGGGAGTTCACCGAGCGGCACTCCCTCGGGTACCCGCTGCTGTCCGACCCGGACGGTGCCGTGCGTGACCGGTTCGGGGTGAAGCGCGGATTCTCGCTCGCGCCGACGAAGCGGGTCACGTTCGTGATCGGCCAGGACCGGCGGGTACGGGAGGTCGTGCGCAGCGAACTGCGGATGAGCGCGCACGCCGACCGGGCACTGGCCGCACTCCGCACACCCTGAGCGCCGTCTCCCCCGGGTCCGGCCCCCGCCGCACGACATGCGGCGGCGGCGGGTCTGGGCGAGACTCGCTGAAACGCCCGGTCGCTCCCGGCCGGCGTGGGATCGGAGTGTGCAGGAATGGACGACTACCCCCTCCTCAACCTCTTCTGGACCATGCTGTGGTTCTTCCTCTGGATCATGTGGTTGTTCCTGCTGTTCAAGGTGATCACCGACATCTTCCGGGACCACTCCCTCAACGGCTGGGCCAAGGCCGGCTGGCTGGTCCTCTGCATCGTGCTCCCGTACATCGGCGTGCTGATCTACGTCATCGCCCGGGGCAGGAGCATGGGCCAGCGTGACGTCAAGCAGGCCAAGGCGAGCGAGGCCGCGTTCCAGGACTACATCCGCAAGACCGCCGGAAGCCAGGGCGGCGGCGCGACGAGTCCCACCGACGAACTGGCCCGGCTCGCCGAGCTGAGGGACAAGGGCGCGATCACTCCCGAGGAGTTCGACAAGGCGAAGGCCAAGGTCCTGGCCTGACGCCGTCGAGGCGGTTCGGAAGGAGCGCGCACCGACGTGCGGAAGAGGGCGCGGGCGGCACCGGCCGCCGGGCTCGCGGGCTCCCTGCTGAGGGAAGCCCTCACGGAGCCCGGCAGACTCCCGGAGTCGCTCGCGTCCTTCGCGTTGCGCCGTACGGGTCCGAGTGCGGCTGCCACCGTCGCCCGTCTCCGCTCGGACCACCCCGAGGCCGACGCCGCCGCCCTGCGGGTCATGGTCGTGACCCGGGGGCGCCGGTCGGTGACGGCGGAAGGGGCGTTCGTGGGCGGGCCCTTCCTGCTCCTCGTGCCGTTCGCGTTCTGCGCCGCCCTGCTCTCCCAGGCACGGACGGTGCTCGAACTCGCCGCCGTCGAGGGCCTGGACGCCACGGACCCGGAACGGGCGGCCGAACTGCTCGTCCTGCAGGGCGTCTACGCGGAAACCGGGGCTGCCCGCGCCGCGCTGGAGCCGGCCGGGGGCGAGCGCACGGCACCTCGGCGGGGCGGCCGGACGAGGACGGCCGCCCTCTGGGAGCTGACCTCGCGCATGGCCCGGCTGCTCGGGCTGCTGACCCCCGATGAGGAGCCCGTCGGGCGGTTCACCCGGATCGGCCGGTGGGCGCTGCTCGGCGTCGTGTTCCTGGTCGGCCTGGTCGCCCCGCTGGTCTGGCTGCCGTACATGGCCGTCTCGTACCAGCGGGCCACCACCCGGCTGCTGGACAGGGCCGCGGTCTTCTACATCGACGAACCCGGTACGCGCTCCCCCCGCTCCCCGCGCGGCCTGCGGGTCGACCCGGCCCTCGCGATGTCGGGCCTGCGCGCGCTGGGTTCACTGATGCTGCCGGCCGTCGCCCTGTTCCTGGTGCTCGCCACGGACATCCGGATCGCGGGTGGGCAGTGGCCCGTACTCGGGATCGTCCTCACCAGCGGCTGCCTGATCACCGGCGGCTGGTGGCACTGGCGGCGCCGCAAGCGGCGGCGGAGCCAGGAGCCCACCCCTTAATGCGTATGCCGCATACCTCTTTGATACGGTCACGGTGTGAGGCTGACAAAGTTCACCGACCTGGCGCTCCGTGCCGTGATGCGCCTGGCGGTCACCGCTCCGGAGGAATCCGTCACCACCCGCGAGGTGGCGGAGTCGATGGACGTGCCCTACGCCCACATGGCGAAGGTGGTGACCCGGCTTCAGCACCTCGGCGTGGTCGAGGCGCGGCGGGGCCGCGGCGGCGGCCTGGCCCTGACGGAGCGGGGACGGCATTCCTCGGTGGGCTGGCTGGCCCGCACCCTGGAGGGTGACGAGGAGGTCGTCGCCTGCGAGGGCGACCCACCGTGCCCACTGCGCTCCGCGTGCCGGCTGCGCGGGGCACTGCGTGAGGCACAGGAGGCCTTCTACCGGGCGCTCGATCCGCTCACCGTGGCGGAGCTGGTGAGGTCCCCCACCGGCCCGCTGCTGATCTCGCTCAGCCCACGCCCTTCCCCCTGAGATCCCGGGGGCCCCGAAGCCCCTCTCCCCCTGATCCTCCGAGTCGTCATCCCGTCGGTTCGCTACCCTCAGCTTTAAATAGGTAGATCATCTACCAGATTGAGAGTTGTCATGCTGTCCGAACAGGCCGTCCCCGTCGTCCGCGCCACCCTGCCCGCCGTCGGCGGCGCTCTCGACCAGATCACCGAGCGGTTCTACGGGAGGCTCTTCGCCGCCCACCCCGAACTTCTCCGCGACCTGTTCAACCGCGGCAACCAGGCCAGCGGCGAGCAGCGGCAGGCGCTCGCGGGCTCCATAGCCGCGTTCGCCGGCGCACTCCTCGAGCACCCGGACGCCCGGCCCGACGTCATGCTGTCCCGGATCGCGCACAAGCACGCCTCGCTCGGCGTCACGTCCGAGCAGTACAAGGTGGTGCACGAGCACCTCTTCGCCGCCATCGTCGAGGTGCTCGGCGAGGCGGTGACCCCGGAGGTCGCCAGCGCCTGGGACGAGGTGTACTGGCTGATGGCGAACGCCCTGATCGCCGTCGAGGCCCGGCTCTACCAGGAGGCCGGGGTCGCCGAGGGCCAGGTCTGGCGGTCGATGGAGATCGCCGAGCGACGTGAGGAGACGGCCGACACGGTCTCCTTCGTCCTGCGCCACACCGACGGGACCCCCACGGCCGCGTTCCGGCCCGGCCAGTACGTCAGCGTCCAGGTCACCCTGCCCGACGGCGCCCGGCAGATCCGCCAGTACAGCCTGTCCGCCGCTCCCGGCCACCCGCAGTGGCGGATCACCGTCAAGCGCGTCGACGGCGACCCGGCGGGCGAGGTGTCCTCCTGGCTGCACGCCCACGCCCGCACCGGGGACACCGTGGAGGTCTCCGCCCCGTTCGGCGACCTCGTCCTGCCCGAGGGCGACGGCCCCCTGCTGCTCGCCTCCGCCGGAATCGGCAGCACGCCGATGCTGGCCATGCTCGACCACCTCGCGGCCACCGGCTCGACCCGCCCCGTCGTGGTCGTGCATGCCGACCGGACCCCGGACTCGCACGCCCACGCCGCCGAACTCCGCGGCCTCGTGGACTCGCTGCCGCAGGCGGCGCTGCACCTCTGGTACGAGGAGCCGGGCGACTCCGGCGCCCGAACCGGCCGCGCCGACGTCACCGCGCTCGACCTGCCGGCCGGCACGACCGCGTACCTCTGCGGCCCCCTCCCCTTCCTCCGCACGGTCCGCGGCGACCTCGTCGGGCGGGGAACCCCCGCCGCCGACATCCACTACGAGGTGTTCGGACCCGACCTGTGGCTGGGCGCCGAGAGCTGACCCACCCCCTCACAGGGTTCCGGCAAGCCCTTCGATCCCCAAGCGTCATGGCGCTACCGCCACGGATACTGCATAGTGAGGGCGGTATTCGACCTCGCAATCAGCGGGTCCGTGGCGGATGGACGGAAGCGACGGAAGTGATGGGATCGTTCGTTTCAGCAGACGGTGGCGGGGCCACGAAGCGGCCGGTGCGGGGCATCGCCCTCGACATCGGCAGCTCCAGGACCCGCGCCTGGGCGCCGGGTGCGGGGGTCTTCGCGGACGTGCCGAGCGGTCCGGTCCGGCGTGGGCGCGTGACCGGGTCGGACTCCCAGCTCCAGCTGCTCCGTCGGCTCACCGCCTCGGCTCCGGGCGGCGACGGGCACGACACCGTCGTGATGCTGACCCATCCCGTGCTCGCCGCCCCCGAGGAACGGGCGGCGGCGCGGCGACTGGTGGACGCCCTCGGTCCGGCGCGGGTCATCGCGGTCGACAGCGCCCGCGCCGCGGCGGCCTACGCCGCCCCGGCCGGCGGCGGCCCGCTGCTCGTGGTCGACCTCGGCGCGCAACTGACCGAGGTCACCCTCGTCGTGGACGGCCTCGTCGAGGACGCCCGGCTGGCCGAGGTGGGGGTCGACGACCTCCCGGCTTCGGGCGGCGTGCCGGAATCGGTCGCCGGAACGGCCGCGGACATGGTGAGCGACCTGTGGCGACGCGACCGCACGGGCGCGGTACGCGGGGCGCTGCGGCGTGGCGTTCTGGTCACGGGCGGCGGCGCACTGCGTCTCGACGTGACCGGCCGCCTCGCGCATCTCCTCCGCGCCCGAATCCGCCTGGCGAACGACCCGTCGACCAGCGTGGTCCGAGGCGCCGGCCTGATGCTGACCTCCGCCCTACGCCACCCGACGGGCGCCGTCCCCCGAACCTGACCCCCGGGCCGTCCGCCGCCCGACCGCGGAAGCCCGGCCTCGGAAGCCCGGCCTCGGCTTCGCCTCAGGCGGCGAAGCCGAGGTTGCTCACGTACTCGTACTTGCCCCAGTCGGACCCGAGATCGGCGATCTGGTCGATCCAGGCGTCGTCGAGGGCGCGCTCGTCCCCGGCGACCCAGGCGGCCACGATCCGGTCCCACTGACGGATGTTCAGCGTCCTGAAGCCAAGGACCCGCTGGTGCGGCTGGGCCACCTGGGACTGGTTGAGGGGATGCAACTCGACGCGCGTACCGCCTCGGGAGTTCAGCCGGGCGAGGAGGTAGCGCGCGACGTTGAGCCGGCGCACCGACCAGTAGGCGACGTCGATCCGGTCGAGATTGGCCCGGTTGGGCCGGCGCTCCTCGGCGAGCCAGGCCCTGAGCGTGCGGTCGCTCGCTCTGAGCCCGGCCTCCTTCGCCTGCCGCAGCGCGTGCGGGGACCTGTTCAGGTAGTGCAGCCGGGCGAGGAGACCGCGTCGGCTGGTCACCGGTGAGGCGATGCCCTCGACGAGCCGGTCGAGCTGACGCGCGGCCGCCTCGCTGCCCTTGATGCCACGGGCACCGTAGTGGCCGAAGTCATGGGTGTACTCGGGCACTCAGCCCTCCTCCTGCGCCGTGTAGACGTCCTTGACCTTCACTTCGGACACGCCCCGGCCCTCGGGGAAGACCCGCCGCCAGTCGCCGATGACGTGCAGCTCGTCGGTGCCCATCGCGCGGACGACGGTCAGCCCGCCCTCGTACGCCTTGTAGGCCTTTGTCCAGAGATTGGCGAAGGCCTGGGAGCGGATGATGTGCATCCAGTCGGGTCGGTACAGCTCCCGGTTGAAGTTCGACTCCCCCATGGTGGCGACGAACTTGGAGTACATCGCCTTCACGTACTCCAGTGTGACCTCGTCCTCGGAAACGAGCGCGGCGGCCCGGGCGTCACGGAGCGTGTTGCGGAACTTCTCCAGAAGGTTCTCGGTGGCCCCGGAGGTGAAGGACTCGTGGACGACGGGCGGTTCGCACAGCCCGTACGCGGGCGAGGACAGCCGCAGGAGGAGTCGGAGGGTCGGCTCGGTGATCCAGAGCGGGCCCGGTTCGTCGCGGGACCCGAGCGGGTTGGGGAGGTGTTCGCCGTGCTGCCAGTCGGGCGGGGTGACGAGATGGACCCCGGCCCGCCGCCGGTCGTGCACGCCGCCCGTGTGGTGTTCGAGGGCGCCGAGCGGCAGATGCGTCTTGAGGGCGCTGAGATAGGCGCCGTTGATGTCGAGGGCCGTGATCTCCTGCGGTCCGGCCGGCAGCGCCGGACGCGTCCACTTGGGCCGCGCCTCCCAGACCTCGTCGGCTCCCCGGGAGGTCTTCTTCCGCAGAATGCCGGGCAGCGGAGGGTGCCCGACGATCTCGTAGCGGGCCCCCGTGCGGCACATGTCGAGCAACGCCATGGCGTCGGGGATGGCGGTACGCACGAGGTCCGCGGTCGCCGCCTCGGTGTCACCGCCGTGCCGCACCAGCGCCTCCCGGACGGCCTCCTGCACCGTCCCCAACGGGGTGGGCGCGGGCTCCTGGAAAGCCCGCAGACGCGCCGCCGAAGCCGCCCGGTCCGCCTTGGGCCGCTCCCGCTCGAAACGCTTGCCCTGCGAACGGGCCCGCTCGGGCCGCTCACGGCCGCCGGGAGGCGATGCGGACTCACCGCCTTCACGGTCGCCGGGGGTCTGCGCGGGCTCACCGCCCTCGCGGTCGCGCGGGGTCGGAGCGGCGCCACCGCACTCCGCGGGATCGAGGTGCTGTGCGAATCCCTCGACCTCATGACGGGCCGGGTGTCCGCACAGGACACACGGTTGAGGTACGGCGAGCTCGTCACCCTCGGCGACCCCGCCCGCCGGCCCCGTAGCGACCTCCACTGACGGCGACGCCGGAACCGAGAACGGGGTCGGGGACGATGGCGGGGTCGGGTCCGGGGGCGCCGGTTCGTCGGCGGGTGCGTCGAGCTTGGCGCTGAGGCCGTCGAGCAGGTAGGCGTACCGCGTCCTGGTCTCCCCGGCAGGCTCGCGACCCGCTTCCCAGGCGGCCAGGGTCGTCGGGCTGACGCCGAGCGCACGGGCCACCTGCGCCTTGGTCAGTCGCGCGGTCTCCCGCAGCCGTACCCGCTCCTCGGGGGCGGGCAGTTCCGCCTCCGGTGCGACGCCCGCGAGGAGTGCGTCGACCGCGTCGAAGTCCTTCACTGCCGCCCCGCCTCCACAACCCGCTCCACGTCCGCCACCCTACCCGTCGCCCCGCAGCGTCGGCGGTTGCGGGGAGGGGTGGGTGGGGTGGCGGCGTGGGTCGGTCAGCAGCCCATGGACCAGGTGTGGGAATCGCCTCGGTCATTGGCGGCGCCGTCGTAGCCGACCTCCTGGCCCGGGGCGAGACAGATGGTCGTGCTGCCGCCCTGCCAGGCGCTCTCGTAGACCTTGACGTGGTCCTTGATGCCGGGGCCGGAGATGCCGTGGTTGGCCCAGGAGGAGTCGGTGTCGGAGATCCAGCTCTCCCACCAGCCGTCGTCTCCGCTCCAGTTGGCGCGCTGGCCGCTGAAATTGGCGTCCTGCCAGACGCAGAACTCGCCGCTGGGGCAATCGGCCGCCCCCGCGGAGGTGGCGAGGGCGAGTCCGGCGGTCGTGGCGAGCAGTGCCGCGGCGGCGGTGGCGAGGAATCGCTTCACGAGTGGCTGATGCCTTTCTGCGGGTGAGTGGGCGCGGGCAGTTCGACTGCCCGCAGCAGTGCGCGGTCGCGCAGCTGCCGGTAGGTGGTGAGCTCCTCGCGGTGCAGGGCGCGCACCGTGGTCAGCTCGGCGGCCTCCAGGCGGGCTCGGACGGCGCCCAGTCCGCTCTCGCGGTCGCAGCGGGTGGCGACGGCCGGGTCCGGCCGGTCGGGGCGCGGTCGCCCCGGTGGGGTGACGCACTGCGTCCAGCGGGCGAGTGCCGCGCGGTGGGCGGGGTCGTCGCGCATCCGGGCCTGGGCCTCGGCCCGGAGGTTGTCGACGGTGACCTGGGCCCGGAACCAGCGGCGCTGGTCGCCGTACAGCCGCTGGCGGGCGGCGGCGAGGCAACCGTCGGAGTGGGCGGTGACGGTGGCGCCGGTGGCGAGGGTCAGGGAGAGTTCCTGCGGGCCGGCGCCGAAGAGCGCCGCTTGCAGGGTCCTGTCCTCGTCCGGGGCGCGGGGCCGGGCCGTGAGGGCGAGGCCCCGTTCGTCGAGGCAATCGACGACGAGCCGATGCTCGGCCGCTTTGAGAAGGGCGTTCTGGGCCGCCGTGCCGGAGGGTACGGCGGGGGTGGCGGGGGTTCCGGGGGAGACCGTGGCGCAGCCGGACAGCAGGAGCGCGGCGGCTGCGGTCAGCAGGGCGTGGCGGGTGCGTGAGGTCACTCGGAGCATCGGGTCCCCCTTGGATCGTCCCTGGTCGGAGCGGCCGCACGAGGTTCGGATCGGCGGCTCGGGATGATCACTGCCCGAGGCGACCGCCACCATGCGGGACCTCACTCGAACGGGTCGAACGCGCCGGAGCGCGCGCCCCTCGGGCGCCGTACTCGTACCACCGGGCAGGGGTCACGCGAGCGGAGTGCCACGAGGAGCGAGCGGAGTGCCGTACACAGGGTCGGAGACTCCCTGGAAACGACTGAGCCCCGGTTGGACGGGGGATTCCAACCGGGGCCGATCGCCGTGACGCGGAGGGCGGTCACCTCTGGGGGGGACCTTGGGGACCGGGCCCCTTCGCAGTCACATAAGTAGGAACGACGAATGTTTCCCGAATGTTCCGAGCGTGCCCGCGTGGGCGGTGTGAGCCGCCTCACCCGATTTCGGCGGGTCTCGTCAGTCCTTCTCGGGCCGGTAGACGGCGCCCGGCTCGGCCTTGCCGGGGGCGAGGAGCTCCGGCACCGTCACGAAGGTGAAGCCTCGCCGCTTGAGCTCGTCGATGATCGAGGGGACGGCCGGGACCGTACCGTCGTAGATGTCGTGCAGCAGGATGATGCCGTCGCCGTGCGCCTGCTCCAGCACGCGCTGCCGTATGAGGTTCGAGTCGGTGGTGGAGTAGTCCTTGGCGGTGATGCTCCAGAGGATCTGCGCGAGTCCCAGTTCCCGGCTGACGTCGGACACGGTGTCGTCGGTGCGGCCCTGCGGAGGGCGCATGAGCGTGGGCTTGCGGCCGGTGATCTTCTCGACGGCGTCCTGGGTCCGGGACAGCTCGTCGCGGACCTGCGCCTCGTCGAGGTCGGTCAGGATCCGATGGGTCCAGGTGTGGTTGGCGACCACGTGCCCCTCGTCGGCGATGCGCTTGACGACCTGGGGGTAGCGGTCGACGTGCTTGCTGCCGAGCAGGAAGAAGGTCGCGGGGACCTGCTTCTCCTTGAGGATGTCGAGGAGCCGGGGGGTGTCCTTGCCCGGACCCGCGTCGAAGGTCAGCGCGATGCACTTGACCTTCGCGCAGTCGACCCGGCGAGCCGGGGCCCCCGCCTTGTCATCGGCTCCGCCCTCGCCCCGGGCGTCCTTCGGGGTGACGGTCTCCATCCCGCAGCCGCCGAGCGTCAGCATCAGCGAGGCGGCGGCAAGCAGCGCGACGGCCGGTCCCCTTCGTCGGCCCAGCCTGGATCGGAACGTCATGAAACCTGCCTTCCCCGCGGTGTCTTCGGTACAGCCGAAAAAACCGCCTGGTCAGGGCGGCGAGAACGGCCGAACAGGCACTCTACATACGGTGTATACCGGGGGCGTCGGCGGGGGTCGCCGACCGCACACGGGCACATCTGAACCCCGGACGGCGCCCGTCCGCTCCGTCCGGGGAGTTCGGACCTTCCGCTCAGCGGGAGGCGAGCAGCAGTCGGGCCTCGGTCTCCTGGTCACCGGAGACGGACTGCATGGACTGGATGTCGAAGCCTGCGGCGAGCACCTTCTCGACCTCGTCGACGGCGTGATAGCCACCGGTGAGTGTGGCGCCGACCAGGGCGGACAGATGGGTGGGCCGCACCTCCTGGTGCCGGCCGGCGGCCGTGTCGAAGGTGGCCGTCCAGACGGTGGTGGCCGGTCCCGTGGCCATCTGCGGGCTCGGGTTCGTCATGTCCTCCAGCTGGTAGACACCGTCGAGGACGTCGAAGACGGCCTGGGCGTCCTCGCGGCAGCATTCGCTGAGCTGCACGCTGACGTCGGTGTCGATGTGCGTTTCGTACACGTCGCTCATCTCCTCGCGGCCCACCGGTCGCGCGGGGCGCCCCCGCGCCCGCCGTACCGGCCGCTCGTCGTGGCACGTGTCCAGCATCCCTCTCGGCGCCCCGTCCCGCGAGGCCCGCCCCTCCCCGCGTCAGCGGCGCCCGGTGATCTCCTCGATCGTGTCGGCCTCGGCGGCCGGCTTGTCGGGGCGGTGGCGTACGACGCGGGCGAAGCGCAGGGTGACGCCGGCCGGGTAGCGCGTCGAGGCCTGGAGCCCGTCGTACGCAATCTCCACGACGAGTTCGGGCCGCACCCGTACGGTGAATCCGTCGTCCTCCACGGCGAGTTCACGTAGCCGTTCGGTCTGCCACCGCAGCATCTCGTCGGTGAGACCTTTGAAGGTCTTGCCGAGCATGACGAACCCGCCGTCGGCGGTGCGGGCTCCGAGGTGGAGATTGGAGAGGAGCCCCGTCCTGCGTCCGTGGCCCCGTTCGACGCCGAGGACGACGAGATCCACGGTGTGGACCGGCTTCACCTTCAGCCAGGTGCGCCCCCTCCGGCCGGCGACGTACGGCGCGTCGAGGGCCTTCACGAGGACTCCTTCGTGCCCACGGGTCAAGGTGTCGGCGAAGAACCGCTCGGCGGCCTCGGTCTGCGCCGGTTCGGCGGGATCGGTCACGACGAGACGGCGGACCCGTTGGGAGGCGGGGAGCAGCCGGGCCAGCACGGCGTGCCGTTCCCGCCCCGGCCGGTCGATCAGGCCCTCGCCGTCGACCGCGAGGACGTCGAAGAAGACGGGTACGAGGGGCAGCGCGGCGCTGGCGCCGGTGACGTCGGAGCGGGAACCCACCCTGCCGGCGATGGACTGGAAGGAGACCGGGCGCCCCGTGTCCGGGTCGAGGGCGATCACCTCACCGTCCAGGATGAACGCGTCCGCGCCCACGGCGCGAGCGGTCACGACCACCTCCGGGAGCCGGTCGGTGATGTCGTCGAGGGAGCGGGTGTGGACGCGGACGTCGTCACCGCTCCGGTGGACCTGGATCCTGATGCCGTCGAGCTTCTCCTCCACGACGCAGGGGCCGAGCGCGGCGACCGCCTCGGTGACGGACGCGGCGGTGTGCGCCAGCATGGGCTGCACCGGGTTGCCGACCCGCAGGGTGAACCGGTCGAGCGCGGTGGCCCCCTCGGCCAGGACGGCCTGGGCGACCGGGGGCAGCGACCCTTCGACCATGACGGCGCGCCGGAGTTCTGCCGCGGGCACGGCGGCCGCCCGCGCGACGCCCTCCAGGGCGACGGCGTCGAGGGCCCCTTGACGCACCTCGCCGGTCAGCAGTCGCAGCAGGAGGTCCTGCTCGTCACGGGTGGCGGCGACGAACAGACTGCGCACCAGCCGTGACCGCTGTGCCCGGGCGCCCGCTCCTGAGACCGCGGCGAGTTCCGCCATCACCCCGTCGACCTGCCGGAGCGTGAGCCCCGGCTGTTCGACGGCCGGGACGACCGGGGGCACGAGGTCCTTGAGGACGCTCCACCCGATTCCGATCCGCCCCTGCGGGAGGCGCCCCGAGAGGTAGGCGATGACCAGAGGGCTCTCCTCGGGCGCGGCCTCAGCGAACAGCTCGGCGAGCAGCGCGATCTTGCGTGAGCGCGCGGAGGTGGCGGCGACCTCCCGGGACACCTCCGCGAGACGGGCGAGCAGCATGGACCCATCGTCCCCACACCCCGCCTCCGCCGCATGCCGACCCGCAGCATCGGCACCGTCGGCGCCGTCGTGCTCCGTCGCGTGGGAGCGTCAGGGCCAGGACACCGGGCGACGCCTCCTCCCTTCGGCACGTCGGGCGGCCCCCTCGGCCCTCCTGCGCCGGAGCCGGTCGAGCAGCCTGACTCGTGCCGCCGCCCGGCTGGGTGGCCGCTCGACCGCCAGCGGCCGCCCGTCCGACACCGCCTCCCCCACCTCGGACGGAGCCGCGGCCCCAGGCGGAGAGAAGGACGGCGGCGAAGCGGACGTCAAAGGCGTCAGCGTCCCCGGTGCTCCCGTCCCCTCCCTCACCCCGGCGCGTGCCCACCGCGCCGCCGAGACCCACGAGACTTCCGCGCCCGGCTCGCGGGGAGCACCCGGACCACCCGCTCCGCGCGATGGGACCACCTCACCGGGATACGGAGCCGGCCGGCCCTCGCGTGCCTCGTCCAGGGCCAGGGCCAGACTCAGCCGGTGCCAGAGGATCTCGTCCGGGTCGTCGGCCCGTGTGAGCCGATCGGCGACCTCCCGTGCCGCCGCCCGCACGGGCAGCCCCGGCGGCGGTGGTGGGCGCAGCAGGTAGAGGTGATTGCGTTCGTACGGATCGTCGACCACCTCGGCCACCTGGACCGGGTCGAGGAGGGAGGCGATGGCCGCCGCCCGCGCCCAAGGGTCGTCGGCGGCGCGGAGCTGCACCGCGAGCCTGCGGGCCCGCCAGTTCCTCGGCCGCCGGTCCTCGTGCGCGGCGAGACGCTCGCGGAGTTCCAGAGGGAGGCGGCCTGTGAGCAACGCCGGGCAGGTCAGGCCGAACTCGGCGACCTCCTCCGCCAGGTAGCTCCACACCACCGCCCGGTAGCGGTTCAGGGAGAAGCGGGCCGGGCTGAGGTGTCCGGTCCGGGCCAGCTTCGTGAAGCGCTCCGGAGTGATGTCCAGGAGCGCGGCGGCCTCCCCGGTGCCGACCGCCCGCACCCGTTCGCGGAGGCCGGAGGGGAAGTCCGGCGCGGCCCTGAGCCGGTCGAGCTCGCGCTGCTCGACCCTCGGCCGCCCGCCCTCTCCCACCGACGCCGCCCTGACCAGGCCGAGCTGGACCGCGAGCTGGAACTCGTCACGCCTCAGTTCCAGCTCCAGCGCGGCCCGCCCCGGCGTCACCGTGTTCGTACCTTCGTCGACCGTCATCCTGTGGCCCTCCCCCGTACATCCGTGTTCTCTCCGTGGCGCGAATCCCTCGGACCCATCACCACGAAGGTAACTCAGAGTGACGACAGCTGCACGACCTGTGGATAACCGTCTGTGGACAACGGTCGGACGACAGCTGTTTCAGGAGAAGTGCCCCGAGGGCGTCAGAGCAGGCCGCCGCCCGGCCCCCCGGGCTGCCGCGCCGCCACACCGAGGTGTTCGCCCACCCGGTTGACCAGCAGCGTCATCTCGTACGCCACCTGGCCGACGTCCGCCTCGGCCGCACTCAGGACGCACAGGCAGCTGCCCTCGCCCGCCGCCGTGACGAAGAGCAGTGCCTCGTCGAACTCCACCATCGTCTGCCGCGCCCTGCCCGCCCGGAAGTGCCGGCCGGAGCCCCGGGCGAGGCTGTGCAGGCCCGAGGAGACGGCCGCCAGATGCTCGGCGTCCTCCCGTACGAGGCCGCTGCTCGCGCCCGTCACCAGGCCGTCGTTCGACAGCACGAGCGCGTGTCGTATGTACCCGACGCGTTGGGTCAGGTCGTCGAGCAGCCAGTCAAGTCCCTTGTCCAGTGCCATCAGTGGTCCTCCCCCTAGCCGTTGCGTCCCCTTCGGCCCGGATTCCCGTGGTCCCGGGCCGCCGTGGTCCGCCGTATCGCCGCAAGCCTTACGCACTGTCGTGAACGGGGCAAGCACTGCATCACGCTCGCGCGTGCCGCAGGATGGGGACATGACGAAGATGAGCGGCGATCAGTGGCGGGCCTTCGTGTCCGAGGGGACCCGGACGGGCAAGCTCGCGACCGTCCGCGACGACGGCAGCCCCCATGTCGTGCCGATCTGGTTCCTGCTCGACGGCGACGACATCGTGTTCAACACGGGCAAGGACACGGTGAAAGGCCGCAACCTCGCCCGCGACGGGCGGGCCTCGCTGTGCGTCGACGACGACACGCCGCCCTTCGCGTTCGTCTCGCTGCGCGGTCGTGCCGAACTCGACGAGGACCCGGTCGCGTTGCGCCACTGGGCCGGCCGCATCGGCGCGCGCTACATGGGCGAGGACCGGGCGGACGAGTTCGGGGAGCGCAACGCGGTCCCGAGCGAACTCCTCGTCCGCTTCCGCATCGAGAAGGTGACCGCCGAAAGCGGTGTCGCCGACTAGGTACGGCTCCGGTCGGGTCCCGGTGTCCGTTCAGCTCACCGTGTCACCGTGTCCAGGAGTCGGGCCGTGTGCATGCGGCCCGCGTATTCGACCAGGCGGATGAGGACTTCCTTCCCCGAGTCCCGATCGCGTGCGTCGCACAGCACCACGGGTGTGCCCCGGTCCAGGTCGAGGGCGCGGGAGACGTCTGCCGCGCCGTACGTACGCGCGCCCGTGAAGCAGTTCACGGCGACCACGAAGGGGATCTTCCGGTGCTCGAAGTAGTCGACCGCCGGAAAGCAGTCCTCCAGGCGGCGGGTGTCCGCGAGGACGACGGCTCCGAGGGCGCCCTGTGACAGCTCGTCCCACAGGAACCAGAACCTGTCCTGTCCTGGCGTGCCGAACAGGTAGAGGGAGAGCCCCGAGCGGATGGTGATCCGGCCGAAGTCCATGGCGACGGTCGTGGTCGTCTTCTGGTCTACTCCCCCGGTGTCGTCGACCGACTCCCCCGCGCGGCTGAGCTGTTCCTCGGTGCGCAGGGGCCGGATCTCGCTCACGGCGCCGACCAGGGTGGTCTTGCCCACGCCGAATCCTCCGGCGACCAGGATCTTCAGGGCGAGGGCGGTGGTGTCCGCTCCCTCGTCCCCGCCGCTGTTCTCAGAGCGCTCGTAGGCCATCGATTACTTCCCTCAGGATTCTTTCGTCAGGGAGCTGTGCGGGTGGTACCGGTCGGCTGACGCGCACGAAGCCCGATTCGAGCAGGTCGCCGAGGAGGACCCGGACGACGCCGACGGGCAGGTCGGCGTCGGCGGAGAGTTCGGCGACCGACTGCGTCTCCGCCCGGCACAGGGCCAGCAGGGAGCGGTGCTCGGGGCCGAGGAGGGACTCCTCGGCCGGTCCGGGCGGATCGTCGTCCACGACGACGAGCGCGATGAGGTCGAACCGTACGTTGCTGGGACCCGGCTTGGTGCGTCCGCCGGTCATCGCGTACGGGCGTACGAGCGGTCCGGCCTCGGCGTCGTACCACTGACTGCCCGGCGTGGTCGGGCCGGCGCCGGCGCTGTCCTCGTTCATGGTTCTCTCCGGGTCAGCCGGCGGCCGGCGGGCTCACTGTGAGCCGCGGCGGGGTGTGGAGGTGCTCGCCGACGCGTTTGACGAGGCGGGCCATCTCGTAGGCGATGAGGCCGATGTCGGCGCTCACGGAGCTGAGGACGGCGAGGCAGGAACCGTCGCCCGCCGCCGCGACGAAGAGGAAGCCGTCGTCCATCTCGACCATGGTCTGCCGGACCCCGCCGGTGTGGAACTGCCGTCCGGCGCCCTTCGCGAGGCTGTGGAAACCGGAGGCGATGGCCGCGAGGTGCTCGGCGTCCTCGCGGCTGAGCCCGCTGGAGGCTCCGACGGCGAGGCCGTCGTTGGAGAGCACCACGGTGTGGCGGACCTCCCGGACCCGCATGACGAGGTCGTCGAGGAGCCAGTCGAGCTCGCCGGACCGGTGGTGGGAGATCCTCTCGTGGTCGATCATGCGTGGTCTCCTTCAGAGCCGTGGTTGTCGAGGGGGGTCGTGCCGGGGCCGAGGGGGCGTCTGCTTCCGGGCGCCGGGCCGCCGCCCCGGCGCCACCCCTCCCGGTAGGCGGTCATCCGGTCCCTGACCTGCTCCGGGGTACGCGCGTCCGTGTCGGGCGCGACCGGTACGAACACCGGTGCCGGGGCGGGTGCCTCGCGCAACTGCGGCACGAGGCTCGCCTGCCGTACGCGGCGGGGCAGTTCGCCCTCCTGGTCGCCGTGACGGGTCGGGCCGGGCTGCGGCGCGGGCCCCTCCCGGGTCGACGGCGGTACGGAGGGACCGCGCCGGCGCAGCTCGGTGACCCCGGCGGGCGGTGGGCCCGACTCCGGCGGCGCGAGCGCGGGCACCGCGGTCGGGCGCGTCAGGGACTGCGGGCGGGAGACGGGCGGGGTCCTCGGCGCGGCCGGGGCCTGCGGGGCGGTCGGGGCCTGCAGGGCGGTCGCATCCTGGGGCCGGAATCCGGGCAGCCCTCCGACCGGCGGTTGCGGGGTGGCCCCGCGCGGGGCCGATACGGGGCCTCCGGGAGCTCCCCCGGTGATGACGGGACCGCCCCCGGCCGGTGGACCGGCCTGGCCCGACGGACGCGGCACCTGGGGGCGGCCGAAGCGACGGGCCTCGGCGCGGTGCGCCTCCTCGCGCTCACGGGCGGCCCGCGAGGCATCCGTACGAGGGTCGTCGGACAGACGCGGGAAGGGAAGGCCGGGAGGGCCGGAGACGGAGCGGCCGGAATCGGACACCGTGCCGGTGCCGGAAGCGCGGGTATCGCGCGCGTGCGGGCCGTCGGGGCCGGGCGCCGACGCGCTGCGGCCCGGCGGCAGAGCGCCCTGGAGGAGGTCCGTCGGGAGCAGGACGACCGCCGTCGTGCCGCCGTACGGGGAGGTCCTCAGCTGGACCTTGATGTCGTGGCGGGAGGAGAGCCGGCTGACCACGAACAGACCGAGCCGGTCGCTGTCGAAGAGGTCCAGGGCCTCGGACTGGGCGATGCGGGCGTTGGCCTCGGCGAGGGTCTCCTTGCCCATGCCGAGTCCACGGTCCTCGATCTCCAGGGCGTAGCCGTTGCCGACGGGCTCGCCGCTGACGCGCACCTTGGTGTGGGGCGGGGAGAACTGGGCGGCGTTCTCGATGAGTTCGGCGAGGAGGTGGGTGAGGTCGGCCACCGCGCCGCCGACCACGGCCGTCTCGGGGAGCCGACGTACCTCCACGCGCGCGTAGTCCTCGATTTCGGACACGGCGGCGCGCACGACGTTGGTCAGGGGGACGGGCATCCGCCAGGCTCGGCCGGGAGCCGCTCCCGACAGGATGATGAGGCTCTCGGCGTGGCGGCGCATCCGGGTGGTGAGGTGGTCGAGCCGGAAGAGGTCACCGAGTTCGTTGGGGTCGTCGGCGCGCCGTTCCATGCTGTCCAGGAGGTTCAGCTGGCGGTGGACGAGGACCTGGCTGCGGCGTGCGAGGTTGACGAAGACTCCGGAGATGCCGCTGGCGAGTTCGGCGCGTTCGACCGCGGCGGAGAGTGCCGCTCGGTGGACGGTGGTCAGGGCCTCTCCGACCTGGCCGATCTCGTCCTGGGAGACCGGGCCCCGGGGTGCCTCGGCATGGACGTCGATCTCCTCGCCGGCGCGCAGGCGGCGCATGGCGGCGGGGAGTTTGCCGCGCGCGATGCCGAGCGCGGTGTTGCGGAGGCTGACCAGCTCGACGACGAGGCCGCGGCCGATCCGCACGGAGATGACGAGGGAGGCGGCGACGGCGGCGAGGCCGAGGACGACCGCGGCGCCGCCCGCGCTGAGGACGCCGCCGGCGAAGGGTTCGACGCGGTCGGCCTCCGAGGTGCGCGCGTCGGTCTCGATCGCGGTGAGTCCGCTCCGTACGGCGGCGAGGGTGTCGTCCCAGTCCATGGAGGTGACGGCCTGGGCGGCGGGCCGGCCGGGGCTCGCGGCGCGGACGCGGTCCTCGGCCTTGGTGAGTCGGGTGTGGTCGCCGCCGGCGGCGAGCCGGGCCCAGGCGGCGCGTGGCGCGGCGGGCAGGTCGGCGGTGGCCGAGGCGATGAGCGTACGCCGGGTCTCGACGGCGCCGGAGAAGGCACGGAGGTGGTCCTCCGTGAACCGGCCCGCGAGCTGCGCGGAGGTGAGCAGGGCGTCCTCGCGGGAGAGCATCTCGCCCGCTCGACCGAATTCCAGGAGCACGCGCGCGTCGGAGCCCTGCTGGGCGTCCTGGATGCCGGTGAGGGCGCCGCCGACGGCGAAACCGGCGGAGACGGCGGTGGTGTACTCCGCGTACACCTGGTCCCAGTCGGCGCGTCCGTCGGCCGCGGCGGTACGGAGCCGGGCGAGGCCCTCGACCCCGCCGACGAACGCGGACACCCGGTCGCCGACATCGCCGGGCAGGTCCCCGGAGTCGCCGACGGTGTGCGTGCCGTCGAGGCGGAGGCGGTCGACGGCCTCGTCCGTGCGGCGGATCCGGTCCTTGAGCTCGGCTGCCCGGGTGGCGCCGGGGGCCGCGACCTGCCGTACCGCGGCGCGCCGCTCGGCCTGGAGTGCGCCGATGGCCGCCGTCACGGGTTCACGGATCTCGGCTTCGACGCTTTGGAGCTGACGGAGCCGGGCGATGTCCTGGGCGGTGGTGACGGTGGCGAAGCCCCAGAGCGCGAGGAGCGAGACCACCGGGACCATCAGGAGCGAGACGACCTTGGCGCGGACGGTACGGGGGCGCAGGCCGTGGCGCATGGGGCGCGGGCGGCGCGCGGTGCCGACGGGTGTACCGGCGGAGACGGCCCTGTCGGCGGTGTCGGCGGTGTAAGCGGCGCCGTCGGTCCTGAGCCCGTCAGTGTCCTCGTCACGGCGCTCGCCGCGGGATCCGTCACCGTGTCCGTCACGGCGCTCGTTGCGGAGTCCGTCACGGCGCGCGTCACCGCGCCCGTCCGGTACGGGGTGCCCGGCCGCTCCGGCCGGTGTACCGAGGGCGTGTTCCCCCGGTTCGTCGGCGGGCGGCCCTGCGTGCGCGCGCCGCCCGCGTGCGGTCGCCGATGGCGGCGTCGCCGACGCCTCGACGTCCTTGGTCCTGCGGGGAGTTCGCATGGCCTCCTCGTTCCGGCTGTGGCTGTCTCTGGTGCGGTGGGTCTGCGGTTCAGGAATCCGCGCATCGTCGAATCCAGCGAGGTCTCCCGCCTCGGCGGGCCCTCATGGCCTCCTCGAACGCCCGTGTCGGTCAGTTCGTCGGCGTGCGGACCGGCTGCGCGATGCGGAAACCCGGGGGCGCGACGTCCACCGCGCGCTCGTCGGGCTCGGTGAGGCGGCCGGCGGAGGCGTACGCGGCCCGTTCCTTGGCCGTCGGGGAAAGCGCGACGAAGGCGGAGGTGATGAAGAGGTACGAGCCGAGGCCGACGGCGAGCGGGAAGATGAACTGCATGACCGTGGCGCCGGGCAGGGCCGCGCCGGAGGGGGCCACGTCCACGCGTACGGCGAACATACCCGTGTAGTGCATGCTGCTGACGGCCGCGCCCATGACGAGCGAGGCGACGGCCACGGCGGCGGGCGAGTGGATGTTGAGGGCCGCCCAGAGCGCCGCGGTGGCGGCGACGACGGCGATGACGACGGAGAGGCCGACGAGTACGGGGTCGAAGCGCACCTCGCCGTGGAGCCGAAGCGCGGCCATGCCCATGTAGTGCATGCTCGCCACGCCGACGCCAGTGGTCAGCCCTCCGATCAGGAGCGAGCGCACGCGGTCGCGGCCGTAGCCGACGGCGAACACGCCGACGCCGACGACGGCCATCGCGATGACGAGGCTGAGGATGGTGAGCGGCACGTCGTAGCGGATGTCGGTACCGGTCACACCGAAGCCGAGCATCGCCACGAAGTGCATCGTCCAGATACCGGTGCCGATCGCGGAGGCCGCGGTGAGGAGCCAGTTCCGGCGCGAACGGCCCGTCGCGTCGAGTGCCCGTACGGTGCAGCGCAGCCCGAGGGCGGCGCCGACGCAGGCCATCGCGTACGAGAGTGCAGGTGTCAGCCAGCCGAAGGTGGCGTGGTCCAGGTGTCCCATGGCTCAGGGACGCTAGTGCGCATCAGGGGGCGCATAAGGGGCGCATTTCGAAAGCTGCTGGAATATGACAGAGAGATGGTTCCGAACGATCGGGCCGAGCTCGAACGAGCACACAGAACGTTCACCCCTCCGGGTACGGAATCATGTGCGCATGAGCGATGACCCCACACACGTACGAGAGTTCTTCGGTTCCCGCGCCGCCGACTGGGACACCCGGTTCCCCGACGACGGGCCCGCGTACGCCGCCGCCGTGAACGAGCTCGGGCTGCGTCCCGGAGACGCCGTACTGGACGCCGGCTGCGGGACCGGGCGCGCGCTCCCGCCCCTCCGTGCCGCCGTGGGTCCCACGGGCATCGTGCTCGGCGCCGACCTCACCCCCGAGATGCTCGAACAGGCCGCGCTCGCCGGGCGTGGAGGGTCGACCGGAACCGCCACGCTGCTGCTCGCCGACGTCGGCCGGCTGCCGGTGCGCGACGGCGCGCTCCACGCGGTCTTCGGAGCGGGGCTGGTCTCGCACCTGGCCAACCCCGTCGCCGATCTGCGGGAACTCGCCCGTGTCGTACGGCCCGGCGGCCGGCTCGCGCTCTTTCACCCGATCGGCCGAGCCGCGCTCGCCGCCCGACACGGCCGCCGGATCACCCCGGACGACCTGCGCGCCGAACCCCGGCTCGGACCGGTGCTGGCCGAGGCGGGCTGGCGGCTCGTCAGCTACGTCGACGAGGACGCCCGCTATCTGGCGACGGCCGTGCGGGAGCACTGAGCCGCGCGCGGCCCTCCCGCGCCCGCGCGACACGCCGCACGCACGACACGCCGGACGCACAAAACGCCGCCCGTACGAGACGCCTCCCGCCCGGCTCGCCGCCCACAGAACCAGGCGCACGCGGAACAGGTACCCCGGGAAGCAGGAGGAAGAGATGGCCCGCTACAGATGGACGGGCAGTGTGGCGCTCGGGGCGATGGTGCTGGGAGTCACCACCGTCACCGGCTTCGTTCCGGCACGGGACGGCGGTGGGGCCGGCGCCTCCTGCGCGGCCGCGCACGAGCGGGACGTGCGGGCGGCCGTGGCCGCGGGGGCGCTCAGCCCGGACACCGGCGAACGGACCACCACGAACACGTCGCAGGACGGCCCGTACGCGGACGGCGACACGGTCATCGCGACGGCGGTGCCCGACCCCGGGTTCGTCTTCGTCGACTGGCTGCTGGACGGGAAGCCGTACGAGGGCGACGAGGACCGGAACGGCGGGGAGACGGCGGTCACCTTCGAGGAGACCGGGCACACCCTGACGGCGGTGTTCGGCCGGGCGTGAGCCCGGAGCGGCCCCGCCGTACCGGCCACCCTCGTTCCGGCCGGATGCCCCTGCCGGGTGTGGCGGATGTGGCAGAGTCGGGAGGGCGGGGCGAGGGCCCGACAGCGCGGGACCCACCACGTCGCCGCCGGGGTCCGCATCGGGGTGAGGGGGCTGCGGGTGGCACGGGTGGTCGACGGTCGGTTCGAGCTGGTGGCACGGCTCGGCGGGGGCGGCATGGGGACCGTGTGGAGGGCGCGGGACCTGGCGCTGCACCGCGAGGTGGCGCTCAAGGAGGTGCGCCCGCCCGACCCCGCGCTCGCCGAGTACGACCCCGAGGGTGCCCGGGAACTCCGCATCCGGGTCCTGCGCGAGGCACGCGCGCTCGCCCGCGTGGCGCACCCCCGGGTGGTGACCATTCACCACATCGTGGACGGCGGCGAGGGCACGTACCCCTGGCTCGTCATGGAACTCGTCTCCGGCGGGTCGCTCCAGGACCGGCTGGACCGGGGCGCGCTCGGCGTCGGCGAGGCGGCCGTGCTGGGGCGCGGCATCCTCGACGGGCTGCGGGCCGCCCACGCGGTGGGCATCCAGCACCGGGACATCAAACCCGCGAACGTCCTGCTCAGTCCGGACGGCCTGCCCGTCCTCACCGACTTCGGCATCGCCGCGCTCCAGGGGGCCACCGCCCTCACGGCCGCCGGTTCGATCATCGGCACGCCCGAGTTCATGGCGCCCGAGCGGGTCGGCGGCGAGGAGGGCGGACCGGCCGCCGATCTCTGGTCGCTGGCCATGACCCTGTACGTCGCCGTGGAGGGCCACCACCCGCTGCGGCGCGCCAACACCCTCGCCACGCTCGCGGCCGTCCTCGGCGAGGACGTACCGGTGCCCCGGCGCGCAGGGGCGCTCACACCGGTCCTGACACGGGTGCTGGTACGGGACCCGGCGGCGCGCCCCGACGCGGAGTCGTTCGACCGGATGCTGGCGGAGGTCGCGGCGGTCGGCGCCGGGGTGCCGTCGCCGCCGGTGTCTCCACCTGACGTTCACCTTCACCCTGGACCTGAGGTTCAGGGTCCGGGTGGGAACGGCGCGCCCCGAGACTTCGAGGGCGAGCCGAGGGACGCGGTCCCGCCGGGCTCCGAGGTGGTCGGACCGGTGCCCTTCGCCTACGCCGTCACCCATACCGCGGCGCCGCACCGCCCCGCGTCGGTGCCGGTGCCGGTGCCGGAAGGTCCCACCGGGCCGCCGGTGCCGGGCGGTCCCACCGGGCCGCCCGCGCCCCGGAAGCGGCGCGGTGCGGTGTTCGCGGGCGCCGGGGCCGTCGTCGTCGCCCTGAGCGGAGTCCTCGTCTGGAACCTCCTTCCGGGCGGCGACCCGGAGGGCGACGGCCGCGACCGCACGGCGGGCAAGTCCGGCGGCCAGGAGCCGTCCTCCCCAGCCCCGTCCACGGGCGCGTCGACGACGCCGTCCGGCGGGGCCGGTCCCCTCACCATCGGCGTCAAGTCCGACCAGCCCGGCCTGGGGTGGAAGAAGCCGGACGGTACGTACGCGGGGCTCGACGTGGACGTCGCCACCTACCTCGCCCGCGCGCTCGGCCACGACCCGGCCGCCATCACCTGGAAGGAGGTCCTGAGCTCCACCCGGGAGTCCGCCCTCTCGGGCGGCGACGTGGACCTCGTCGTGGCCACGTACACGATCAACGAGGCGCGGAAGCGACAGGTCGACTTCGTCGGCCCCTATCTCGTCGCCCACCAGGACGTCCTGGTGCGGGCGGACGACGCCTCCGTGACGACGCGGACGGACCTCAACGGCAAGAAGGTCTGCGCGGTCACCGGCTCCACTCCCGTGCTCCTGATCCGGACGAACCTCGCACCCCGGGCCGAGGTCGTGACGTACGACACCTACTCGCGGTGCATCAGTGAGCTGGCCTCGGGCGGCGTCGACGCCGTCACCACCGACGACGCCCTACTGGCCGGCTACGCGGCGCAGGAGGAGTTCAAGGGCCGGTTCAGGCTCGCCGGTTTCCCCGTCAGCGAGGAGCGCTACGGCATCGGCCTCCCCAAGGGGAGCCCGCTCCGCGCGCGGCTCACCACCGCGCTGAAGCGGATGATCGACGACGGTTCCTGGCGCAGAGCCATGGAGAAGAACCTTCCGCTCGTGCGCACGGACACCCCTCCGAACCCGGAGTAGGCCACCGGGGGCGGCACGCGGTTCCCCGGTGTTCACCACCAACGCACCCTTCTGTCACGGCACTTCACTGTCTACGGTGGAGGTGCCGGGCAGTCCTGCCCGGGAGAGGCGGTGGGGCGTGGCACGAGTACCCGAAAGACTGCGCAGGCTCCTTCCCGCCGCCCGCCGGACGCCTGAGGCCACCGCCTCGGCGCCCGTGCGGCCCCGGCAGGGGCACAACCTCTTCGAGGCCGCGGCGGAGTACGTGGCCGCGTGCGCCGAGGACGACCCGGCGCGGGCCGAGGAGGCGGCGAGCCTGGTCTCCCCCGGGATGCTGTCGTTCGGCGTCAACGAGTTGGCCTGCCGGGCCCTGCTCACGCTCGCGCGGGAACGGAACGAGTCCCCCCGCGCGGTGGCGCGCTCGCTGCTCGGTCTCAAGGAGGAGCCGGTACGCCGGACGGCGGGTGACGCGTAGACCGTGGGCGCGCGGGGCGCCGGGTCGGCGACACAGCTCACGGTGCCGGGCTATGGACAGGTCTCCCTACTGACTGGTTAAGGTGCGCCCGACGACCAGATGGGGAGGCCTCTGTGGCTGGCACGGACCCGATCGCCGAGGCCGACGGCGACGACGACGCGTTGTTCGTGCTGACCGCGGCGCTGCTGACGCCCGCGCGTTTCCCGAGCGTCCTCGGAGACGACTACCCGTCGGCGTGCGCGGCACTGGGATTGGCGCCGTACGAGGAGGGGTACGGGCTCGTGTTCGGCCAGGACGGGCTCGGGGCGCGGTGGACGGTCGTCGTCGACGACGTGTCGCTGGTCGCGGTGGCCATCTCCTCCTGGGACTGCGGCATGGCCTACGACCTCTCCCCCGACGAACGCTCGGTGGTCGCGGGGCTGCCGGGCTGGCCGCTGCCCGTGGCCACCCGAGCCCCGGGCGTGCCCGCCCCGCACGACCCGGAACCGGAGGAGGGCGCTCCCGCCCCGCTGTCCCCGCCCTTGGGCGAGGAGTGGGGGGCGGCCCAGCGGCGACTGGGCGCCGACGAGGTGGCGCTCCAGTGGTCGGCGTGGCGGTCCCAGGTGAACGACGACGGGACGTTCTCGGAGCCCGCGGGCGGCCCGGCGGGCGCGGCAGGTGCGGCGGAGGCGGCGGGTGAGGCGGAGGCGGCTTCCTCCGGCGACGTCGTTCCGGACCCGTACGACGGCGTCCGCAGGGCACTCGACGAGCTCCACCGCTACCTGGAGGAACCGCCGCCGGTCGGCCGGGTGCGGTCCGACTCGGCTGCCGACGCGGGTGTCCGGACCCTGCGCGCGGACGGACCCGGCTGGTCCCTGGTGGCCCGGACCGGCGACATGGCCTTCGTCCTCCTCGACGAGCTGCCGCGCGAGGTGCTACCGGTAGCGCGGGGAACACGGCTCCCCGCGCTTCTCATGGCGCTCGACGCGATGGCCGTACGCCCGTCCTGAGCGAGCCGGGGTCCAGGACGCGGCTCGGCCCGACGGTGCTCATGGAATCCCCATGGGACGGCGTTCGGAGATGTGGTCCCAAGACATGGCCCGGTGGCACGGGAGCGCCGCACGATGTGGCGCCGCGTGATGCGCCGCTGCCTCGTGTGGTGCCGCATCCTTCCCACCGTCCCACCGGAGGCCCACCATGCGCCTGTTCCCAGGCGTCTCCCTGCTCGCCGCGCTCCTGACCGGGGTCACCGTCCTGGCCCCTGCGAGCCCCGCCGGGGCGCAGGAGCGGCCCGCCGCGCACTGCGCCGGGCAGGACCGGCTCCGGGTGCCCGGTGCCGAACGCCAGCAGTCCGCCTGCCTCGACGACCTGACGACCGCCGGGCTCGCGGGAACCCCGTACACCGACATGACGGACCAGGCCGGGCTGGCCGCCCTGGGGACCCGTAACCCCTCGGGCGTGCCGGGCGTCCAGATCGACGGCCACTTCCCCGACGACTCCCGCCTCAACGCCACCCACGGCTGGGCCCACGACGCCCAGTTCGTCATCCGGCTGCCCGACCACTGGAACGGCGGGCTCGTCGTCACCGGCGCGCCGGGCACCCGCCGTCAGTACTCCACGGACGCGCTCATCTCCGACCAGGTGCTCTCCCGGGGCTTCGCGTACGCCGCCACCGACAAGGGGAACACCGGTCCTGACTTCTTCACCGACGGCCGGGGGCCCGGCGACGCGGTCGCCGAGTGGAACCGCCGGGTGACCGAGCTGACCCGAGCCGCCAAGAAGGCCGCACGTCAGCGCTACGGCCGGGCGCCCGAGCGCACCTACATGACCGGGATCTCCAACGGCGGCTATCTGACGCGCTGGCAGCTGGAGAACCGGCCTGAGCTGTACGACGGCGGCGTCGACTGGGAGGGCGTGCTGTGGACGACACGCGGCCCCAACCTCCTGACGAGCCTCCCGGTGACGGTGGCCAGGTCCCTGGGGCGGGCCACCGACGAGGATCTGATCGGGGCGGGCTTCGCGCCGGGGTCGCGGTTCCTGTGGCCGTACCACGAGAAGGCGTACTGGGGGCTGACGCAGAAGATCTTCCGGGCCGAGTTCGACCCCTCGTACGACCCGGCGTGCCCGGGTGCGACGGCCGGCGGGACCGTGGAGCAGATCTTCGCTCCCTGCGCCTCGGACGCCTCGTACGACTACGCCTCCCGGCCCGCGTCCGTCCACCGCGCGGTCGCGAAGGTCGCGCTCACGGGGCGGATCGGCAAGCCGCTCATCACGCTCCACGGCGATCTGGACACCCTGCTGCCCATCGCCACCGACTCCGACGTGTACGCGCGGATGATCGACGGACGGGGCCGTGCCCCGCTGCACCGGTACTACACGGTGCAGGGCGGGACGCACACCGACGGGCTGTACGACACCCATCCGGACCGGCTGCGCCCGATCCTGCCGTGCTACCGCTCCGCGTTCGAGGCGCTGACGCGCTGGGTCGAGGAGGGCACGGATCCGCCCTCCGACCGGACGATCTTCCGGCCCACGAGCGGTGACGTGGTCAATTCCTGCGCACTGGAGGGCTGAGGGCGGCGGGAAGGACTCTGCGGACCGGTCCGGCCCCTTCCGGACCGGTCCGAGCCGCGTGAGTCCGGACCGGACCGGGCCGCTTCAGCCCGAACAGGTCCGGGACTTTTCAGTCCGGGTCGCTTTCAGTCCGGTCCGGTCAGACCCTCCGCAGCGGCCGGTACGGCTCCGCCGGAAGCTCGACCCGGACGGGGTCGCCGGGCCGCACCTCCCCGCCGGTCAGGACGACGCTCATGATCCCCGCCTTGCGTACGATCTCGCCGTTCTCGTCGCGGCCGAGGACCTGCTTCAGCAGTCCGTGACGGAAGTTGTCGATCTGCGCGCACGGATTGCGCAGTCCGGTGACCTCGACGACGGCCTCGGCCCCGAGGTGGAGGAGCGTGCCGGTCGGCAGGGCGAGGAGGTCGATCCCCCGGGTCGTGATGTTCTCGCCGAGGTCACCGGGAGCGACTTCGAAGCCGGCGCCGGCGACCTCGTCGAACAGTTCGCCGTGGATGAGGTGGACCTGACGCAGGTTCGGCACGGTCGGGTCCTTCGCGACGCGGGACCGGTGCTTGACCGTCACACCGGCGTGGATGTCGCCTTCCACTCCCAGCCCGGCGAGGAGGGTGATGCCCTCCCTGTTGGGCTTGGTGAACGAGTACGTGCCGTTGCTGCTGACCGTGGTGACCCTGGCGTCGCTCATGGCGAGAAGCTCCCCTTCTCCGCTTTCCGTCGGCCCGTTCCACCGACACCGCCGGGCACCGAACCGATGATCACACCACTGGTGATCGGCTCCGACCCTACTCGGCCCACTCGGACCGCAGCGGCGCGCCCACCTCGTGCAGATGACCCAGGGCCTGGCGGTACGAGTCCACGAACCCGGTCTCCGTGTACGGGACGCCCAGCGCGGCACAGTGCGCCCGGACGGCCGGCTGGGCGAGGCGCAGGTGCGGGCGCGGCATGCTCGGGAAGAGGTGGTGCTCGACCTGGTAGTTGAGACCGCCGAGGAACCAGTCAGTCAGGACGCCGCCGCGGATGTTGCGCGAGGTGAGCACCTGGCGCCGCAGATGACCCCAGCTGTCGCCGTCGGCGTGCTCGTCGGGCCGCTCCATGCCCTTGTGGTTGGGGGCGAAGGCCATGCCCAGGTGCACACCGAACAGCATCTGGTGGAGGAGGGCGAAGACGAGGGCCTGGGCCGGGGTGAGGAGGGTGAGCAGCAGGGCCGCGTACCCCGCGAAGTGGGCGAGGAGCAGCCCGCCCTCGACGAGCCGCTCGCGCCGGGTGCGGCAGGGGCCGTCCTTCGCGAGCAGGGCCTGGACCCCGTACAACTTGAGCGCGAAGCCCTCCAGGGTCGTCAGCGGGAAGAACAGCCAGGCCTGGTGGCGGGTGAGGAAGCCGCGCAGGCCCGAGCGGCCTGCCGTTTGGTGCTCGGCGAAGACGAGGATGTCGGCGGCGACGTCCGGGTCCTTGTCGAGGTGGTTCGGGTGGGCGTGATGGCGGTTGTGCTTGTCGTTCCACCACTCCCGGCTCATGCCGAGGAGCAGGTTGGCGTGCACGAGCTGGACGATCCGGCTCACCTTCCGGTCGGCCGTGATCTGGGCGTGGCCGGCGTCGTGGCCGACGAAGGCGACCCGCGCGGAGAGCAGCGCGAGGGGTACGGCGAGGGGCAGGGCCCACCAGGAGGGGCCTATCAGGGCGAGTCCGGCGACCACTGCGGCGATGCCGAGGAGGTTGACGGCGATGCCCCGGGCGTACCACCAGGGGCGGTGCTCCAGGAGGCCCTGTTCCCTGACCGTCCGCAGGAGCGGGGTGAACTCGCTGCCGCCCCGGACACGAGCGGGCGCCACGACGGGGGCGGCGGGTGGGGGCAGAACGGTTGCCTGGGACATGGCGGGCTCCGGATTCGTCCGTGGGTGGATCAGCGGCTGGGCGCCTGGAAAGAACGTACGGATCGGTGATCGTCCCGAGCCATGGCGTCACCACCCGTCCCGGGCGGGGGACGCCCCGGGGGCACGGGGTAGGGCGACCCCCACCCCGCGAAAGGGTGGCGTGGATCACATGGAAACGCGGCACATCGGATGGTTCCGATGAGGTATCCTCGGCCGCTCAGTCTTCAGGTAGTCAAATTTGAGGAATGCGTTGTCGCTGTCGCACGGACCCGATGATTCGGCCCGCGAACCCGTCCAGGAACCCACCCGCGAACTCGCCCGCCACTCCGCCGTCTTCCTCCCCGCCGACCCGCCCCGCGCCGGCCGGATCGCCTTCTGGTCCCCGGACGGCGAGCCGCTGCCGGACGCCGCCCCTCACGACCCCGCCGAACTCACCGTCGTGGACGGCGAGAGCCTCAGGGCCGTGACCGTCCCCGCGTACACCCTCTCCGTGCGGGACGCCCTGCCGCTGCTCGCCCGTGCGCGGTTCTCGGACACCGCCTCGCCCGCCGCCGCCTTCTGGGGTGCGGCCTCCCTCCTCGCCCTCGACCTCGTCGCGCGCGGTCTGCTCCTGCCCGGCCTCACCCCCGGCGACCACGACGCCTGGCGGGCCGGTCCGCTCGGCCCCGGCGAGCTGGCGGAGCTGCGCACGCTCGCCGCCTCGATGCCCCCCACCGCCCACGCCGTACCGCTGTCATCGAACGCCGTTCCGCTGTCCCCGGCCGCCGTACCTCCGTCCCCGGAACTGCTTCCCGAGCCCGAGGCGCTGCTCCGCGCCTTCGCGGACGCGGTGGCGGACACGCTGCCCCGTACTCCGGCGGCCCCCCTCGCGGCCGGCGGGGCGGCCTTCGCCGCCGAGGAACCGCAGACCGTCCCCGAGCAGCGGGCCTGGGCCGCCGACGTGGCGGCCGTGCACGACGCCGGCGTGCGGCTCTCGCTCCGGCTCGAGCTCCCCGGCTTCACCGCCGAGGCGCAGGACGCACCCGCCTTCCGCGCCGTCCTGCAACTGCACGACGTCGCCGACCCGACGCTGGTCGCGGACGCGGCGGAGGTGTGGGCGGGCTCCGGACGGACCGCCGCCGCGTTCGGTCCCCGGGCCCGGATGGACGCCCTCCTGTCGCTCCGCCGCGCCGCCCGCGCCTGGTCGCCGCTGGCACCGCTCCTGTCCGCGGCCGTACCCGACACCGTCGAACTCGCCGACGAGGAGGTCGCGGAACTGCTCGGCCGGGCGGGCCCCGCGCTCGCGGCGGCCGGCGTCCAGGTGCACTGGCCGCGCGAACTCGCGGACCGGCTGACCGCGAGCGCGGTGATCGGCCCGGTGGACGGCGAGACGCACGGCGCGGGCCCCGGCGACGGTTCGGGCACGGGCGAACGCTCGGACGCGGGCGCAGGCTCGGACACCGACGACGGTTTCGGCGACGGCACGGGGAACGGGAACGGCTTCTCCGCCGGTTCCTCCTCCGCCGCCCTCCCCTCCTTCCTCTCCGCCGACGCCCTGCTCGGCTTCAACTGGCGTTTCGCCGTGGGTGAGCACGAGTTGACCCGGGCCGAGCTGGACCGGCTCGCGGAGGCCGGACGGCCTCTCGTGCGGCTCCGTGACCGCTGGGTGCTCGTCGACCCCGCCGAGGTGCGCCGGGCCCGCTCGCAGCAGGACCGGAAACTCACCCCGGTGGACGCCCTCTCGGCCGTCCTCACCGGCACCACCGAGATCGACGGAAAGCCCGTCGAGGTGGCGGCGACCGGCTGGCTCGAGCGGCTGCGGGAGCGGCTCGCCGAGCCGGAGGGCGGCAGGACCGAGGTCGCCCAGCCCCCGGCGCTCGCCGCGACGCTGCGCGACTACCAGCTGCGCGGACTCGACTGGCTGCACCGGATGACCTCCCTCGGCCTCGGGGGCTGCCTCGCAGACGACATGGGGCTCGGCAAGACCATCACCGTGATCGCCCTGCATCTGCACCGGCAGTCCGATCCGGCCACCGCCGGGCCCACCCTGGTCGTCTGCCCGACCTCCCTCATGGGCAACTGGCAGCGCGAGATCGAGAAGTTCGCGCCCGGCACCCCGGTACGCCGATTCCACGGCGCCTCCCGCACTCCGGAGGACCTCGCCGACGAGGGCTTCGTCCTGACGACGTACGGCACCATGCGGCTCGACGCCGCACGGCTCGCCGCGCGGACCTGGGGGCTCGTCGTCGCGGACGAGGCCCAGCACGTCAAGAACCCGTACTCGGCGACGGCACGCCAGCTGCGGACCATCGGGGCACGCGCACGCGTGGCGCTGTCCGGCACACCGGTCGAGAACAACCTCTCCGAGCTGTGGGCGATCCTCGACTGGACCACACCGGGGCTGCTCGGTGGTCTGGGCGCGTTCCGGACCCGGTTCGCCTCCGCCGTGGAGGGCGGCACGGACCCGGCCGCGGCCGGGCGACTCGCCACGCTCGTCCGCCCGTTCCTGCTGCGCCGCCGCAAGTCGGACCCCGGCATCGCACCCGAGCTGCCACCGAAGACGGAGACCGACAGGGCGGTCTCGCTCACTCCGGAACAGGCCGGCCTGTACGAGGCGGTCGTACGGGAGACCCTGGCGGCGATCGCCGAGGCCGACGGCATGGCGCGCCGTGGCCTCGTCGTGAAGCTGCTGACCGGTCTCAAGCAGATCTGCAACCACCCCGCCCAGTACCTCAAGGAGGACAGCCCGAGGATCGAGGGCCGTTCGGGCAAGCTCGAACTGCTCGACGAACTCCTCGACACGATCCTCGCCGAAGGCGCGTGCACCCTGGTCTTCACCCAGTACGTGGGGATGGCCCGGCTGCTGGAAACGCATCTCGCGGCGCGGGGCGTACGGACGCAGTTCCTGCACGGCGGGACCCCGGTGGCCCAGCGGGAGGCGATGGTCGCCCGCTTCCAGAACGGCGAGGTGCCGGTCTTCCTGCTCTCCCTGAAGGCGGCGGGCACGGGCCTCAACCTCACGCGCGCCGAGCACGTGGTGCACTACGACCGCTGGTGGAACCCGGCCGTCGAGGCCCAGGCCACCGACCGCGCGTACCGGATCGGGCAGGACCGGCCGGTGCAGGTCCACCGGCTGATCGCCGAAGGGACGATCGAGGACCGGATCGCGACCATGCTCGACCGCAAACGGGAGCTGGCGGACACCGTCCTCGGGACGGGCGGGGACACCCCGCCGGAGCTGACCGAACTGACCGACGCCGAACTGGCGGAGCTCGTACGACTGCGGGGGGACGGACGATGAGCGGGTACGGACACGAGGGCGACGAGCGGACGTTCGCGGCGCTGCCGCCCGCGCGGGGCGCCGCCTTCGCCAGGACCTGGTGGGGCCTGGCCTGGCTCAAGGCCCTGGAGGACACCGCGCTCGACGGCCAGCAGCTCAAGGCTGGACGGCGGCACGCGCGCGCGGGAGCGGTGGGCGCGGTGTCGGTCCGGCCCGGCCGGATCACCGCGGTGGTCAAGGACCGTGACGGCACGGCGTACCGCAGCGACGTGCTGGTACGGGAGTTCTCGGAAGAGGAGTGGGATCGGCTCCTCGACCTGGCCGTGGACAGCGCGGGGCACATCGCGGCGCTCCTCGACCGGGAGATGCCGCCGCACCTCGTGGAGGACGCGTCCGGGGTCGGACTCGACCTGCTGCCGGGGATCGGTGACCTGGACCCGCAATGTGGCTGCGAGGCGTGGGACCACTGTCGGCACACCACCGCGCTCTCCTACCAGGTGGCGCGCCTGCTCGACGAGGACCCCTTCGTCCTGCTGCTGGTACGGGGACGCGGCGAGCGCACGCTGCTCGAGGAGCTACAGGCGCGCAGCACCTCGCGTGCGGTGCGGGGCGCGCGTGGCGGAGACGGGGCGGACGGGGGCGACGACACGCCGGGGGCCGACGCTTCCGAGGGTGTCGGTGGCATGCCCGGTGTGTCGGCCGAGGAGGCCTACGCAGCCGGGTTCCTGCTGCCGCCGCTGCCCGCGCCGCCGGTCGCGGCGGGCTCGCCCGGCCGCTCGCCGTCGCTGGACACCGAGACGGATCCCGAGCCGGGGGTCGATCCGACGGCGCTGGAGTTCCTGGCGACGGACGCGGCGGCCCGCGCGCACCGGTTGCTCGGGGAGCTGCTGGGGGGCGAGGCGCTCGGGCCTGTCGTGCCGGGGCCTGAGGGGGTGCCTCCGACGACGGCAGCGACGACGGCAGTTCTGCCGGGCGGGGTACCGCCCCTGACGGTTGCTCAGGACGCGGTGCGGCTCGCGGCCGACTCCCCCGTGCCGTGGATCACGACCCGGCTGGCCTCCGGTTCGGGGCGGTCGCGGACGGACCTGGACCTGGCCACGCGCGCGTGGCGGTTCGGTGGCGCCGCCGCCCTCGCCGTGCTGGAGGAGGAGTGGGCGCCGGACGCGGACGCGCTGGCGCGGGCCGGGGCCCGGCTCGCGGAGGCCTGGGAGGACGGCGACCGGCCCGCGCTGCGGCGGGCGGGCGGCGCGCGGTGGACGGTGGTGGGTGCGGAGGCGCAGCTGCGGTTCGGCGAGGACGGGCGCTGGTGGCCCTACCTCAAGTCGGGTGCGCGCTGGTCGCCCGCGGGGCCGCCGGACCGTGACCCGGCGACGGCCCTGGCGACGGCGTTCGCGGCCGGTGCGCCTGGAGCGGGTGCGGGTGCGGGTCCGGCTGGAGCCGCTGGGTGACGGGAATCGGTGCCGGTCGGGCCGGTGTTACGGGTGCCCGTGCCGGTCGAGCCGGCGCTACTGGAGCCGTCGGCTGAGAGTGCCCCCGGAGGGCGCGGCCAGGCTGCACGCGACGCTCTCGGAGCCGAGGAGATAGCTCGTACGGAACGGGTACTGGACGAAGGTGGTCCAGCGGGTGCCGAGCGGCTGGCGTGCGGCCTTGCGGCGGAGCGGTTCGCGGCACAGCAGGGTCGCGGCTTCCCGGACGGCCAGGTCGCTCGCGAAGCGGCCGGTCAGACGGGGCCGGGCGACGAGTTCGGCGTTGTGCGGCGTGTCGCAGGCACGGCGGAGGGCCCTACCCGGCGCGGCGCGGTCGATGTCGAAGCAGTCGCCGACGCGCAGGGCCTCGAAGGAGACGATCCGGCCCACTCGGCGGTCCCCGGTCGGGTGCGACGAAGGGCTCGGCGTGTGTCCGGGTGAGTGGTTCGTGGCGCGGGAGGGGGTCGGTGACGCACTCCCGCCGGTACGGGCAGGCCGGTCCGAGGGCCCGGAACCGCTCGGCGTACCGCTCGGGGGCAAGCCGGGCGGGGTCGGCCCGGACGGCGGCGTGTCGGAGGTCGGCGTGTCGGACGTCCGGGTGCCGGTGGCCGACGCGCCGTCGGTCCGCCCGCCGTCCGTACGCGCATCGGCGGTCGGGGTCACGGCGGACCGGCCGTCGTCGGTGACGACGGGCGGATCGCCGCCCTGCCGTCCTTCGGCGGTCAGCTGCTGCCCGGCCCCGCCCCTGGCGGCCAGGAAGGCCGTCGCCACGAGGGTGGCCACGAGCAGCGGGACGAGCGGTACGCCGAAGCGCCGGGCGCGCCGCGCGGCGGGTCCGGGCCGGGGCGCGCCGAGCCGGACGATCCGGGGCGACCACCCGGACTCGGAACCGGTGGGTCGCGGTGTGCCGGGGGCGGGTGTCACGGGCCGGGGCGTCCCGGACGGGGGTGCGGCGGGCCCGCGTATGGCGGTGCGAGCGTCGGGACCCGTGCCGGGCTCCGCGCCCCCGTCGAACGGGCCGACCGACCCGGGCGCGCCGAACGGATCCGACGCACCGAACGAGTCCGACGTGCCGAACGGATCCGACGCGCCGACCGGGTCAGGCACACCGACTTCTTCGGCCGCGCCACCTGGTGTGCGCGGGCCGTCCGGTGGGGGCGCGGTGGCCGATCCGGGCGCGTCCGGCTCTCGGTCCGGCGGCGGGGCGGCGGTCGACGGGTGTGGCACGCGGTCCAGGGTCGCCCGTCGGCGGCCGCACGGCCACCCCTTTTCGGACCCCGGGCCCTGCCCGTACAGAACCGTGACAATCGCCGACCGCGCCCCCGCCCGCCACGGCCACGACCGCCCCGTCATCAGTCGTCCTACAGACCGAGCTGGCGCTCCGCGCCCTCGACCGTCTGGGCGAGGAGCACGGCGATGGTCATGGGGCCGACTCCACCGGGCACCGGGGTGATGAGGGAGGCGCGCTCGGCGGCCGAGGCGAAGTCGACGTCACCGATGTTGCCCGGGTTGTAGCCGGCGTCGATGACGACGGCGCCCGGCTTGATGTCCGAGCCCTGGATGAAGTTCGGCTTGCCGACGGCGGCGACGAGGATGTCGGCCTCGCGGACGACGGAGGAGAGGTCTTCGGTTCGGGAGTGGCAGTAGGTGACGGTGGCGTCGCGGCCGAGGAGGAGCAGGCCGGCCGGCTTGCCGAGGATCGCGCTGCGTCCGACGACGACGGCACGCTTGCCGCGCGGGTCGACCTCGTACGCGTCGAGAAGCCGCATGATGCCGCCGGGCGTGCAGGAGACGAAGCCGGGCAGGCCGAAGCCCATGGCGGCGAAGGACGCCATGGTGACGCCGTCGACGTCCTTCTCGGGGGCGATGGCCTCGAAGGCGGCGCGCTCGTCGATGTGCGGGCCGACGGGGTGCTGGAGGAGGATGCCGTGGACGTCGGGGTCCGCGGAGAGCGCGGTGATCGCGGCGACGAGCTCCTCGGTCGTCGTGGCGGCCGGCAGTTCGACGTGCTTGGAACGGATTCCGGCCTTCGCGCAGCGGTTCTGCTTCATCTTCACGTACGTCACGGAGGCCGGGTCCGCGCCGACCAGGACCGTCGCGAGACACGGGGTGACGCCGGTGCGGCGGGTGATCTCGGCGGCGCGGGCGGCGGTCTCCTCGACCGTGCGGCGGGCGAGGGCCGTACCGTCCATGAGGGTGGCGGTGCTGGTGGACATGGCAACTCCTGGGCGTCGTCTCTGACCGGTGGTTCGCCCAGGCGCACGGCATCGGGACGGTCGCGCGTCCGCGCGCTCCCGTCGGACCGCTCCCCGGTGGTGATCCACCTCAAGCGCCAGTCACGGCCCGAGCCCCACTCTACGTGAGCGGCCGGGGGCGGGTCCCTGACAGGGTGGGCACGCGCGGGCGTCCGGGAGCTTGTCGCCGGCCCGCCCGCGCCTCACGATGAGCGCGAGGGGCCGGGACCGGCAGGACCCGTCGGGACGGGCCGGGACCGGAGCGGCACGCGAAGGGACGGGCCCGGCGGAATCGTGCGGCGCCGGGCCGCGAAGGAACGACCTCGACGAGGAGGCCGAGTTGAGCGATACGTGGGTGGCGGGACAGGCGCGCACGGCGCCCGGAACGGCCCCGGGGCCGGGGACCGGTGACGCTGGTGTCGGCAGTACCTCCGGTGTCGCCGATGACCCCGCTGGCCCCGGCACCGGCACCGGCCCCGGTTCCGGCCCCCTCCCCGTCCGACCGCTCGTCGCCGCCTCGTGGCGGCGCTCCGCACGCGCGCGCGTGAACCAGGACGGGGCGGCGCGGGTCGAACTGGCGGAGGACGAGCTCGCCGCGTACCGGGACGGCCATCCGCTGGCGGCGGCGATGCCGGTGATCCGCGAGCTGATGGGGGCGTACGCGACGGACGGGGAGCATCTCCTCGCGGTCTGCGACGCCGCCGGGCGGATGCTGTGGGTCGAAGGCCACCCCACGACCCTCCGCAAGGCGCGCGGGATGAACTTCGTGGCAGGCGCCCGCTGGTCGGAGGCGGCGGCGGGGACGAACGCCCCGGGAACGGCCCTCGCCGTCGACCGGCCGGTGCAGGTCGTCGCCGCCGAGCACTTCCGGCACCCGGTACGCGCGTGGACCTGCGCCGCCGCTCCGGTGCACGACCCGCGCAGCGGCCGGGTGCTCGGCGCGGTCGACATCACGGGCGGCAGCCGGCTCGCGCACCCGCACAGCCTCGGGTTCGTCCAGGCGGTGGCGCGGGCGGCGGAGTCCCAGTTGGCGCTGCTCGGGCCCGCGCCCGAGCCGGGGCGGCTCCGGCTGTCGGCGCTCGGCCGGGACGAGGCGGTGCTCTCGGTGGGCGGCCGGCGGGTGCGGCTGAGCCGGCGGCACAGCGAGATCCTGGTGGTCCTCGCGCACCGCCCGGAGGGGGTGGGCGGCGAGGAACTCCTCACGCTGCTGTACGAGGACGCGTCGGTGACTCCGGTGACGCTGCGGGCGGAACTGTCCCGGCTCCGTGCCCTGCTCGGTCCCGACGTCCTGCGTTCGCGCCCGTACCGGCTTGCCGGTGCGGTGGACGCCGACTTCGCGACGGTCGACCGGCGTCTCGCCTCGGGGGCCGTGGCGGCTGCCGCCGGGGACTACGCGGGCCCGCTGCTCCCGGCCTCCCTCGCCCCGGGTGTGGTACGGCTCCGGGAGCGGCTCGCGGACCGGCTGCGGGCCGCGCTGGTGGACCGGGGTGATCCGGGGCTGCTCGCCGACTGGGCGTACAGCACGTGGGGCGAGGACGACGTGACGGTCTGGCGGGCGCTGTGCGCGGCCGTACCGGCGGCCCAGCTCCCGCCCGTACGGGCTCGGCTGGATTCCCTGGAGGCCGAACTGTCAGCCGGTGCAACCCTCTTGCAACCTCCGGGTCCGCACACTCGCGGGTGAGCGCCGGCCCGGGACGGCCGGCCCGTCCCAGGGAGGCCATGCCCATGACCCGTTACGCCGCACCCGGTGCCGAAGGCGCGCTCATGTCGTACGAGGCCCGGTACGACCACTGGATCGGTGGCGCGTACGTCGCCCCGGCGCGTGGCGGCTACTTCGAGAACCCCAGCCCGGTCGACGGCCGTCCGTTTACGGAGGTCGCGCGCGGCACCGCCGAGGACGTGGAACGCGCCCTGGACGCGGCGCACGCGGCGGCCCCGGCGTGGGGGCGGACGTCGCCGGCCGAGCGGGCGGGCGTCCTGCTGCGGATCGCGGACCGGATGGAGGCCAACCTTGAGGCCCTGGCCGTCGCGGAGACCTGGGACAACGGCAAGCCCGTACGGGAGACCCTGGCCGCCGACATCCCGCTCGCGATCGACCACTTCCGGTACTTCGCGGGGGCGCTGCGGGCCCAGGAGGGTGCGCTGAGCGAGATCGACGACGACACCGTCGCGTACCACTTCCATGAGCCGCTGGGGGTCGTCGCGCAGATCATCCCGTGGAACTTCCCGATCCTGATGGCGGTCTGGAAGCTGGCCCCGGCGCTCGCGGCGGGCAACGCGGTGATCCTCAAGCCCGCCGAACAGACCCCGGTCTCCGTGCACTTCTGGCTGAGCCTGGTCGCCGATCTGCTGCCGCCGGGCGTCCTCAACATCGTCAACGGCTTCGGCGAGGAGGCCGGGAAGCCGCTCGCGTCCTCGCCGCGCGTCGCGAAGATCGCCTTCACGGGCGAGACGTCGACCGGGCGGCTGATCATGGGGTACGCCGCCGAGAACCTGAAGCCGGTGACGCTGGAACTCGGCGGGAAGTCGCCGAACATCTTCTTCGACGACGTGTGGGCGGCGGACGACGACTTCCGCGACAAGGCGCTGGAGGGCTTCACGATGTTCGCCCTCAACCAGGGCGAGGTCTGCACCTGCCCCTCACGGGCGCTCGTCCAGCGGGGCCACTACGGCGAGTTCCTGGAGGCGGCGGTCGCCCGTACGGAACTGATCGTCCCGGGCCACCCCCTGGACACCGACACCATGATCGGCGCGCAGGCCTCGGCCGAGCAACTCCGCAAGATCGTCTCGTACCTGGAGATCGGCCAGGAGGAGGGCGCGAAGATCCTGACGGGTGGCCAGATCGTCGAGCACGGCGGCGAGCTGGCGGGCGGGTACTACGTCCAGCCGACCGTCTTCGAGGGCGACAACCGCATGCGGGTCTTCCAGGAGGAGATCTTCGGCCCGGTGGTGGCGGTGACCTCGTTCACGGACTTCGACGACGCGATCCGCACGGCGAACGACACCCTGTACGGCCTCGGCGCCGGCGTCTGGACCCGCGACACGAACACCGCCTACCGAGCGGGCCGCGCGATCCAGGCAGGCCGCGTCTGGACCAACTGCTACCACGCGTACCCGGCCCACGCGGCCTTCGGCGGCTACAAGCAGTCAGGCATCGGCCGGGAGACCCACCGCATGATGCTGGACCACTACCAGCAGACGAAGAACCTGCTGGTGTCCTACTCGCCGAAGAAGCTCGGCTTCTTCTAGCGGCACGAAAAGAGGCGCCTGACCTGGGCTTTTGCCCGTCAGGCGCCTCTCGACAGCCTCACTCATCACAGCAGCCGACTTGCGTCGGAACTCCCGGTCTATCCCACCCGTAACCCGCTCCTGACCAGCTGTTCCGGTCTATTTCCGGTCCAAGCTCGGTCCGCCGGCGAGAGTCCCGCCTCGGTGGATGCGGTCCCGTTCCTCCATCGACTGCTCGATGAGGCGATTGGCCTGCTCCCGGACCCCGTCCAGGAACTTGGCGTAGAAGCGGAAGAGGACCTCGATGCCCTGTCCGGCCCGGCGGGCGCACTCGGCATCCACATAGTTCCCCTTCCCGTTCCGGAACGGGCGTTTGACGAGGCGCACGGCGCCCGCGGCCATTCCGCCACCGAGAGCGATGAGAGGCCCTTCCGGTCCGAGGGCCGCTCCGAAGGCCAGAGTCGCCAGGGCGGCGAACAGGATGCCGGGGAAGCTCGACAGGTCTGGGCGTGCCGGAGGCCTTGAGCCCGCCCGACGGTTCGTTGGCCTCCGCGCCCCGGCAGGTACTGCACCGTAAGACCCACGAGCAGTCCCCCGACGGCGAGCAGGGGCAGCGGCCACCACGGCGGCGTGCCGTGGAGTCCCAGCGCCTTGGGCAGATCGGTGTAGAGGATCGGCTGGAGTTCGTAGACGAGCGCGAGAAAGCCGAACGCCGCGGCGGACACCGGTACGCCGACCAGCGCGGCCATCACCAGGAGCACCACGTAACTGCGGCTCCGGAGGATCGTGAGCGAATCCGGCGGTGACACGTCCGTGGGTCCTGCCTTGGCGTCGGCATTCCGAGTCCGTCCATGCGGGCAGCACGGAGCACGCCGAGCCGGCCCCGACGGAGGACGTGCCTCCTGACGGTGCGCCACCGCGTCCGGGCGAAGCGCGTTCATCCGGCAACCGCGTGTACAGCGGCCTACCTACGCCGGCGGACGCGCGGCGGTGCCCCGCCTGCCCGGGGCCAGCAGGATGACCGTGTCCCCCGGATCCGGCAGCGGTGTGCCGACTTCCGTGACCGGATCGAGGCGGCCGTCCGGCCGTACGAGGAACAGCAGATCGCTGCCGGGTGGCCGCGCGCTGCCGACGGGCTGCGCCAGGAGGGCCGCCCCGTGCTCGTATTTGTGGGAGAGGGTCTGCCAGGTCAGATCCGCGCCGAACAGGACCTCGCCACCGATGAACGGCGCCACCACGCCGTGGCTCTCGGGCGGTGCACCGAGGTGGTGGACCATCCCCTCCCCGCTCCCGCGCAGAATCGCTGCCGCCAGGGCGTTGAAGTCGTCCTCGGCGGTGAGGAAGAACACCGCCGTGACGCCCTCCAGTTCGGGGCCCTGGCCCGTCACGGCGGCCAGCAGTTCACCGGGCGCGAGCTCGATCCCGGCCTGCCTGATGCCTTCGCGCTGTTGCTCCTGCCCTGCCCACATCAAGACCTCCAGGCCCGCTGACTTCAGGGCCACACCGAGGTCGACCACCCACGGATCGCCGCCGACCAGCAGCGGACGCGAGTGGGAGGTGCGCACGACACCCAGGCGCCGGGCCACCGGCGAGGCGGTCAGGCCGTAGAGCGTCACGGTCGCGACGATGACCACGAACGTGGCGGGGAGGATCTTCGACGCGCCGCCGATCCCGTCGGCGGCGAGGCTGGCCGAGAACGTCGACGCGGTGGCGGCCGCGACAATGCCGCGCGGCGCCATCCAGCCGATGAACGCCCTTTCGCCCTGAGTCAGGTCCGTGCCGAGGGTGGACACGGCCGCGACCAGCGGTCTGACGATCAGTACCAGAATGGCGGCGAGCCCGAGGGCGGGCAGCCCCACGTGCTGCAGCGACTGAGGGGTGACCGTGGCCGAGATGGAGATGAAGAGCAGGCCGAGGATCAGACTGACCAGGGTCTCGAAGAACGGCCGCCGTGCCGGGACGTCGATGCCGGGGAGATTGGCGATGGCCAGCCCCATCATGACGGCGGCGATGAGTCCCGTGTCGTCGCGCAGAACATCGCAGAGCGCCGCTACCCCGATCACCACGGCGAGCTGCGCCGTGGTGCCGAGTACCTCGCCGAGCTTCAGCACGCGGAACAGCCCCCACAGCAGAGCCGCCCCGACCACTCCGCCGGCCGCTCCGATGCCGACACTGGCCAGGAATCCCACGGCGACGCTGCCGAAGTGGTGGTTCGCGCTCGCTGCGACCGCATGGAAGACCAGTGCCCCCAGGATGCCTCCGACCGGGTCGATGAGGGAGCCTTCCCAGACGAGGAGGTGCTGGAGCCGGTCCTTGGGTCGCACGAAGCTGAGGAGCGGTCCGACGACCGTCGGCCCCGAGACCACCAGGATCGCGCCGAGCATGATGGCCGCCTGCTGGGACATGCCCAGCAACGGTGCGGCGAGGAGTGCGGCGAGGATCCAGGTGATCAGAACCCCGATCCAGATCAGCCTGACGACGACGCGGCGGGTGTGTCCCTTCAGCCTCGCCAGGTTCAGCCCGAGGCCCGCGTCGTAGAGGATCACGGCGACGGCCAGCGACACCAGCGGTGAGAACGCCGCCCCCAGCAGCTTCTCGGGGTTGATGTCGTCAATGAGCGCGCCGGCGGCGAAGCCGACCGGCAGCAGGACGATGAGGGCCGGGATGCGCAGGCAGCGCGCCAGGATCTGCGATCCGACGGCGAGGACCAGAGTCAGGCCCACTCCGATGAGCACCTGGTTCGTCGTCACGGGTGGCCCTTCCGGTGCGTGGTGATGAGGCAGGTCGGCGCTCTTGGCGACCAGCCTGAGACGGAGCAGCAGGGACAGCGAGGCCCACGGGACGGCGGTCGCGAACTCGGCCCGCGTGACAACGGCAGCGACGTGCCGCCGCCAGGGCCGTACGGGTGCGGCGAGTCCCTCGGGGGCCCACGTCGTAGGGCGCTCCTCGGCCCGATGAGGGTCAGGTCGAGAGCCACGGCGGCGCCGTCATTCGCCCCACGGCGTGATCCCCCAGCGGACGGTGTGCTGCTCGCCCGGGAGGAGGTCGACGAGCCCCGTGCCGCTGCGGAAGGCGTCCGGCGGGCAGCTCATCGGTTCGACGGCGATCGCACGGCGGCGCTCTTCCGCTGGGAGGGTGTCGCCGGTGTAGAGCTGCACGTAGTCGGCTCCCTCACCGAGCCACACGTCCGTACCGAAGTCACCCGACGGATGGGCCAGGCGGACCACGGCCCGCCCGTCCGCGTCCCGGTCGAGGTCGCCGAACGGAGTGTCCAGCCGACGCGCTCCGACGGCCTGCGGCGTACGCAGGTCGTACGGCGTCCCGGCGACCGGCTCGGCGGACACCGGCAGGCCGCGTTCATCGGTGCGCAGCCATGTCCGGGCGGGGACGGTCAGCACCGACTCGTCGACGACGGCGGTGCCCGCCATGATGTAGGGATGCTGGCCGACACCGTAGGGTGCGGCACTCGTGTCGAGGTTGCGCGCGGTGACGGCGACCTCGAGTCCGCCCTCGCCCAGGGTGTACTCGGCGCGGACATGGAGGTGGAACGGGTAGCCCGGCTGTGGCCAGAGCGAAACGTCCAGGACGGCCCGGCTGTCGCTCGCCTCCACGACCTGCCACGAGGTCCACCGGAGCAGTCCGTGGATGGCGTTGCCGCTCTCCGGTTCGGTGAGCGGCATCTGGAGGTCCTGGCCGTGCCAGCGGTAGCGGCCGTCCCGGATCCGGTTGGGCCACGGCACCAGGAGCTGGCCGCGCCCGCCGGTGATCCGGCCCTGTGGGGCGAATCCGTCGACCAGGGCGCGTTCACCGACGGAGTAGGACCGGAGCGCCGCGCCCAGCTCGACGACGACCGCATGGTGCGCGCCGTGGCGCAGGGTCAGCTGCCGTCCGGTGGTGTACTCCTGCACGCGTGGCCTCCTCGGTTCGCCCGGCCGCCGCCCTCGGACCTGGATGTCATGGTGGCCTGCGGTCCTGGCCTCCCCGTCGGGAGCGTGCGGCCCGGCACGGACCCGGTCAAGCGCGACACGTTCTTGCGGGCGGAATCGCCCGGCACGTTCGCCCACTGGGGTCACGGGCAGCGGAGCCACCGCTCCGCCTGGCTGCGGAACGGTCGGCGCACGGGTGATGTGCCGCTCCCGGACGGGGTGGCGGGCTTCATCGGCCGCCGGAGCGCCCGCTGCGCCGGCCGATGGACCGCCAGACAGCCCGCTGGAATTTGAGCATCAGCACGCCCACCACGATCAGCAGCACGATGTTGAGCAGGAGTTGGATGAGGGATCCGCGCGCCTGGCTCCAGCTGGAGAACGCGCAGGAGACACCGATGTCGGCGGCGGCGGGGATGGTGGTGACCGAGATGAAGACGCCGAGCAGCGCGCTCGTCCTGGCCTGGGTCAGCGACACGATTCCGACGATGCCGGCGAGGACCGCGACGACGACGGAGAAGACGTTGGGGGCGTCGATCAGCGCGGAGACCGGCCTGATGCCCAGCTCGAATGCCTTGGGTTGAAGGTCGAGGCCTCGGATCGCCCAGGAGAACAGGAAGGTCACCGCGATGGCCAGCAGGAATCCCGCGGTCAGGGCGAAGAGGCCCTGTCGGATTCTGGTGCGATTGCCATGGTTGATGCCCAGCGCGACGCTGGTGATGGCGCCGTATTCCGGTCCGACGACCATCGCCGCGACGATCAGGATCTGCGAGTTGGTGATGATTCCGACCGCACCGATGACGCCTGCGATGACGAGGTAGACGTAGAAGCTCGGCAGATAGGTGCCCTCGGCACGGATGCGGGCTTCGACCTCCTCCCAGACGGGCGCGTGCGCGAGCGCCCCGAGCTGCTGCTGCTCCGCCTCGGCCGCGACGCCGGAGAAGGCCATCTCCACGGGCTCGATGACGATGGCTCCGCGGCGGTCGAGTTCGAGCTCACGCAGACTGCGCAGCACGGCGTTGGCCGCACCCGCCAGGATGTCGCACTCGATCGCATCGCCGTCGGGGTTCTGCGCCAGTCCGGGAAGGACAACAAGGTTGAAGACATAACCGTCACCGGTGAGCAGGCCGATCACCCGAGGGGTGAGATCGACCGGGCTCACCAGTCGGACATGAATCATCTCCATCCACAGCCTCCGTCGCTCGGCTGACGGCCGAACGGGAGTGACGCAGTGCCCGTACGCCGAGGTCGGGGCTCACTTGCGCCCGGCCGACCACAGTCAGTAACGCCCTCGGGAGGGTGGACGGCAAGCCGAAGGCCGGTGCTCGACTCCGGCGGCCACCACGGCTTCGGCCCCCGACGCCGCGCCGACTGCGGCGCCGCGTGCGGCCGGTCGCCGGTGCGCCATACGAGTGTCGGCCCGCGGGCCGTCGCCGTCGGTGGCCCCTGGGAGGTGGCCCTCGACCGCGTCGACATGGCAGGGACGACAGGGGTGCCGGATAGTGGACTGAAGGGGATTTCCGAGGCTTCGGAGCAGCAATGGACCGCTACCCTCCCATCGCCGAGCACGGCCTGGTGGGCGACCTGCAGACCGCCGCGCTCGTCTCGTCGCAGGGCGTCGTCGACTGGTTCGCCGCTCCCCGGTTCGATTCGCCCAGCGTCTTCGCAGCCCTGCTCGACCACGACGGCGGCGGATACATGCGGCTGGCCCCCGAGCACCCCGACGGGACCTGCAAGCAGCTCTACTACCCTGACACCGCCATCCTGATCACCCGCTTCATGTCACCGGACGGGGTGGGCGAGGTGGTCGACTTCATGCCCCCGGATCAGACCCGAACTGCCACCGACCGGCACACCCTGGTCCGTGTCATCCGTGCCGTGCGCGGGACCGTCGACTTCACACTCGAGTGCCGGCCGCGTTTCGACTACGGCCGGGCTGAACACGAGCTCGAGCTCGGTGAGAACGGCGCTCTGTTCCGGGCCCCGGGGGTCGACGGGCACCTGCGGTGCACCTTCCCTCTGGAACGCGACGGCCAGGACGTGCGCGGAAAAGTGACGCTGAGCGCCGGCGAGTCCGGCGGCGCCGTGTTCACCGTCTGCGCGTCTGGCGGCGAGGCGCCCGCACCCCCCACCGTCGATGGGCTTGCCGAACAGATCGAGGAAGTCGGTGAGTTCTGGCAGAACTGGCTGCGGCAGTCCCGCTACCGGGGACGGTGGCCCGAACTCGTGCACCGCTCGGCCATTACGCTCAAACTTCTCACGTACGCTCCCACCGGTGCCTTGATCGCGGCGGCCACCATGGGTCTGCCCGAGCAGGTCGGCGGTGAGCGGAACTGGGACTACCGGTTCACTTGGGTGCGTGACGGCTCGCTGTCCGTGCGGGCCATGCTGGACCTCGGCTTCGTCGAGGAGGCCACTGCCTTCGTCCACTGGCTGGTGGACAGGCTACGTGAGCGCGAGGGCAAGGAGGACGAGCCGCTCCAGACGATGTACCGGGTCGACGGCAGCCCGGATCTGCCGGAGGAGACGCTCGAGCACTTCGAGGGCTACCGCGGCTCCTTCCCCGTCCGTATCGGCAACGGCGCCGCCGACCAGCTCCAGCTGGACATCTACGGCGAGGCTCTCTATGCGGTGTCCCAGGGTCGCGAGATCGCCCAGCAGGCCAGTTACGAGGGATGGAAGGCCCTGGCCAAGGTGCTGGACTGGCTCTGCGACGCCTGGGACCGGCCGGACGAGGGCATCTGGGAGACCCGCGGGGGCCGTGAGGACTTCACCTACAGCCGGGTGATGTCGTGGGTCGCTCTCGACCAGGGGCTGCGCCTGGCCGAGTACTTCCGCAGGCCAGCCGACCTGGAGCGGTGGCGCAAGGCGAGAGACGCCGTGTTCGAGGAGGTCATGGAACGCGGCTGGAGCGCGAAGGAGCGCGCCTTCGTCCAGCATTACGACGGCGACGTCCTGGACGCCTCTCTGCTGCTCATGCCCCTGGTCGAGTTCACCGCTCCCCGGGCCGAGGCATGGCTCTCCACTCTCGACGCCATGGACCGCAAGCTCGTCTCCGACAGCCTCGTCTACCGCTACGACCCGGCTGCGTCGCCGGACGGGCTACGCGGCTCGGAGGGCACCTTCAGTCTGTGCACCTTCCTCTATGTCGACGCGCTGGCGCGGGCGGGGCGGCTGTCCCAGGCCCGTTACACCTTCGAGAAGATGCAGACCTACGCCAACCACGTGGGGCTGTTCGCCGAGGAGGTCGGTCCGAGCGGAGAGCAACTGGGCAACTTCCCCCAGGCGTTCACCCACCTGTCTCTGATCATGGCTGCCCTCACCCTCGACAGAGCGCTCGACGCGGAGGACGGGCGCTGACCCATGGTCACGCATGCCCGTCCGCCAGGGTCGTCACGGATGACGAAGGCTGAGTTCGACGCGCTGTACCGGCGCCTGGTCACGCACACAGCCTGGGCCGGGGGCGACCGCGGTGCTCTGGACGCACTGACCCCTGACCGCGTGCTGGCCGCCACCCGCGAGGTGCGTGCCGGCCGGACCATCACGCTCGCCGCGCCGGTGGAGACGTCGTCGGGTCCGGACAACCCGGAGCCGGCAAGGCACCGGATGAGTCGGCAGCCGAAGGAGGACCTGTCGAGCGGGCTGCACTTCGCAAGGGACAGCTTCGCGATGAACGTGCACGGTGACGCCGACAGCCACATCGACGCGCTGTGCCACGTGATCTACGACGGCACGCTGCACGGCGGCGTGCCCGCGGACAGCGTCGGGCCGGACGGCGCCACGGCGCTCTCCATCGAGGTGGCTCACGACGGGATCGTCGGACGCGGCGTGCTGCTCGACATCCCTCGGCTGCGCGGCGTGCCGTGGCTCGAACCGGGTGATGACGTCACCGCCGACGACCTCAGCTCCGCCGAGACCGCCCAGCACGTGCGGGTAACGGAGGGCGACCTCCTGTTCGTCCGGGTCGGCCACCGCCGACGCCGCGCCGAGCTGGGCGCCTGGCACGCGGCGGAGGCGCGCGCGGGGCTCCATCCGTCCGCGCTGGAGTTCCTGGCGGATCGGCGGGTCGCCGTACTCGGGGGCGACGGGAACAACGACACCGCCCCGAGTTCCACCGAGGGCGTCGACTTCCCCGTGCATGTGCTGGCCGTCCGCGCCATGGGCCTTCATCTGCTGGACTACCTGCAGTTCGAGGACCTGGCGCCGGTCTGCGAAGCGGAGGGGCGCTGGTCGTTCCTCTGTGTGATCGCCCCGCTGAGGCTGCCGGACGCCACCGGTTCACCGGTCAATCCGATCGCCGTCTTCTGAGGTGTCCGGCCCCGAACGGCTCCCCGGCCAGGTGGCGTAGCAGTTGGGCGCGGATCAGCCGCAGCGCCCGGGGCGGAAAGGCCGAGCTGTTGCCTCCGGCATGAGGGCTGATCAGTGTCTGGACACGTTCACCAGCAGGGCGCCGTCCGCCATCAGAGCGAGGAAGTCCGCATCCACCAGGCCACGGGTGTCCTGGGTGAGTGGGACGGTGAGCATCACGATGTCGGCGCGGGGCAGGAGCCCGGGCAGGTCGGCGAGAGCGTGGACGGTCCCGCGTGGAGTGGTGCGGGCCGTCCGGGCAACTCGCAGGACCTCGCACTCGAAGGGCGTGAGGCGGTCCTCGACGGCGGCGGCGACGGAGCCGTAGCCCACCAGCAGGACGGTCCGGTCGGCCGACGCCGGGCGGAAGCCGGTCCGCCACTCCTCGGAGTCCTGGGCACGGACGAAGTCAGGAATGCCGCGGAGCGACGCGAGGGCGAGTGACACGGCCAGTTCGGCGGTGCTGGCGTCGTGAACTCCCCTGGCGTTGCAGAGAACGGCGCCGCTGGGAACGTACTTCACGAGGTCGTCGACACAGGCTGAAAGGGACTGGACGACGCGCAGTCGCGGCAGGCGCGGGAGGACTGCCGCACCAGCGCCCGCGAAGGTGTAAGGGACGACGAAGAACTCCACCGCAGCCAGTTCCTCGACGGCGGGCGGACCGCCGGTACCGTCCCACACCGCGACGGGCAGTCCGTCGGGCAGACCGCCGACCTGCGTCGGCGGCTACGGGAGCAGGAACCGGGCGGCGCTCGGATCGCCGGGACGACCCAGGGACCAGGGGTCACATAGGTCGAATCCATGACAGACAACTCCGTAACACTCGGTCATGCACGGCCGTCAGGGCTAACGGATGTGCCTGGCGGACATGGGTGGCGCGGCAGATCCCGGCCACCGTCGGCACACGGCCCGTTCCCGAAACCACGCGTTCGACCAGCAGGTCCCCCGGTCGTGTCGTCGGACCTCACGTAAGTTGCGGCCAGGACGGTGTTCGGATCCGTCGTCACACACAGGTATCGGGTCGGACTAGCGCCACCTCGGAGGAACGTCGTGCGAACAACCCGACAGGTGGCCACGGTCGTCGTGGTCATGGGTGTCTCAGGTTCGGGGAAGTCCACCGTCGGCGGGCTGCTCGCGGAGCGGCTCATGGTGCCCTTCCTGGAGGCGGACGACCTCCACCCGGCCGCGAACCGCGCGAAGATGGCTGCGGGCCGTCCGCTCGACGACGAGGATCGCCGGCCGTGGCTGCTGGCCCTCGCCGCATGGATCCGGGAGGCGACCGCATCCGCCCAAGGCGGCGTGGTGGCCTGTTCGGCCCACAAGGTGGAGTACCGTGACCTGCTCCGCCAGGCGGGCGCCGGTGTGTGGTTCCTGCACCTCGCGCTCGACCGGGCGTCCGCCGAACGACGGGTCGCCGGACGCGTGGGCCATTTCATGCCGCCCGAGTTGGAGGGCTCCCAGTACACCGCCCTCGAACCGCTGCAGCCGGACGAGCCGGGGCTGACCGTCGACGCGACGTCTGATCTCCAGAGCATCGTCGACAAGGCTGCGGACGCGGTACGGGCGATCGGGTGACCAGACACCCGTTCGGCACTCATCCGGTCGCCGCCGCCGGTACCGCCCGTTAGCTTCGGATGCGGCGCCGGATCTCTCCTCCCCCGTCAGCGGGTGCCCGTCTCCACGGCACCCACAGCGGCTTCCTTACGCACGCTGGGGCCCGGGCAGCCAACGCCTCCTAGAACGGGACCTACGCATGGCCGACGATCAGCACTACGACGTCATCGTCATCGGTACGGGAGCCGGCGGCGGCACGCTCGCCCACCGACTGGCCCCCACCGGCAGGCGGATCCTGATCCTGGAGCGCGGCGACTACCTGCCGCGGGAGCGGGACAACTGGGACTCCACCGCCGTCTTCGTCAAGGGCAAGTACCGTGCCCCCGAGTTCTGGTACGACAAGGACGGCAACGAGTTCCCCCCGGAAGTGAACTACTACGTCGGGGGGAACACCAAGTTCTACGGGGCGGCACTGTTCCGGCTCCGGCCCGAGGACTTCGGCGAGCTTCGCCACCACGACGGCATCTCACCGGCCTGGCCGATCCGCTACGAGGACCTGGAGCCGTACTACACGCAGGCCGAGCAGCTCTACCTGGTGCACGGACGGCATGGCGAGGATCCCACCGAGGGCCCGGCCAGTGGCCCGTATCCGCACCCTCCGGTGGAGCACGAGCCGCGCATCCAGCAACTGAGCGACGACCTGGAGAAGAAGGGCCTACACCCCTTCCACCTGCCCATCGGCGTGAACTTCACTCAGGACGAGAACGGCCGGGCCACCCATTCCAGTGTCTGCATCCGTTGCGACCGGGTCGACGGCTTCCCCTGCCTGATGGGCGCCAAGTCCGATGCACAGGTGATCTGCGTCGATCCGGCGCTGAAGCACGACAACGTCACGATGGTGACGGGCGCCAACGTGCGGCGCCTGGAAACCGACCCGACCGGACGCTCCGTCACCGGGGTCGTGGCCGAACTCGGGGACGGAACCACCCAGGGGTTCAGCGCCGACATCGTGGTGGTCGCCTGCGGGGCAGTCAACTCGGCCGCTCTCCTGCTCCGCTCGGCGAACGACAAGCACCCCGGTGGCCTGGCCAACAGCTCGGACGTGGTGGGACGCCACTACATGCGTCACAACAACCTGGCGCTGATGGCGGTGTCGAAGGAACCGAACCCCACCAGGTTCCAGAAGACCCTGGCGCTGCACGACTGGTATCTGGGCGCGGACGACTGGGACTTCCCCCTCGGCGGCATCCAGATGCTGGGCAAGTCGGACGCCGACCAGATCCATGGCGAGGCGCCGCGCTGGGCCGGCGCGGTATCCCCGGACATGCCGTTCGAGGTGCTCGCGCATCATGCCGTGGACTTCTGGCTGTGCGGAGAGGATCTCCCGCTGCCCGAGAGCCGCGTCACCCTCGACGAGAACGGCGACATCCACCTCGCTCTCGACGAGAAGAACAACATCGCCGGGCTCAAGCGCCTCCAGCACAAGTTGCAGGGGATGCTTGGGCACCTGGGCATGCACGAGCACCATCTGCTGTCGCACAGCATCTATCTGCACAAGGGCATGCCCATCGGGGCCACCGCGCACCAGGCGGGCACGATCCGGTTCGGCACCGACCCCAGCAACTCGGCCCTGGACGTCGACTGCAAGGCCCACGACCTCGACAACCTCTACGTCGTGGACACGAGCTTCTTCCCCAGTATCGGCGCGGTGAACCCGTCCCTGACCGCGATCGCCAACGCCCTGCGGGTCGGCGACCACATCGCCGCGCGGCTGCGCTGAAGGTTGCAACACGCGGCGATGGAGCCGGCGGCGGGTGGCACGTCCACCCGCCGCCGGCTCCGTCCTGTCCTGAACCGGACGGTTCCGCTACTGGTTGTCCCCGGGTGTTCCGGCGGCCCCGGTGTCCGCGTCGGTGAGCGGCTCCAGGTCACCGAGTGTGTCGAGCCGGTAGAGCAGCACCAGCGCCGGGCCGACGAGAACGATCGCGATGACCGTGACGATCGCGAGCCAGCGCAGGGTGTGGGCGGCTCCGGCAGCCTCGGCCACCGTCAGCGAGGTGGGCAGCATGTAGGGCCGCTGTGCGAAGCCCCAGGCGCCGACGGTCAGGGCGACGCTCGCCACCGACGTCCAGCGGGACCAGCTGTAGGACCGGCGCAGCAGAAGCAGCACAGTGGCCAGACCGCAGGCTGCGGCCAGGATGATCAGCAGCAGGCCCAGGCCACCGGTGAGCCCCTCCCAGACGTGCCGGGCATCGTCGTGGGTGACGGGCAGGGCGATGAGCGCGAGGACGACGACCGCGGCGAAAGCGCACAGCGCCCGCAGGCGGAAGTAGTCGACGAGGTCATCGGCGTCGAACCGTCGAGCGTCGGAGCAGAGGAACACCGCCCCGAGGAAGGCGGTGGCGGCAATCGCCAGCAGGCCCGTGAGGACGGAGGTCGGGTTGGCCCAGGCGTCCGCGGAGGCGGTCGTCCCGACCGCAACCCGACCGGCGGCGATGCCGCCGAGCACCGCCCCGAGGAAGAAGGGCGTGAGCAGGGATGAGATGGCGAACGCTGCCCCGTAGATACGCCGTTGGGCAAGTCGCCGGGTCGGCTTGCGCAGGGCGAATCCGGCGCCGCGGAGCACCAGGCCGACGGCGGCCAGAGCGAGCGGCAGCCACATGGCCTCGAAGACGGCCTGGAACATCGTCGGGAACCCGGTCCACATGACGACGAAGACGAAGATCAACCAGACGTTGTTGACCTCCCAGACCGGCGCCATGGCGTGGTCGATCAGCCAGCGGGCCCGCTTGCCCCGCTCCGCTCCTCCGGCCAGGAGGTCCCAGAAGCCCGCGCCGTAGTCCGTACCCCCGGCACACGCGTAGGCGGCGATCGCGATCACCAGGACCCAGGCGATGACCTCGGCCATCGTCACTCACCCCCGGGGTTACGGTCGGAGGTACCACCGGGCGCGCCGGCGGCGGCTGTGGGCTCGGGATCGCTTCTGGGTCCGTAGGGGGTGTCGGTCTCAGGGGGCAGTGCGGCGCGCGCGTCGGCCGAGCCCTCGTCGGCGATGCGCCAGCTCGTTCGCATTTTCAGGACGACCGCCAGAAACGCGCCGAAGACGGCCACGTACACGACGATGACGAGGCCGAGCATCGTCCACAGTGAACTGGCCTGGGTGTCGGTCACCGCCTCGGAGACCCGCATCTGGTTGTAGACGATCCAGGGCTGGCGGCCCACTTCCGTCGTGATCCAGCCGCACTCCACGGTGAGCAGGCATGCGGCTCCGGCGAGGGCGGCGCAGCGGAAGAACCAGCGGCTGCGGGGAAGTTCGCGGTGTCGCAGCCAGCACCATCCGTACCACAGCACGAGCAGGATCAGCAGGCTGCCGATGGTGACCATGATGTCGAAGGCCCAGTGGGCGATGGTGGCCTGGACGGCGGTGGGCCGATCGGACGCCGGCACCGAAGTCAGCCCGGTCACCTGGGTGCTCGGCTTGAAGCCGGCGAGGATCGAGTCCAGTTGGGGAATCTTGAGTCCACCGGAGATCGTCCCGTCGCTGTTCAGCCGTCCGAACATGTACTCCGGCACATGGGTGTCGGTCTTCCAGACGATCTCCATGGCTGCGAACTTGATCGGTTGCTTGTGGAAGACGGCGCGAGCGGCGGAGTCACCGATCACGAACTGAACCGGGGTGAGGATCGCGGCAACGGTGAACGGCAGCGTGAAGCCGAGCCGGTGGTACCGGTCACGGCGCCCACGCAGCCAACCGACCGCGTACACCCCGGCCACCACGAATCCGGCAGTCATGAACATCGCGACCACGAAGTGCCAGTACTCCGGGCCGAACATCGGTGTGAAAATCGCCTTCCGCACGTCGACGTCGACGGGATTGCCCTGGGCGTCGAGGCTGAACCCCTGCGGCGTGTTCATCCACGAGTTGGCGGCGATGATGCCGAACGCCCCCATCAAGGCGGCCAGCGGCAGCGGTACTCCCAGCCAGAAGTGCGTCCAGGGCTTCAGACGGCGCCATCCGTAGAGGTAGATCGCGATCAGCACGGCTTCGAGGAAGAAGGCCCAGGCCTCGACGCCGAAACCGAGTCCGAAGACGTCACCCCAGCGCCCCATCATGCCGGGCCACAGCAGTCCGAGCTCGAACGACAACACCGTGCCGGTGACGACGCCGATGGCGAATTGAACGGCCATCACCGCCGACCAGCGCCGGGCGAGCTTGAGGGCGACGGGGTCGTTGCGGCGCAGCCCCCGGTGATGCATCAACAACGTGATGAACGGCAGCGCCACTCCGAAGGGGACCAGCAGGATGTGCATGCCCAGAGTGAAGGCCATCAGCTGACGAGCCGGCAGGAGTTGGGGCGGGGCGTCCGCCAGAAGGGCCAATGTGCTGAGCATGTGCGCCTCGATGGTCTGCCCCGCGGGGCGCGGGGGCTGAGGAACGACGGGGGGCGAAAGAGGGCAGCGTGGCACCGTGGTTCACGGAGGCGGCGGGGGTGTCTTCTGCCCGAACCCCGGGCCGGCCGGTGCGTGGGCGTCGGACATCGTGAAGGCCCGCTCCCGTCGCGAGCTGGTGGCGAAGGCGACAAACCAGCTGAGCACCGCTCCCAGCCTGCTCCGGAATCCGGTGAGGAAGGCCAGATCGGATGAAGAGCCAGGCCAGCCAGCCGATCCCGCCCGAAAGGTGCAGCGGGCCGGCCTTGACGACGGCCCGGCCGCGCGAGATGTAGGCGGCGCTGCCGAGGTCCCGGTACTCGAAGGGCTTCGGCTGTTTCGTCCTGCCCTCCACCGCGTGGCGCACGACCCTGCCCGCGTATGCGCCCGACTGCATGGCGACCTCGGCCAGGCCCGGCAGCCGGTTCAGGCTCGTCACGTCGCCCGTGACGCGGATCTCCGGATGACCGGGGAGGGTGAGGTCGGGTTCGACGGCGATGCGTCCGGCCCGGTCCTGGGTAGCGCCGGTTGCCCGGGCCGGCGCGGCCGCGAGGGGCGGTGCCTCGACGCCCGCTGTCCACAGCACGGTGCGTGCCTCGAACCGGGTCGTCGCGCCGTCATGGTCTTGTACCGTCAGGCCATGGGCGTCGATGTCGGTGACCATCGTGCCCAGAAGAAGCTCCACACCGAGGCTTTTCAGGGTTCGGGCCGCACAGTGGGCCAGTGGGGGGCCGCACGCGCCCAGCACCGCGTCGGATCCCTCGAAGAGCAGCACCCGGGCCTGGGCTGAATCAATCTTCTGGAACTGCCGGTCGAGCGTGTGGCCGGCGATCTCCCGGATCTGTCCCGCGAGTTCGACACCGGTCGCCCCGCCGCCGACGAGCGCGAAGGTGAGCCACTGCTGCCGTTCCCGGTCGTCTGCGGCCGTTTCGGCCATCTCGAAGGCCCGGTAGATCCGTCGGCGGATGTCCAGCGCGTCGTTCAGGGTCTTCATGCCGGGGGCGTGCGCGGCGAAGTCGTCGTGCCCGAAGTGGGACTGACGCATGCCGACCGCGACGATCAGATCGTCGTAGGGAAGTTGAAGAACTCCGCCCTCAAGTCGCCGGGGGTGGACCATCCGGGCTTTGACGTCCACGTCTGTGGCTTCTGCGAGCAGGCAGCTCACGTTGTGGTGGCGTCGTAGGACCGCGCGGAGCGGTTGCGCGATCTGTCCCTCGGACAGAATTCCGGAGGCGCACTGGTAGAGCAGCGGTTGGAAGAGGTGGTGGGCGCGGCGGTCGACCACGGTTACCGCGACCGGTGATCGCCGCAGGGCACGGGCCGCGAACAGCCCGGCGAACCCCCCACCGAGAATCACCACCCGGCGGGGCGTGACGTGATCCTGCATCGGAGGTCAGCCTCCGGTGGCGAAGCCAGGGAAGAGCGTCATTCCGCCGTCGACGTAGAGCGTGCTGCCGACGACGTAGTCGAGCAGGTCGGATGCCATGGCCACGACGGCGTTGGCGATGTCGTCCGGGTCGCCCACGCGGCGGTACGGGATGAGGCGCAGCAGGTCGGCTTCGGCTTCGGGGGTGGACCATGCGTCACGGTTGATCGGTGTGCGGATGGCGCCGGGTGCGACCGCGTTGACCCTGATCCGCTTGGGGGCCAGCTCCTGGGCGAGGGTCTGCATCATCATGCCCACACCACCCTTGGAGGAGGCGTAGTTCACATGCCCCGACCACGGGACGATCTGGTGGACAGAGCTCATACAGATGATCTTCCCGGCCGACCGGGACACCTCCGGCACCACACCGCGCCGCACGAACTCCTTGGCGGCCTCCCTAGCGCAGAGGAACTGGCCGGTCAGGTTGACGTCGATGACCTTCTGCCACTGGGCGAGCGTCATCTCCGTCACCGGCGCGTCCCGCTGCAGGCCCGCGTTGGCCACCATGATGTCGATCGTGCCGAACTCCTCGACCATCCGCGCGACCATGGCAACCACCTGGTCCTCGTCGGACACGTCGGCCTCGTGGGCGTAGGCGCGGACGCCGAAGTCCTTGATCTGCGCCACGACCTTCTCGGCCTCGTCCGCGCCAACGACGTAGTTCACCACGACGTCCGCTCCCGCGCGGCCCAAGGCAACGGCCGTCGCCAGGCCGATACCCGAGTTGGCGCCCGTCACCAGGGCCTTCTGGCCCCTGAGAAGCTGCGCGGACATCGCCCCGCGGTTCTCGTCGACACTTCCTGCCACCACGATCTCTCCTTCGGCGTTTCGGACGGCACGCCCGCCGGGGACGGGCGACGCGCATGAGGAAGGCCGGGGGTCGGTCGGCCCGCCGGAACGGGCGTAGGAGCCGTCGCATGCCGCACCCCGACGAAAGCACCCGGTGTCGCGGCGGGGCGGACCGGCGCGCCACGCACCCCTGTCTCGACCAGCCATGCCACTCGGTCGGGCTACGCCCGAACGTGCGGCACGTTCCGCAGCTTCTGGTTGCCCTGCGACGCGGTGGAGGTGCAAGGTCGTGATTGCGAGCATGCCTTCGTCAAGAACTGGGCGTGCTTCGTCGGGCTTCCGTCCGTCACCTGGCCTAACCGCTCGTCTGGACAGGCGAGCCCTCCGAGCACTGGAAGTCCACGCGGCGAGAAGCTGGAGCCCGTCGTGGTCTGGACGCCTGAGCCGAACAGGCCAGTTCCTCGAATCGTCCGCGAGGACCGCCTCTCCTCCAACCGACACACGTTCCTCACCCGAGGCTCGCGCCGCGGCAGGATGTGCGCGCCGCCGTGGACGGAGGCCTCCGGCCTCGGCATCCCGCCACGTCGACCAGGCTGGTCAGTTCGGCGGCTTCGGCCCCGTTGCGGACGGTGCCGTCCTGTTCGAGGGCGGGGTGCCGGACCTGGTCGGGAAGCTGCCGGATGGCTCGCCGGACCGACCCGGTGATGTGGCAGCCGACGGAGAAGGACGTGTGAGCGTCGCGTGAGCGCATGGCACGGAGGTGAGCGAGGAAGGTTTTCGCGGATCCGGCGCTGTCGGCGCGCACCAGGTTCTCGGTGCCGTGGCGGTGGGCGTCGGGGATCTGGGCCATGGCCGCATCCAGGACGGCGATGTGGTCGGTGGCGATGTTGACGCCGGCGTTGCCCGGTCGCAGCACCTCGGCCAGGGCTTCGCCGGTTCTGCCGAGGAGGCGCAGCGGTGGGCCATAGCCGAAGCCGCCCCTGTAGGTAGGGGCGGCCTGCTGCTTTTCGGGGTGGCAGGTGATCAAGGTGGCGTCGATGTCCAGGACCAGTCCGGGCAGGTCGCGCCCGCCGGAGCGGGCGGCGGGTATGCCCTGGTGTGTCTCGCCGGCTTGCAGCCAGGCCACCTCGCGGGCGGTGGTGGGGCCCGGCGCACGGCGCAAAGCGTGGCCACATCGATGTCGGCCAGCAGCCGCCAGGCGGTGGGTGAACGCGACCGGGCGCATGTCGGGCTGGTCGCGCAGCAGCGCCAGGTCGGCGACCGCATCACCGCCGTCGGCAAGCATCACCGCCAAGTCTGCGGCGACCCAGCCCGGGTTCGTGTCCGGTGCCGCGCGGCCGCAGCCTGCGCAGAACGTCACCGAAGGCACTGGTCAGCCCCGTGGCATCGGCCAGATCGGCCAGCAGACGAGACCCTGCATCGGATACCACCCCGTGCCCGTCGGCGGAGACAAGGAACCGGGGACGTAACCCGGTAGTGTGCACGCAGCAGGTGCTTTCCCGCTGGGCTGAGGCCTTCCACAAGCCTCGTCTTCCCAGTACAGAAGGCACTTTCGCGTTCCCCGGCCATGACGTCACGCAACCGCACGTGGGACAAGCTGGCTAACGCTTCGTGCTGGAGGGCTCGCCGAGAGCGGCGCGCACCCAATCGTGAGCACTACCGGGATCCAGAGCGGCGAGAAACCCTGTGAGTGAGCCGTCCCAGCCGTGCCTGGCACGGTCGGCTGCTACTGCTGCGACGTCCATCTGCCGCATGTCCGGGTCCGTGCAACGAACCAACGCGATAGCCGCATGCGGGCCGGCTTCCACGAGGATCCCGGGGACCCGCTGCGTATCCGACCCGACGTGCCTTGACGCACTTCAATGGCGTGGGCCTCGCCTTTTGCCCCTTTCCGCATCGAGATCAGTCCCATCAGCCCGACCGTCCAGGCGAGGGAAAAGGAGATCAGCGAGTACGCGATGCCATCGGCCGTCAGCACGCGAGACTGTGTCAGTTTCAGTGACCTGTCGGTGGCCTCCTGCTCCATACCAACACGCACCGAGCGATGGCGCAGCCGTAAAGTTGCAGCAACAGTATTGCCCCCATTGAACCCGCTTAGACCTTTGACCTGCATTGATGGCCAACTCGCGCTGAAGACGCCCTGAGCGAGCGGGGGTGCGACAGGGGGCGGTGGTGTGTCAGTAGCCGGTACCGCGCTTGACCTGGGCCCGCTCGATCCCATGAGTCGCACCCTTGCCGTCCAAAGTGCGACAGGCGTCGAGAATGTCATGGCTCAGGCGGTCAATCTGCTCGCGGCTCAGGGTCTCCTTGACCAGGGCACGCATGATCTTCACGCGCTCCGCGTTGGGCGGAAGGGTGTACGCCGGTACCATCCAGCCGCGCTCGGCCGAGAGCTGCCAGGCAACGTCGGACTCGTCGTAGGCATGCTTGCCAGCGAGGCGGAAAGCGACCAACGGCAACTGCTCAAGGTCGCCGCCGATCACTTCGAAACGGCCGCTGCTACGCAGGTTGTCCGCCAATACATGGGCGTTGTCCTGCATCACCTTCATGACGTAGGTGTAGCCCTGTCGACCGAGACGCACGAAGTTGTAGTACTGCGCGAGCACCATCGACGCACCGGTGGAAAAGTTCAGCGTGAACGTCGCGTCGGTCTTGCCCAAATAGTTCTCGTAGAACACGAGGTTCTTGGCCAGGTCGGACTCCTCACGGAAGACCAGCCAGCCGATGCCGGGGTAGACCAGTCCGTACTTGTGTCCCGAGACATTGATCGAACGAACCTGCTCGAGCCGGAAGTCCCATTTCGAGTCCGGGTAGAGGAAGGGCCACACGAATGCGCCGCTGGCACCGTCGACGTGGATCGGGATGTCGAGGTCCCGCTCTTTACGGACGTCTCGCAGGAGTTTGTCGATCCCGACGACGTCGTCCTTGTGCCCGGTGAATGTGGTGCCGAGGACGGCGACGACGCCGATCGTGTTCTCGTCGAGATGGGGCTCCACGTCCTCCGGGCCGATCGTGTACTTGCCCTCCGCAAGCGGCACGATCCGCGGCTCGACGTCGAAGTAGCGGCAGAACTTCTCCCACACGACGTGGACGTCACCGCCGAAAATCAGGTTGGGCCGATCGATCGACAGCTTGGCCGCCTGACGGCGCTCGCGCCACTTCCACTTCAGCGACAGCGCGCCAAGCATGATCGCCTCGGACGAGCCCTGGGTCCGACATCCGGTCGTCCTGCCGGGGGCATGGAAGAGGTCGGCGAGCATGCGCACGCAACGCTGCTCGATCTCGGCGGAAATGGGGTACTCCGCGTGGTCAATAAAATTGCGGTGGAGGTTCTCGGCAATGAGCCGTTGCGCCTCAGGCTCCATCCAAGTAGTGACAAAGGTAGCCAAGTTGCGTTGCGGGTCGCCCTCCATGGCGAGATCCACATCCACAAGCCTCATTGCGTCCGTCGCGGTCATGCCTTCCTCGGGGAAAGTCTCCGAGGGGGCAGGCTCGGTCAAGAATCGATTACCGAACAGGGCCGCATCGTCGCGCTTAGTCATGCGGCGATTCAAGCAGTGCCGGAGCTGGCCTCCGAGAGGGACACGCCGAGGCACAATTGCAAGGTTTCGATCATGGACGTGGCAGCCTGTCACCTCGCACTGCGGCACCGAAGATCCGGAAGTTCACGGCATGTAGTCGCGCCAGGTACTGCCCCCCGCTGACGGGGCCTACGCCCTTAGAGCTCGTAACACGATCTTGCTGAAACGTCCTGGCTGGCCGTGACCGGTGAGACGATTTGGCCGTTCGTGATGGTGTGAGTACTCGGCCGTGGATCGTGGACGACGACTTGTGGGCACTGATCGAGCCGTTGCTACCACCCTGGCCGGAGCGGTCGCCGGGACCGAGACCAGTGTCGGACCGGCTCTGCCTCCAGGGCATCTTGTTCGTCCTCCACAACGACATAGCCTGGCAGCTCCTGCCGCTGGAGCTAGGGTTCGGCTCGGGACAGACGTGCTGGCGGCGTTTGGACCGCTGGCAGAAGGCCGGGGTCTTCGACCAGCTCCACCGGGTCCTGCTCGCGAAGCTGAACGCGGCCGGTGAACTCGACTGGTCACGGGCCTGCGTGGATGGTTCCCACATCCGCGCGAAAAAGGGGCGCCGGCACCGGCCCGTCGCCGGTCGACCGGCGGAAGACAGGCAGCAAACACCACCTGATCTGCGACGGACGCGGCACCCCGCTCAAAGTCATCACCACCGCGGCGAACGTCAACGACATCACCCAGACCTTTAATCTGGTCGACGGCATCCCGTCCGTCGCTGGCCGGCCCGGCCGACCGCGACGGCGCCCCGAGGCCGTCCTGGGCGACAAGGCGTACGACTCGAAGGCCGTACGCCGGGAACTGCGGCGCCGCAGGATCCTGCCGGTCATCTCCCTCAAGGGAGCCCCGAACATCAAGGGCCTTGGCAAGCTCCGCTACGTCATCGAGCAGACCTTCGCCCTGCTCCACCAGTTCAAACGTCTCGCCGTCCGATGGGAACGACGCCTCGAACTCCACGACACCTTGGTCTCATTGGGCTGCAGCCTCATCTGCTGGAGGCGCCTCAAGAAGATCGAATCGTGACTGTTGCTGCAATTCTAGGAGTTACGACTCACCATTGAGTTGGCGTATGACGCGAGATCGTGGACCCAAACCTGCAGACGCCGTCTCCTGAGCATGTCCAAGAGAGGAAGGGTGTGTCGGTAGGTCGCTGACCAGGTGATGTTGATGCCGCCATGGGGGGCTCGGGCCAGGTCCACAGAGCCTCGATGAGATGTGAACAGCCCTGCGGCTTGTTCGTAGCTGAACCGCTGGTCGGGAACCATCTCGACGACGCGCTCGCAGCAGCACGTACGTCCAGTGCGGGAACGGATGGTGCGCAGGTCACCCACGCGTGCCGGTCGGTCGACTCCCGCAGGCACATCCCACTCGACGTCAGCGTAGGGGGACCACAACGGCCAGGATTCTGCATCCAGGAGCGCCGCGTAGACGATGGCGGCAGACGCCGATGAGTGCGAAGAAGCAGTAACAGCGAGGGACGTCACCCCAGCAAGGGTAGACCGCGTCTCACCATCGTGTTACGAGCTCTTAACCCCTGAGGGCATTCCACCAGCCCCAAGTCTCCCTCCTCGACACCATCGCACGTCGGCTAAACCATGGCGCAGCTGTTCCTCGCCCCAGCCACGACGGCCTGCGACCGCTCGCGTCGTGGGCCGCCACCCACCAGGCTCCACAGCCGACGATGTGACGCAGCAAAGCCGGCACGGCCGTACGCAGTCCTCCGGGTGACCCCGACGAGACCAGGCGTGGAGCGGGGCGGAGTCGATGGAGGCCTGACAGCACGCGGTCGCCGTCGGAGGCCGGGTATCGCAGCAAGGTACGCCGTCGGCGGGCGCGGCGCCACGTGGAGTGCCGGGCGCAGGCCCGTGAACGCCTCCTCTCCCTCTCCTCCCTCGAAGCGGTGGGGCCTGTAGGTGCCGGAGCCGCGGCGTTCACGGTCGGGGTGGGACGCCGAATCGATTGAAGGAGACCGAAGGCACGTGATCGGCAGGCCGCGGCGCTTCGCTGCCTGACGCCGGCCGACAGGACTCCCGAAGCGGTCGGTGTCACGTCGGCTGCAACGCTGCTGGCAGACCGTTCAACCGCAGGCGGGTGGCGCCGCGCAGGTGGGGGAGGTCGTGCTCCGGCCGTGCGGACGAGGCCAGAAAGGCCGCTTGCTCGGTCCAACGTAGGTGGGTGCCGCCGTCCACCGGTTGCAGTTCGACAGTCACCAGCGAGGCCCACCGCACGATGTCGTCCACGCGGGACGTGTACGTGTAGACGATTCTCCAGGCCGGCACGATGTCGAGGTACCGGGAAGCGTATGCGAGTCGTTCCGGCTCGGAGCCCGCGATCGTGAAGACACTCGACGCGGTCTCACCTCCGTTCACTGTGAAGTCGTGGTCGTAGGAAACCTGGCGGCCTGGCAACGCGAACCATCGGTGCCGCGCCGGAGTGTCGGCGAAAGCCCCGAAAACCGTACCGGGGGCTGCGGCCAGGTGCCGCTCCACTGTGAAGGTGTCGTGCCGTACCTTCGGGATCGCGCCATCGACGGTCCCGTCAACGGTCGAAGCCGGTGCAACGGGTTCAAGGGTCATGTTTCCCTCACAGACATGGAGGCGGGACAGGGGAATGTCCTTGGTTACTATCCGTATGTAACGGGGGCGCGGGCACTGCGATCAAGACCTCGCCCTCACGCACTTCGAAGTCAGCTACGCACTCGAAGGGAACGGACCCATGGGATCCACGCCAGGTGCGCAAGCGGAGGCCGCGGGCCTGAGCCCCGAGTGCGTGTCGACCATCGAGCTCGTACGTGATGTGCTTGCCCGTGTCGGGGACAAGTGGACCGTCCTGGTCATCACCAACCTCGCCGACGGGCCGCTGCGCTTCACGACGCTCCACGGTCGGATCGCCGGGGTGTCCCAGCGCATGCTGAGCCAGACGCTGCGACTGCTGACCCGTGACGGCCTGGTGCTGCGGACGGCCTACGCCGAAGTACCGCCTCGGGTCGAGTACGAGCTCACGCCCTTGGGCCGGTCACTGAGCGACGCCATCACACACGTCGTGCACTGGGTGCAGGACCACCAGGCCGAGATCGTCCGGAACCGCGACGTGTTCGACCTGGGCGATTCCGCGGCACGGTGAAGCGGCGGGCCGGCGGGCGCCCCGTTGCTCAGCCACCCCACCAAGGCCCGCACCGCACAGGCCTCCGTCGAGATCAGGGGGCAACGGGCCCTTGAGGAACCGAAGGCCGGCTTGCTCGTCACCACGCCAGGACCGTGCTCCCCCGTCGAGTGGCGCCCGCCCCACAGCGGAAGCGGCAAGCGTTCTACGGGGGCGGTCGGTACGGCTACGGGAGCGCCGGGGTCGTAGATCCGCCACGCGCCCGCGTCGGTGGCCTCCAGCCGAAAGGCGGCCCGAGGCGGCCGTGCTCGGCCGCGAGCGATCTGCCTCGTAGCCATCGCGCCGAAGGCTTCCGCGACCGCCTCGCCCGCGAGTACGGCGTCGAGCGACTGGGGCACGGCCGAGGCATGTCCGGCGTCGTCTCGTGGACGATGAGCGCTCACTGAAGGGCCGCCGGCATCGCCGTCGGTATCTGAGGCCGCCGGGCGCGGCGCCATGCCGACCACAGGCGGCACCGGTCAGGCCCTTCGCGGAAGTCAGTGCAACTCCGGGCCGGGATGAGCGTGAGCGGCAGCCCAAATGCAGCTGGACATGCGACTTCCGCAGGGCCGGACCTCCCTGCACCGCTGCATCAACTTCCTTTTCCCGTAGGGGCCTTGCGCCCTGCGTGACGACAGTCCTACTGTCATACCAGCTGGTCTGTTAGGAACCTTTCCTAATACCTCAGTCAAGGGGCCGCCCGTGTACAACATCACGCTGGGGCCCCGCCGCACCGTTGCCCCCTCTGCACCTCCCTCCAGGCCTGCTCCCTGAACAGAAAGGGCACAGTCATGCGAAGAAATACCTTGCTCTGGCAGGCGATCGCCGCGACCACCCTCGCCGGCGGTCTGGCTGCCGGCTTCATCGGGCTCACACCCGCGTCCGCCGCCGGACCGAACCTCGCCCTCGGCAAGACCGTCACGGCCTCCTCCATGGAGGGCACCGGTCTCGAGCCCGCCAAGGCCGTCGACGGCTCCACCTCCACGCGTTGGGCGAGCGTCGAGGGCGTAGACAACCAGTGGATCCGGATCGACCTGGGTTCGGTGACCGACGTCGGCCGAGTCACGCTCAAGTGGGAGGCGGCGTACGCGAAGTCCTACCGTGTCGAGTTGTCCGACGACGGCTCCACCTGGCGACAGGTCTACAGCACCACCACCGGCGACGGCGCCACCGACGACTTCGCCGTCAGCGGCTCCGGACGCTACCTGCGCGTCTACGGCACACAGCGCGGCACCGCGTACGGCTACTCCCTCTACGAGATCGGGGTCTATGGCGGTTCGACCACGAGTCCCAGCCCCACCACGTCCTCGCCGTCCACCACAGTGCCCCTGGACGACCCATCCAAGAAGGAGATCGCCATGAAGCTGGTGTCCTCCTTCGAGAACTCCTCCCTGGACTGGCGTGCGCAGTTCGCCTATATCGAGGACATCGATGACGGCCGTGGCTACACCGCGGGCATCATCGGCTTCTGCTCCGGCACCGGCGACATGCTCGACCTCGTCGAGCGCTACACCCAGAAGAAGCCCAGCAACCCGCTGGCCCCCTATCTGCCGGCGCTGCGCAAGGTCAACGGCACTGATTCGCACGATGGGTTGGGCACGTCGTTCGAGAACGCATGGCGCACCGCCGCCCAGGACGCCGTCTTCCGCCAGACCCAGGAGGAGGAGCGCGACCGTGTCTACTTCAATCCGGCCGTCGGCCAGGCCAAGACGGACGGCCTGAAGACGCTCGGCCAGTTCGCCTACTACGACGCCGCTGTCATGCACGGCGAGGACGGCTTCCGCGCCATCCGCTCGCGAGCCGTCTCCCGGGCAAAGCTGCCGTCCCAGGGCGGCAACGAGGTCACGTTCCTGAACGCCTTCCTCGACGAGCGCGAGGCGGAGATGCGCAAGGAGGAGGCGCACAGCGACACCACACGGGTCAGCACCGCGCAGCGCAGGTTCCTCAACGAGGGCAACATCTCCCTCAACACCCCGCTGTACTGGAGCGTCTACGGGGAGTCCTTCTCCATCACCGCATGACGGCGACGCGCCACTGCTTGTCCGCCCGGGGCACCCTCCGCCACCCCCGGGGCGCTCACGGCCGCCCGGCGGCCCGGCCCGCACAACCCGGCACACCGGGGACCTGCGGCAGGCACGCCGCCGCGGCGGCCGCCGGACGGCGCACCGCGCTCCAGTGCCCGGGTACCAGGGTCAGGAGGCGTCCAATCCGCGCCGCGTGGCTGTGGGGGCCGCGAACGGCGACTGGCCGTCTCAGCTGATCCAAGTGGGGGAGTCCATCCCCCACGTCGAGGAGACCCCGGAGACCGCCGCCCAGCACGTCGGCGGGGGTGCTCGTGGCCGGCGCAGAGCTCAGCCGACGGATCCTGGGGCTCGATCCGGAGCTGATCCGCAGGCTCCTTCCGGAAGGCACGCACAGCTCCCTCGGCTGCCCGCTCTACCGAGGCGGCCGGTTCTTCGGGTACGCCGCGGTGTACCGCGCCCAAACCCGCCGCGCCCTTCGATGAGACCGACGTCAAGCTGATGCACGATCTGTGCGCCCGCACCTCAACTGCGCTCGGCAACGCCTCCCGCTTCGCCCACGAGCATCAGACAGCCGTGGTCCTCCAGCGATCTGGTGCGGCGGATGCAATGGGAGGCGACCGAGCCCGACAGTGTGGGCGGCTCCTGCCTGTTCGCCGTCTACGACCCGGTCAGCCGTACGTGCCACATGGCCTCCGCCGGCCACCCACCGCCCGCCGTGGTGTCCCCCGAGGGAGAGGTCGGCTTCATCCCCGTCACGCCAGGACCTCTGCTCGGGGTCGGTGACAATCCCTTCGAGGTCATGAGTCTGACGTTGCCGCCAGGCAGCACTCTTGCGCTATACACGGACGGCCTGCTCGGGCGGGACATCGTAGGCGGGTCAGACCATCTGAAGGCTCTCCTGGCCGAACTCTCCCCCGTCGAAGGCCCCCTGGAGACACTGGGAAGCGCGCTGAACGCACAGACTCCGCACGCGGAGCACCCGACCGACGACATCACACTCCTGCTCGCCCGCACCCACGCGGTGGCCGAGGAGTCCACCGCGACCTGGGAGTACCCGGCGGACCCCGCCGCGGTGCAGGACGCGCGCGCCCATGTGAACGCCCAGCTGGAGGCATGGGGTCTGGACGAGTTCAGCACCGAGCTCATCGTGAGCGAACTCGTCACCAACGCCATTCGCCATGCCGGAGGCCCCGTGACCCTGCGGCTGATCCGCGACCGCGTGCTCGACTGCGAGGTATCAGACCCGAGCAGCACACAGCCGCGACTGCGCCGCGCACTCACCACCGACGAAGGGGGGCGAGGTCTCTTCCTCGTCGCCCAGTTGACCACCCGCTGGGGCAGCCGCTACACGGAGCGCGGCAAGACGATCTGGACCGAACAGGCACTCGCTGGATGAGACTGGCTGGGCCCCGGGTGTCCGGGAAGGGGCAGGTCAGGACCGCGCGGCTCATGGGCGTGGGAGCGAGGTCGCCTTCGGCGTCGGCCTGGGCGGAGCAGGGCGGTGAAGCCCGCCGACATCCTGCGGGGACGGCTGCCTTTGTCCTCCGGGGCCCTTGGCGAACGGCGGGTGGGGCGTGAAGCCTTCAGCTCCGTAGCGGCGGTCGCTGTCGGCTCAATCGAGGGTGGCGAGATGGTCGGCGTCGCCGCCGCGCCACTCGATGAGGAAGATGGTCGCGTCGTCGCTGGTGACGCCGCCTCGTTCCTGCTTCAAGGTGTGGGAGAGCGCGCGCACCACCGACCGCACCGCCGTGTGGTCACGGACGACTCGGTTGGTGCACTCGATGAGTTGCTCCTCACCGAACTGTTCCCCACCGGCTTGATGCTCTTCGATCAGGCCGTCGGTGAAACACAGCAGCCGGTCCCCGGGCCGCAGCGTCCGTTCGCTGACCACCGGCTCCTCACCGCCGAAGCCGACCGGCAAGGTGGTCGGGCTCTCCAGCCGGTCCACCACGGCGCGGCCGCGGATCAGCAGCGGTGCCGGGTGGCCGGCATTGACCCACTGCAGCAGGCCCGTGGCGACGTTCAGGCACATCATCTGCGCGGTGACGAAGTGATCGTGGCCGAACTGCTCGTTGATGGCCCTGTCCATGAACGCGTACACCTGGGACAGACCGGTGTCGGCCCGTCGCGTGTGGCGGTAGGCGCCGATGGCCACCGTCGCCATGGTCGCCGCGTCCAGGCCGTGGCCCATCGCGTCGATCACGGCCACATGAAGGATGTCGCCGTTGAGGGCGTAGTCGAAGCTGTCGCCGGCCACGGTGTACGCGGGCTCCAGGATTCCGGCCACCTCGACCTGCGGAACGGTCATCGACAGCGGAGGCAGCAACGACCACTGGATCTCCGCGGCCACGCTCATGGGGGCACGGCGTCGGGCCCGGAAGAACAGGTCGGTGTAGGCGTCCTTGGTCACGATCATGTCCGCTACCAGCCCGGCGAGTCTGCGCAGCAACCGCCGGTCGTCGTCATCGACGCTGTCCAGCGTGACGGCCATCGCCCCGACCTGGTCACTGCCGTCCAGCAGCGGCAGGTACATCCGCACGGTGCCGTCCTGCGGGACCTCTACCGTGCTGCGGCTCAGGAACGCCTCCCCGGCGGGCGACCCCTCGACCGGTTCGGGCTCCCCGATCATCAACCCCCGGCCCGGCAGCGGCACCAGCAGCATCTGTTCGTAGTCCTGCAAGAGGATCGAGACGTCCCGGCCGCCGACCCTGGCCACTTCTTCCGCGACGAGCGGGGCGATCAACTGCGGCGGCATCTCGTGAGACCGGTCCAGCAGCAGACCCAGCAACCGCTCACCAAACCCCTCCGACCGGTCCACCCCGAACCTGCCCGGCTTTCGCCCGCCTTCGGACATCGCTGCTTGCGTCCCTTCATACCGCTGCATGGGAATTCAGTGGACGGTCGGTTGTGTGGACCCGGTACGAAGCGCAGCACCCGGGATGACGATCCGCTCGATATATCGTTCGCTCGCCCCATCCGCAAGGCTCCCGACACCGGCAGTGGTCAACCCGCACAGCCTGACACCGCCAACCGGCCCAACGCCCGATTACGCCATGGGCGGCATGTCACACCCAGTCAGAACAGCCGGCATACATGCGCGCCTGCTCAAGCAAGTCCTCCTCCCACAACTGGCCAACCCGGCGTGACCGACCACAGAAGTTGAGCCAGGACCGTGCTCAGGTTCTGGTCCACTTTCTACGAAGGCTCACGGGAGTGATGTCGGTGGGGTGTGGTGGTAAGGCCGGACTCTACCGTTGGCCTGCTGGGATGCCCGTGTATCCGCCTCTGACCCGCGCCCTGGCCGAGGCTTTGGGCGGTGCCCTGTGGTTCATCGAGGGCAGCGAAGACGAGCAAATGGACTCGGACGATGCCGCCGTACAGCAACTGGGTGTCGGTCGTGATGAGTTCGGGCCTTCCGGCGATCTCGGCGTTGAACCGCTCGGCCGTACGGTCGTCCAGGGGCAGCACGTTGTAGCGGGTGGCCTCGATCAGCCAGAGCCGCTGCAACTCATGCAATTTGTCCGGCATTTCAGCGGCCAGGTCGTGGGCCTGGGTCGGGTCGGTGGAGCCGTCGTACAGCTCCCACACATCGTCATCGAAGGCCACCGTCTGCCCGCCGATCACCCACGGTGTGCGGTGCTTGGTCACGGCGGACCAGCCCTTGTGGTAGATGCCGCGGTTGCCGAGCATCTCGAAGTACTGCTGGTCGTGGCGCTCGGGGGCGTCGGCGCCGTCGAAGGTGTAGAGCATCGAGGTGCCCTCCATCGGCGACTGCTGTACGCCGTTGACCATGGTCGGCTCGGGAATTCCGGCAGCTTCGAGGATCGTCGGGCCTACGTCGATGACATGGCAGAACTGGCTTCGGACCTCCCCGGCGGACCGGATCCGGCTCGGCCAGTGGACGATGGTGCCGTTGCGGGTGCCACCCCAGTGCGAGGCGACCTGCTTGGTCCACTGGTACGGGGTGTCCATGGCGTGCGCCCAGCCGACCGCATAGTGGTTGAACGCCTCCGGAGTGCCGAACTTGTCGATGCGGGAGGCCATGAACTCCGGTGTCTCGATCGAGGCCATGCCGTTGAAAGTGAGCAGCTCGTTGAAGCTGCCGTGCAGACCGCCCTCGGCGGAGGCGCCGTTGTCCCCGGTGATCACGTACACAAGGGTCTCTTCGAGGATGCCCAGCTCCTCCAGCGCCGCCAGCAGCCGGCCGAGGTGATGGTCGGTGTGCTCGAGCATGCCGGCGTAGACCTCCATCTGCCGGGCGAGCACGGGCTTCAGCGCGGGCTCGATCTCGTCCCAGGCGGGGATCTCCGCATGACGCGTAGTCAACTCGGCGTCTTGTGCTACGACTCCGAGTTCCTTCTGTCTTGCGAGGTCTCCTCACGGATCGCGTCCCAGCCCTGGTCGAAGCGGCCCCGGTAGCGGTCGGACCACTCCACGGGCACATGGTGCGGTGCGTGTGTGGCGCCGGGCACGAAGTAGCAGAAGAACGGCCTGTCGGGCATGAGTGTCTTCTGCTGGCGCACCCAGGCGACGGCCTGGTCGGCGAGGTCCTCGGTGAGGTGGTAACCCTCCTCGGGGGTCTTCGGCGGATCGATCGGGCTCGTCCCGTCGTACAGTGCCGGGTCGTACTGGTTGGTCTCGCCGCCGACGAATCCGTAGAAGTGCTCGAATCCGCCGCCGCCGGTCGGCCATGCGTCGAAGGGACCGGCCGGGCTGGTCTGCCATACCGGCACCTCGTGGCACTTGCCGAACTGCGCCGTGGAGTAGCCGTTGAGCCTGAGGATCTCGGCGACCGGCGCCTTCGTGTTGGGTCTGATCGAGTTGTACCCGGGGGCCGAGGTGGCGATCTCGGTGATGCCACCCATGCCCACGGAGTGGTGGTTCCGTCCGGTCAGGAGTGCCTGGCGGGTCGGCGAGCACAGCGCGGTGGTGTGAAAGCGGGTGAAGCGCAGGCCGCCCTCGGCCAGGCGCTCGAAGGCCGGGGTCCGGCAGGGCCCGCCGAAGACACTGGGTGCCCCGTAGCCGACATCATCGAGCATGATGTTCGGCGCGCCGTCCGGAGGCAGCAACGGCCGGATGGGCGCGAACGACGTGTCCGGGTCCTTGGCGTCGTACGTGATCGGCCCCGGGCGAGTCACGTCAGGGATCGGCAGAATCTGGCGATGGATCTCGGACATGGGGCGTGCCTTCCGTCCAGGTCGCTCCGGTAGGGCCACGCTTTCCCCTGCCCCTACTGTGCGTGTGGCGCACATGTCGGAACACACACGCAACACCGCCGAGGGGGCACTGGTACACCCCGCGCCCAGGCCCCTCGGGCCCAGACCGCCACCCCGAGGGACGCCAGCCGCGTGCCGAGTCCCACAGTCACATGATCGCGCGCCCTGTCGTTGATCGCATGCCGCTGACCGCGCTGCGGCAGGCCCCGGTGGCTGAGGATGGGCCACACGCCCACCCATGGGGAACTCTTCCGTGCGGAGGTCCTCCAACACGGTCCGGAGGGTGTGACGGCGGCCCGTGCGGGTGGCGTCCCCTTGGCGATCCGGAATCAGCAGGCCGGCGCCATCTTTCGCCGGGACGCCAAGCCGAGGCCGAGGTCACGTGGACGTAGCGGACGGAGACCCGACCGCCCTCCGTCCCGAACACCCCGGGGTTTTGGGCAGTGACCAACGGTCGAGCAGGTTCGTGCACTGGAAGGGCAGCATCGCCCCGGCGGTGATGGTGCCGGAAGACATGCGGATTCTCGGCGAGCTGTGCGGCTTCTCCCTGGCCCGAGCGCACGCCCGTCGGTTGACCGGATCGCCGTCGCGGCCTACCTGGGCGCCGGCAACTCCTTCGACCAGGCGTTGACCGACCTCGCGGAGAACTACGCGGACCAGAACGAGCCACAGCCAAACGAGGCCCTGGTCGAGGCGGTCGGCTCCGGTCGGCTCGTCGCGGAAGCCGCATGAACGAGATCTGCCTGGAAAGAGCCTGACAGTCAGTCGGGCGCCCGTGAACCAGGAAGCGCTCGTCGGGTACTGCTCCAGGACATCGACGATCGTGCGGCCGATCCGCCGGCACCTCCCGCGCGAAGATCCCGACTCGCAGGGTTGCCCGCGGCGACTCCACCCCAGCCGAGCCGAACAGGCCCACCACGATCACCGCCACGCCCCAGGCCGGGCCAACCAGCCAACAGACTGAGTCCACGGACACGCCGGGGTGGTTCAGCGTGCCACCCGCGTGGAAGCCGAGTCCAGGGGATCCGGCTGCATGACACCTGCCCGCGGGCGCTGCACAGGGGTATCACCGGTACACGCTCCGTGGCGGTCCGCCCCCTGGTCGCCCCGCCACAGACGTCTCCGGCAGCGGAGACCTTGACAGACTCGCCGTGTCGGGCGCCCCGACACGGTCAGGCGTACCAGTCGGCCTCCGTCAGCCGCGCCCGCCGGGGCACGTCCCGGGCGGGCATGGGCTTACGTTCGCCACCCGCCAGCAGGGTGCTTGCCGGATCGCCACCGAGAGCGCCCGGGAGCGTCACCTCGACCTCGATGCCGCGAGGCGGGTCGGTGGGCAGGAACGTGGTCATCACCGTCGTCTGGGCGTGGTGGCCATGGACGCGGGTGGCAGCGACCTGCTTCCCGTCCACGAGGAGCTCCAGCTCCCGCGTCCCGCCCATCCTCAGGCCCACGGTGACCGAGCAGCCGGCGTGCTCGCAATGAAAGTGATACTCGCGGCTCATGATTGCCTCCCTGAAGCGCCCGGCGACAAGGCCTCATTCCTCCATCGTGGCACCGGGTGATGGCTGCGCCAGCCCTGGATCTCGCTCCTGCGGTCGTCATCGAGATCCTCACCCTCTACGCCACCTCTCCCAACCGACCGCACCACCGTCGCCGAGCGCAGGAGGGCACTGGCGTCGTCCCTCTCGACTCCTGATCGGACCAACAGGCGTGACGCAGTCTCGCCCTCCGGCGCCTGGCCGACATCGCCCTGCGCGCGCAGTCCCCCGCCGTGAACGACGGCGCCGGAACTGCGTGTGGTGGGACAGCTGCCGGGCTGAGAGGACTTCCTTCACACAGGCGTCGACGACGTCATCGGCTCCGCTCTCGGCTCCCCCATGGTTCTACTCGGCTCCGGAAACTGCGCCAGGACCTGAGGAACCAGGCACGACCTGTACTCGACCGGCGCCTGACCTGGGTCGAAGGGGAAGTGGTCGCCGGCTTGCCACCGAGCCTCACCGAGGACTGGTAAGGCGCCCGAGCGCGCCGCCACGCACAATCGGAACAGGGCAAAGCGCGGCCCAACCGGGGTGACCTGGAAAGAAGCCACGGCTCATGTCCGAGATCCGCAGGATGCACCTCACTCGCACCTCAATGATAGGCAGGCAGAACCACCTCCCTCTGGGCATCCTCATCGCCTCGCCAATTGCGCGTTGTACCGGTGGCGCGGGATTGCGCCCGCAGGGCTGCCGTGATCGCCGGCCTTCTGCGCCGGCCCTTCCACCGCTTCGGTGCCACCGTGCTCATCACTGTCGACATCTTCAACAATGTGAGCCCTCAGTGATGGGCCGGGCAGAGACACTGGCACGTCCGAACGTGAGGTCTCAGAGCTGCCGGCTCCCATAGGGCCCTCGACCTCGAACGGATGCTCATCGAGAGAACGGAACGCATACATGACGTCACCAGACAGCGACGAACTGGGACCGGTCGACTACGTCGTTGTCGAGTTCCCGCCGGCCACCTCACACTTCACCGGCGAGATGGCTGAAGAGCTCGACAAGCTGGTCACCTCGGGGACCATCCGGGTCCTGGACCTGATCATCCTGACAAAGGGGGCAGACGGCGAGATCGACGTGATGGAGGTCGATACCCCAGACGGCGTCGGCGAACTGCGCGCCGCGGAGGCGCAGCTGGCCGGCCTGCTCGCGGAAGAGGACGTGGTCAACCTGGCCACAGCCATGGAGCCCGGCACGACAGCCGGAGTGCTGGTCTGGGAGAACGTGTGGGCGGGGCCCTTTGCCTCCGCCGCCCGCCGCGCGGGAGGCCAGCTCATCGCTAACGGACGCATTCCGATCCAGGCCATCCTGGCCTCGATCGAAGCCGACGAAGAAGGAGAATGAGATGCCTCTCGGACCCATGCGCAGAGGACGACGCGGGGTCATCGACCGCCCCGTCGTTCGCACAGCGGCTGTCGTGGGCACCGCAGCTGTCGTCGCCCACGGGGTCGGTCGCCGCAGTGACCGCCGCGAGGACCGCCGCGATGACCGTGAAGACCGCCGGGACGACCGCAGGGACCGGCGCTGATCCGAGCCTGTGGACGCGGTCGCAACCCCGGCGAACGCCCACTCAACGCAACAGGCACACCAGGTTCCAGCCGGTGGACTCCTCGCCCGTGGGGGACACGGACAGGCTCTTGAATCCGGAGCGAGGGATGCCGGCCTCCTGGCGGTCCGGCGAGGTGGCGAACCCCTTGAAGTACGCGTCGGCGACGTACGTCGTACTGAACTCTCGCGTGCCCAGGTCGAACTCGTAGGCGTCGAGGTCGGTCACGATGAGCAGCTTGCGTTCCCCCGGCACGGGGTGAGGTCGTGGAGGCCTTCCTTCCACATCGGGTACTCAGCCTTCAGCTGCCACGACTCCCGCATCGTGTAGTCGCGGTCCTTGCTGTAGGACAGCGGCTCAGCGGCATCGTCCTGGTACTGCAAGCCCACCCGCCCGTGGACCTTCCCTAAGGTTTCCGGCCACACGTCGGCCCCCGCAGCCCACAGCATGCGCTCGGACTCGTCCCACAACAGGGCGTGCCCGGAGCGCAGTCCCGGCAGTTTCTGGATGGGGTGTTCGGCGATCCGGCCGCTGGTGTCGTAGCCCCATACGCTGTTGCTCTGGTACCGGAGACTGGTCACGAGAGCGCCACCACAAGCGGACGGACCGGTCGGCCGGACAGAACTCAGGCACAGGCCCCATCGGGTGAGCCGCCCGACGAGGATCTCGGCCAGCCTGAATGACAGTCACTCCATCGCCGCACAAAGGCGGTGAGCCCGCCCGGTGTAGCGCCCGCCACGTGGTACCACGTCAGGAAGACGCCGGTGAATCGCCGCGATCCCGACGAATGTCGAGCCAAGGAGCTGATGCGCGTGTCGGCCGACAGTCCCGCCGGAGCACCGGGCAAGCCGCCGCCGGATCCCTTCGCCCTGGTCAGGACCCGCGGATACGTCGGGCTTCTCGTCATGGCGGCGGCGCTCGGAGTGCCGATCTCCGCAGCCGCGTACGGCTTCCTCGCTCTGGTCAACGAGCTCCAGCCGTGGACCTACACCGACCTGCCCAAGGCGCTGGGCTTCCGGGCAACCCCTCCCTGGTGGCCCCTGCCGCTGCTGGGTGTCGCAGGCCTCCTGGTCGGAGCGACCATCCGATTCCTTCCGGGAACCGGCGGCCACAAACCCGCCGAGGGGCTGTCGACGACCGGCGCGCCGAAGCCGCGCGACCTGCCAGGCATCTTCGTCGCCGCCGTGGCCACGCTGGCCCTCGGTGCCGTCCTCGGTCCCGAGGCACCGCTCATCGCCCTCGGCAGCGGCACGGCCATCTGGCTCGTACGCCTGCTCAAACCGGACCTGCCAGAGCGGGCCGGGGCCGTGGTCGGCGCCGCTGGAAGCTTCGCCGCGGTCAGCACCCTGCTCGGGTCACCCCTCACCGGGGCGTTCCTCCTCATGGAGGCCTCGGGAATCGGCGGGCCGATGCTCGGGGTCGTACTGGTACCGGGCCTGCTCGCCGCCGGTATCGGCTCGCTCGTCTTCGTCGGCCTGGACAGCTGGACCGGTCTCGGCACGTACTCCTTGGCGCTTCCGGAGGTCCCGCACGCCGACACGCCCGATGTCGCCGAGTTCGGCTGGGCACTCGTCATCGGACTGGTGGCGGCCCTCGTCGGCACGGGCATCCGGCGGCTCGCCCTCCTGGCGCAGCCCCATGTCGAGCGGCGCAGGGTACCCGCCACCGTCCTGATGGGCCTGGTGGTCGCAGGGCTCGCCATCGCCTTCGCCGAAGGCACGGGGAAAGCCGCGACCGAGGTGCTGTACTCGGGTCAGGCCGCCCTGGGCTCGCTGCTCGTGAACAGCGCCGAATACTCCGTCGGTACGTTGACCCTGCTTGTCGCGTGCAAGGGGCTGGCATACGGCGCCTCGCTGAGCGCGTTCAGGGGAGGCCCGATCTTCCCGGCGATGTTCCTGGGGGCGACGGGCGGGATCGCGCTGTCCCACCTTCCGGGGCTGGAGCTCACGCCCGCGTTCGCGATGGGGATCGGCGCCATGTCGGTCACCATGCTCGGGCTCCCGCTGACCTCGGTGCTGTTGGCCACCCTGCTGCTGGGATCGCAGGGCCTCACCGTCATGCCGCTCGTCATCGTCACCGTCGTCGTCGCCTATGTCGTGTCAAAACGACTCAACCCGCCACCGACCGAGGCACAGGCTCCCGCACGCGAAGGAAATACGACACGGTGACGTACCGTCAGACATGCCGAGGAGCCGTGCGCGCACAGGACTTCCCGGGGGATTGAGGCAAATCCACAGCGCGTACTCGACGTGACTTCCTGGCACCAACGCACCAGACGCCGGAAGTCGAAAGGCGGCTTCGCAAAGAGGTTGTCCGCCTGAAGGAAGATCTCAAGGACTTGCGGGCTGCCGAGGCCGAGTCCCGGTATCGAACGGAGCAGATGGCCCTCGCGGCGGCCGTCCTCATCCTCCGGAGACCCGACAGCCAGGACCGACCCGCCCCCGGCAACGTCATCCCATACCGCCCGTCCGGCGATGGGAGAAAGCAGGCCGTCACGCGGCGACGCCGAGCCCTTGCGGGTCCGGTGGACGCACTCGCGGACGGCGGGCTCGCGCCGCCAGAGGGCGAGGGCGGCATTGAACTCGCGGACGCAGCCCTCGGCCCGGATCGATTGGACGCGGGCGAGGATGCCGATGGACTCGTTGCCGAGCTCAAGGCCGTCGTCGAGGCCAAGCGCCGTGATTTTCGAGTCGGCTTGGGACCTCTGGCCTCCGCTTCTGCTAGTGACCGCTCCTCGTCCAACTCATTGAGCAGCGCGTCGAGTGCCGGATCTCGCGGATTCATCAGGTGGTGTGGTTTATATGCCGTTTGGCCGCTTTCGCTGATCTTGCCCGCTGATGATCGAAGGGCGCCCGGTTGCATCCTGGGGGAACGCGTTCGTGATCTCCGGTGCGCCTGGCCGCATGCACTGTCCGACCCAGAGAAATGGCTCATCGTGCATTTGACTCCGCATGAGCGGGAGCGCCTGCTGATCCATGTCGCAGCCAACGTTGCACAAGCGCGCCGCGAGCGCGGGCTGCGCCTGAACTACCCGGAAGTGATGGCCCTGCTGACGGTGCACGTCTTCGAGGCGGCGCGCGACGGAAGGACGGTCAGCGACATCATGGACTCGGGCCGGCAGTTGTTCACCCGCGATGAGGTGATGGACGGCGTGCCGGAGATGATCAAGAACATCCAGGTGGAGGCCACCTTCCCGGACGGCACCAAGCTGGTCACCATCCACGACCCCATCCCGGAGGCCACAGAGGAGCCCGAGGTCTACCCGGGCAAGGTCGAGCACCCGCAGCCGCCCCGCAAGCCGGCCTCCCCGGTCGACTGCGACGACAGCGGCACCTCGGATGTGTGCTGTGACGAGGACGACGGAGCCTCCCGGTACGACGCGATCTACTTCAACATGCACCTCGACGGGGACCAGCAAGGCGTCAGTCTGCAGAGGCACGCCACCTCCTTGCCGGGGCCGGGAAGGACGAAGATCAAGGTGAAGAACGAGTCGGACCGTCCCATTCAGGTCGCCTCCCACTATCACTTCGCCGAGGTCAACCCGGGACTCAAGGTCGTCAGCATCGAGGTCCCTGCCGGTCAGACAGTCCCGGATGACCGCACTCTGTGGAACTGCGATGCGGCGAAGGGCCGACGACTCAACATCGCCGCCGGCATGGCCTTGCGCTTCGAACCGGGCGACGAGTGCTGTGTGGAATTGGTGCAGATCCAAGGTGATGTCACGGCCGGCGGCAGCAACACCAGCGACCTGACCAAGATCCAGGGACTGCGCGAAGGGATCGTCCGATGAGCAACCTGCAGGGACAAGACCCCGGCCAGGCGCCGAAGCTGGTGAAGGGCCGGCCGAAGCCGAGCAATGAGCTGACGCGGGCTGACTACACCGCGCTGTACGGGCCGACCACGCGGGACCGGATCCGGCTCGCCGACACCGACCTCACGCTGGAGATCGAGGCCGACTGGAGCGGAGGCCCTTCGTACAGCGGCAATGAGATGATCTTCGGCGGCGGCAAGGTGATCCGCGAGTCGATGGGAATGTCGCACCTCGCCAGGGACGGGAGGGACGGCAAGGGCAAGGCCACGGACCACAGGCCCGTGGACACCGTCATCACGGGGGCGTTGATTCTCGACTGGTGGGGCGTGGTCAAGGCCGACATCGGCATCCGCGACGGCAGGATCGCGGCCATCGGCAAGGCGTACAACCCCGAGACGATGGACAAGATCACGAGCTTCGAGATGCCGGATCGGGGACCCACGCAGGAAGCTCCGCCGGTGACGCCGACAAACTTCGTCATCGGGCCGAGCACCGAAGTCGTCTCCGGCAATGGGCGGATCCTCACGGCGGGGGGCGTGGACACGCACGTCCACTTCATCTGTCCCGAGGAGATCCACGAGGCTCTGGCCTCGGGGGTGACCACCCTGATCGGCGGCGGCACGGGACCGGCCGAGGGCAGTACCGCCACCACCGTGACCCCGGGCGCATGGCACATCAGGCGGGTCTTCGAGGCGCTGGATGCGTTCCCGGTCAACATCGGCCTGCTCGGCAAGGGCAGCACGATGAACGAGCACGAGCTCAACGCGCAGGTGGACGCCGGTGTCTGCGGCTTCAAGATTCACGAGGACTGGGGCGCCACGCCCGCGGTGATCGACCGGGCCCTGGACGTCTGCGAAGAGCGCGGTGTCCAGCTCGCTCTGCACGCCGACTCGCTGAACGAGTCGGGGTTCCTGGAGAGCACGCGGGCGGCCTTCACCGGCGACGGCAGGGACGCCGGGGGCGAGTTCACCAAGAAGAAGGCACGCTCCATCCACATCTTCCATGTCGAGGGCGCCGGCGGCGGTCACGCGCCGGACATGATCGAGCTGGTCAAGGAGCCGAACGTACTGCCCGCCTCGACCAACCCGACGCGTCCTTTGACGGTCAACACCGTCAAGGAGCACGTCGACATGATGATCGTGTGCCATCACCTCAACCCGGAGCTGCCGTCGGACATGGCGTTCGCCGACTCCCGGATCCGGCCGTCCACCATGGCCGCGGAGGACCTCCTCCACGACATGGGCGCCATCTCCATGATGTCCTCCGACGCACAGGCGATGGGCCGCATCGGCGAGATGATCATGCGTACCTGGCAGACCGCGCACGTCATGAAGGTTCGCTACGGGCCGTTGCCGGAGGACCTCACCGCCGCGAAGGTCCGCCCGATCTCCAACGACACAGACCACGGGTTCAATGACCAGCAGCTGCGGCCGAACGACAACTTCCGGGCGCGTCGGTACGTCGCCAAGTACACGATCAACCCGGCGATCACGCACGGCATCGACCACCACGTCGGTTCCGTTCAGTCGGGGAAGCTCGCCGACCTGGTGCTGTGGGAGCCGAAATTCTTCGGCGTCAAACCGCACATGCTCCTCAAGGGCGGTCAGCTCGCGTACGCGCAGGTCGGCGACGCCAACGCGTCGATCCCAACGCCGCAGCCCTACCAGCCGCGCCCGGTCTGGGGCTCCACCGGCCGCTCCCCGGGACGCAACTCGGTGAACTTCACGGCTCCGGGCGTGGCCGGCAAACTCAACGGAGACGGCACCAGCAGCCATCCCGGTCTCGGTCTCGACAAGGACTTCCTGGACATCACCAGCACTCGGAACGTCACGAAGGCCAACATGAAGCTGAACGACACCGTGCCCGACAGCCTCGAAGTCGACCACAACAGCTTCCAAGTCACCATCGGCGGCGCGACCACGACCGACACCCGCACCGAACTCAACGGCGTGACCGTGCCGCGCTCATACGTCAACGAAGTGCCCCTGGCGCAGCGGTACTTCCTCTTCTAAAAGCGCCATCTGCCTGGCCGCCCAAGCAGCAGCGTCGCGGCCGGGCCCCGGGCGGGTCCGCCCTGCCCGCCCGCGCTCGGCACACCTTCCGACCCTCGCGAAAGGCAGCCGCTCACCGATGAGCCGTGCAGCCCTGCTCCTGCTGGCCGACGGCCGCTTCCCCGCCGGAGGGCACGCCCACTCCGGCGGCGTCGAAGCCGCCATCGCCCACCACGCCGTACACGACACCGACAGCCTTCAGGCATTCTGCCGCGGCCGTCTGCACACCACCGGCCTGACCACGGCCGGCCTGGCCGCCGCGGCCGCCGCCGGAGTCGACCCGCTGCTGCTGGACGACGCCGCCGACGCACGCACCCCCGCCCCCGCGCTGCGCGCCGTCGCCCGCCGGCTCGGCCGGCAGATGATGCGCGCAGCCCGTGCCACCTTCCCCTCCGAAGACCTGGAACGGCTGGCCGCCGAACGTCCCCAGGGAGCCCACCAGCCGATCGTCCTGGGACTCACCGCCCGGTCCGCCGGGCTCACCCCGCTGGACGCCGCCTATGCCGCCGCGTACGAGAACGCCAGCAGCCCCGCCACCGCGGCAGTGCGCCTGCTCAGCCTCGACCCACTCGACGCCTCGGGGCTGTTGGCTCGCCTCAGCACCGACATCGACGCCGTCGCCACAGCCGCCGCCCAGGCCGCGGACCGCGCCACGGTCGAGGGCATCGACGCCCTGCCGTCGGCGTCCTCTCCGCTGCTGGACATCACCGGTGAACAGCACGCCGCCTGGACCGTCCGGCTCTTCGCCTCCTGACACCCTTCCCTGCCCACCTGGAGTTCTTCGTGCACCTCGACCACCCCGTGACCATGCCGCAGCGCCACACCTACAGCGCCGAGCCGCTCCGCTCCGACGGCTGCCGCCGCGCCCTCCGTGTCGGCCTGGGCGGACCCGTCGGCTCCGGCAAGACCGCCAGCGTCGCCGCGCTCTGCCGCACCCTGCGCGAGAGCTGGTCCATCGCCGTCGTCACCAACGACATCTACACTCGCGAGGACGCCGAGTACCTGCTGCGCGAGGCCGTGCTGCCACCCGAGCGGATCACCGCGGTGGAGACCGGCGCCTGCCCTCACACGGCGATCCGCGACGACATCTCCGCCAACTTGGAGGCCGTCGAACACCTGGAAGAGAGCCTCCACCCCCTCGACCTTGTGCTCATCGAGTCCGGCGGTGACAACCTCACCGCCACCTTCTCCAAGGGCCTCGTCGACGTGCAGATCTTCGTCATCGACGTCTCCAGCGGCGACGACATCCCCCGCAAGGGCGGCCCCGGCATCACCACAGCCGACCTCCTCCTCGTCAACAAGACCGACCTCGCCCCGCACGTCGGCGCCGACCTCGCCACCATGGCCGCCGACGCCAAACGGCAACGCGGCGACCTTCCCGTCATCTTCACCAGCCTCACCTCCGACGACGGCATCCGCGAGGTCGCCGACTGGATCGCCGCCCACCTCACCGAGTGGCACGCCAAGGCGGCCGTATGAGCGCCGCCGCACAACTCCTCAACAGCCGGGCAGAGCCGGCAGGAGCCCGCTCCGGCACCGACGATCCCACCGGGCACCCGGACGGGGTGCGGGCCACAGCCCGCATCCAAGCCGCATACAACGGACGCGTCACCACGCTTCCGCAGCTCCGCAGTGACGGTCCCTTCCACCTCCGACGCATGCGCGCCGACAAGGACACCGCCAAGGTCGGGATCATCGGCGCGATGAGCGCCCCCCTCGGCGGCGACCGGCTCACCATCGACGTCACCGCCGGGGACCGGGCCGCCCTGGAGGTCACAACGGCCGCCGCCACACTCGCCCTGCGCGGCCCCACCACCGCCCCAGCACACTACGACGTACGGCTCACCGCCGGCGAACACACCAGCCTGCGCTGGCTGCCCCAGCCCCTGATCAGCGCCGCCGGCAGCAACCTCCGACAGACCTACACCATCGAACTCACCTCCACCGCACGGCTGTTGCTGCGAGAGGAGCAGCTCCTGGGACGGGCCAACGAAGAACCGGGCCACCTCGTCAGCCGACTCCTGGTCCACCGCGCCGGAAGACCGCTGCTCGACCAGCAGACGGCATACGGGGCCCCCGAGCCCGGCTGGGACGGCCCGGCCGTCCTGCACGGACACCGCGCAGTCGGTCAACTGCTGCTCGTCGACCCGGCGATGGGAACTCGCCGGGACCCCGTCCTCCTCCGCGAAGGCTCCCGGAACGGGTGTGCCGTCCTCACACCGCTGGCCAACGGCCCGGCACTGCTCGCCACCGCCGTCGCCCCGACCTCCTCGGCCCTACGGGAACTACTCGACAAGGCCCTCGCCCACGCCCTCCACAAGTAGCGCGGACGGCCCGCCGCCCCTCGGCAGACGGCGGGCCACCTGGTCCTCACCGCAGCCATAGCCAGGCCCCGAAGAGTGCGGCTTTCCTGTGGGGAGTTCGCCGACCTGCTGCTGCACCTCACCAAGTGGCCGCAGGTCTCCCACATCGACCCGCACCGCCTCGCCGGCCGGGACCTCCTCGCCGATCCCGCACTGACCAGCCTCATCCTGTTCGACCTCGACCGCGCGGGTCTGACAGGCAGGCCCCCGGAGGCACCGGTCCATGTAGGCGTGCACTTCGTCAGGCTCCTCGCCGCGCGAGCGGATGAGATCGCCGTCTCCTCACCCGACTGCCTGCACCAGGACGGCGGCAAGGACAGCGTCCACTTCGTTCACCTTCTGGAGCGCCGCAACGTCTCCGGTGGCGAGAACATCATCGCGCACGCCGACTGTGCAGGGGCTCCTCCCGGTCAGGTCCCGGAGGAACACGTCCAGGCCCGGTTCACTCTCACCGAACCGCTCGACTCCTACGCCGTTGTCGATCACCGGGTCAGCCACTATGTCGCCCCGGTCCGGGCGACCGACCCCCGACACCCCGGCCCCACCGCGCCGCCCTCCTCATCGGGCGGCCTTGAGGGCGTCGGCTCGCCAGTGCGCTGGTTCGTCGCGTGCGCCGGTCGCCTGCCGGGAGCGGTTGGCGGAGGTGATGTAGAGGATGTCCCCGTTCGTGACGGCGAGCGCCCGGGCGAGGAAGGCGTTGGAGGGGCAGGCGTATCCGTGGGCGACAACACCGCCTGCGGCGAGGACCTCGGCTGCGGCCCCGACGTCCGCGGCGTCAGTGAGAAGCGCGGATCGGCGGGTGCTCTCGGTGAAGCTGTCCACCAGGGGCTCCTTGTCATAGAGAGGACCGCGCCCGGAGCAGAAGCGGCGAACTGACGCGTTCTCGCGTTGACTGCATTCGGGCCACCGCCGGCTCCGTTCGGCCGCCGGCACCGGTTCCGCAGATCAACGAGCCACTCGCGTAACGGTCATCACCAAGGTCCGCGGCCGATGCCCTCACCGGCCCGGTTCCGTTGTCGGCCGGATGCGCTACGTCCTCTCCGAGGACTTCAACGACGTCATCTCGTCGGTGCGCGTTCCCGCCAGCTGGACCATCACGCAGTTCGACGGCCGCGACTTCGATGGTGAACGGCTCGAACTCACCGCGGACGCGCTCAGCCTGGACGGTCGGATCGACAACCGCGTCTCCTCCATCGCGATCTCTGCTCCCGCTTCCCGCAATGCCGTTCCTGCTGCCCCGGAACAGCAGGAAGTACGCGTCACTACGACAGTCGTCTACGCGCTTGCCTGACCCTTCCGGTCCGGCCCCACGTCCGAGTCGGCGAAGCAGCGCTACGCCGTCGCCCGGCCCGTGACCACACCCCCCGTGGGCGCCGACACTCCGGCGAGCGGCCCCCTTCAAGGTCCCGGCACCCAGCGCCCCGGGCATACGGGCGCCCCGCCCCCTTCGGCTGAACCGACCCCACCCCACCTGCGCGCGGGGGCTAACGCCCGTCCGGATCGTCGCGGCGGTCGGCACGGTCGATGTCCCGCTCTGCCGGGAGATGCTGACCCGGATCGCCCACCGTGGACCCGACGACACGGGAGAGACGCACCGCGGTGACGTGTGGCTCGGCCACCAGCGGCTGTCCATCATGGATCCCCGCGGCGGCCATCAGCCACTGGTGGGGCCGGACGGCGTCTCCTGCCTTGTCACCAACGGCGAGATCTACAACCATCGGCAGCTCAGGGAGGAACTGGGTCTTGAACGCTTCACGACAGGTTCCGACAGCGAGGCGGCGCTGCACGCGCTGCTCGTCGACGGTCCGGCCGGACTCACCCGGCTGCGGGGCATGTTCACCCTGGCGTACCTCGACGAGACGGGCTCACTTCTCGTCGCCCGGGACGCCCTGGGCGTAAAGCCGCTGTACTGGGCGCGTAGGGAGGACTGCATTCTGTTCGCCAACGAACTGCGGGCCTTCGGCCTCGCCGACCGGCCCCTGGTGGAGAGCTTCCCCTGGGATGCTGCTGGACGTCGCAGGGCGGCCTGGTCCGCTTCGCCGACGCCGTTCCGCCGAGAGTACGACCTGCCAGGCGCGCCCGGCAGGCCTGGCAGTGGGACGCGATGCTGCTCAAGTCGATCCGCGAGACGATCGTCAGCGCCGTCGAGGACCGGATGATGAGCGACGTCGGCATCGGCGTCTTCCTCTCCGGCGGCCTCGACTCCGCGATCGTCACGGCCGTGGCCGCGGAGTACGCGAAACGCCACGGGCACCGCCGGCCGGTCCCGACCTTCGCGGTCGGCTCCCCCGGCAGCCCCGACCTGCTCGCCGCCCGGGTGGTCGCGGAGTACCTCGGCACCGAACACCACGAGGTGGTGATGACCCCCGAGGACGCCGTGGCCGCGCTGCCGAGAGCCGTGCGGGCGATCGATCACTTCGACGTGCATCTGGTGCGCAGCGCTGTACCGAACCTGCTGCTCGCCGAGTACGCCTCCCGGCACGTAAGGGCCGTTCTCACCGGCGAGGGCGCGCGGACGAGCTCTTCGTCGGCTACCCGGACTGCCACCGGGAGCCGTACCTCGCCGCCGATGCCCTGCAGGCCAGGCTGGTGGAGACGGTGGAGGGGCTGCACTGGGAGAACCTGCAGCGCTGCGACCGTACGACGATGGCCTACGGCTTGGAGGCCAGGGTGCCGTTCCTCGACCGGGACGTCATCGAGCTGGCACTGTCGATCCCGCCGGAACACAAGAGGATCGGCCTGGGCATCGAGGAGAAGAAACTGTTGCGGGACGCCTTCACCGGCTGGCTGCCGGAGGGGATCCTCCGTTGCGGGAAACTCCAGTTCGGCCACGGCTCCGGGGCCAAGGACGTCCTGACGGCGGCCTTGACACCGGCGGGTACCGCACGAACCGTCGACCTCGACGCCGAGGAGGAGGCCGCCTTCTCCGCGCTGTGGTCGGCCGAGTTCCCCGGCATCGAGCCCGAACCGGCCCTGGGGCGTTCAGCGTTGGGCGTCGAGCGAGACAGCGGCTCGCCGGAACGCCCCCAGACAGCGTTCCCACACGTCTGAGCCCTCCCGCAGCGACAGCAGATGGGGCCACAGGTCGGCGGAGAAGGCCCGGCTGGCTTCGGCCGGAATGAGGGAGGGGAGGTTGTCGATCGCGATGACATCGAGCGGCTGAGGCTCCTCGCGCAGCCGCTCCACCGGGTGGTCCCAGTCGGTGACATGGTCATAGACGGGAAGGGCGTTGAGCTCGGATCCCACGTCACACGTGACGTCGGCGATCACGGACAGCCGCCGACGCACGTCGTCGAGGCCGTCCTTCGACAAGAACGGTGCCACGGGACGCACAGCGCCGATGCTGTTCACAATGTCGTGCGCGAGCAACGCGTCACGGTCCAGAACCTCGGTGTCCCCGGGTCCCCAGCAGGTCGGATCGACACCGGCGGCCCTGAGCGCGTCACAGGCACCACGCCCGGAGCGCCCGTCCGCACCGATCACCACGGCCCGGTCCACTCCCGTGAGCCGGTGTGGGGGCAGCCTCCCTTCCAGCTCTCCCTGGAAAGCGAGGCAAGTGGCGCAGTCAGCGTGCCCCGGTGATGGAGCGCGGCGAGCGACGAAGTCGGCCGTGGGGCGGTGGTCGACCCAGCTGCCCGGCGCAGCGATCTCGCATCCGGCGTCTGCGTGCGCACGGACGGGGAAGACGCGCTGCGTCGACTCCTCGACCGTCAGATGGACCCCACGTTCGATCAGCCTGCGGGCGTCTTCGGGCGCGAGAGCGGCACGCCGCTCCGTCCTCCGGGATTCGTGTCTTATCCACAGTCGTAGCGTCGTCTCTGGCACCGGGTAAGGGTCCGATGCATGCGAGGGGTGGGACATTCCGTCGCGCCGAGATCGTCACACACAGCTACGACCGGCCGGAGCCGGCGACACCTGGGGCCTGCTCCTGACGGGCGCGACCCACACCGTGAGCGCGTCGGAAGCCGAGCCGAATACAGCGGAAAGAACGATCCCTCGCCCCTCGTTCGGGCGACGGAATGCTTGCCCACCGGGTGGACTGGGCATCGCTTGCCCTGATTCCAGCCCTTCCGTTTCACAGGGAAACTCATGCGTCTTCGCTCCGCCATGGCCGCCTCCGCCGGTGCCCTCGTGCTGCTCCTCGCCGCCCCCGGGTCCGCCTCCGCCGCCAACGCGCAGTTCCGGTACACGTGCATGACCGCCGACGGGTACGACGTAGCCTTCGCCGGATAAACCGCGTTGATGCGGGGAACGCGCACGAACGGAGTAGCTGCCGCGCCCCTTGCGCGGAACCCTGACGGCAGGGTCGAGAGGAAGTCTCGAGAGTGCGGTTCTCGGCGAGCCGCACCTTGTCGTTCTCTGCTTGGAACCGTGGAACGCCGTAAACGGCGTCGAATACACCGACCTCGCGGCCGCCTTGTCGCGACGAACAGCGGCCGTTCTCGAATAGATCCCAGACCAGTGATCGTTTCCCTCACGGAGTTCAAGAGATGACTGTCGACGTCACCCACAACTACGACGCACCGGAAATCTCGGAGGCCGGGGACGTCGTCACCTGGACCTGGACCCTGGTGAACGAGGGCGACGAGCCGGCAGGCGGCGTCATCAGGACCCACCGCCTGAACCCGCCCCTGAAAGTCACCGACACATCGGAACGAACTGCAGTGAGGGGCGACGTCGTCCGCAGCGAATACGGCACGGTGGAGCCCGGCCAAAAGGTCAGGGGCTATCTGCAGGACGCGATTCCGGCAGACCTCTCCGGCACCGTTCAGATCGCCGGCCGGGTGACCTGGGCAGCACAGGGAAGGCCCGTTCCACTGAGGCCCGACGGGCCGGCGTTCCCCGTCGAGTGATCAGCCTCAAGCCGATCACCTTCCGATGTCCGCGAGCCCTGATGAGAACGGCATGGTCCTGGGGATGCCGTGGGTGACGTAGTGTTGTACCTACCGACGCGGGGTGGAGCAGCTCGGTAGCTCGCTGGGCTCATAACCCAGAGGTCGCAGGTTCAAATCCTGTCCCCGCTACTCCACTGACATGAGGCCCGGATCCTGTGGATCCGGGCCTCATGCGTGCCGTCCCCCAGCGAGCGCCTTCATCAGCGACCTCGACCGAGATCGCACGGTGCGAAGGCGCCCTGCTCGCTGTAGCTGAGGCAGCCGGCCAGCTGCCCGAACGGCATATCCATGTCGCGCAGGCAGCGTTCGGCCTCCTCGTGCCGCAGGCCGGCGACAAGCCCGGCGAAGACTTTCCCTCCTGGGCGAGGCTTCGCTGCAGGGTCCTCGGGTGGGTGACGACCTGGTCGGCAACCAGGTCGAGGGTGAGGCCGCCGGTCGACAGTAGGGGGAGGCCGAGGCGTGGACGGCTCCGGGGGGGGGCGTGCGGTGCGCGGTGGGGCGGCCGAGCCAGCTGCTGGAAGCGGCGACCCGTGCGGCCCAGCGCACGGGTGACCGTATGCCGGGGGCGTAGCCGGGATTGGGGGACGGCGGCCATGTATCCACTGGCGGCTGTCATGGAGTTCGGCGGGTCGTCCGGATGCCCCGGCCGCCACCGCGTCCCGTTGAGGAGTACCGAACGGGCGATGCCTCATCCGCGGGGCGGGTACCAGAGGCGCGGTGGCGGCGACGTTTACGGCCTGAGTCGGACGGAGTCCACGGGGCTGTACCGGGCTCGTCGCCGCTGCCTCCCGGCCAACTCCGTTGCACCGCACAGGAATGGTTTTGCAGATCAGGTTTCGTGTGGAGTGTTCACGGCGAAGTACTTCAACCATGGGCTTATCACCGGTTGCCTGTCATCCTGCTGTCGCTGTCTTCCGAGAGCCCCGAGGCGGCCGGCCCGTGCCGGTGCTGGGCCCACGGGTCGATGCCGAGGCGAAGCGGACCGAGCGCGTGCTGGCCGCGGTGTCGACCCATGCCAGACCTGTCGAGCGCACCCTCGCGCTGCGACAAGCCGCTGCGGCTACGGGCGAGTTGGCGGCCGCGCTGTCGGATCTGGCGCCGGCCGTGGTCGGCGAGGCACTGCCGGCGGAGTCGACCAGTCAGTCGTTCTTCCGGGTCCGTGAGGGGGAGCTGTCCGATCAGCAGGCTGCCCTGCACGGTGTCCTGGTCATCCACCGCGGTCTGGAAGATCTGTGTGATGCTCCCCTGTCGGGTTCCGACCTGGCGCTGGAGGTGGCCGGGATGCGGCAGTCGGTGCTCGATCTCACCGGGGCAGCACCGGAAGCCGACCCTGACTCCGCCCCGCCGGTGGCCGTCCCTGAGGCCGGTCCGGGATCGTCGTTGGAGAGTGTGTGGAGTGCGCGGTGGCTCATCGGCCACCAGGTCCATGTCCTGTTCAACGTCTGCGCCGCAGTCGCCGTGGCCGACGCCACCCGCCATCTGCGGCACGGCGACGACGTTGCCGCGCGTACGCGACTGGCAGATGCGACGGTGTACGTGCGCGGCTTCCCGGCAGCGATGACCCACGCCAGTACGATCCCGGCCGACTACTACATGGCGGCGATACGCCACACCATGGCGCCTCCGTCGGTGGACGTCGTCCCGTTGAGTGGGCGCCAGCATCGCGGATACAAGCTGTTCCGGGCGGCGATGAAGGACCTGCTGTCCGCGGTTCCCGACTCCTACGAGCACTTGGCAGCCCGCGCCCCCGAGCTGGCCGAGGCACGGGGCGCTCTCCTGGAAGCCGACATCGTGGACGGTGAACGGCACGTCACCCTCGCGTACTCGATGGTGCATCTGCGTCGTTCCATCGCTCAGAAGCCCGAAGGCCCCGACAACGCGGTCGCCGAACTACGGCTCATGCGCCATCGCCGCGCGGCCCAGTACGCCTCACTGATCCGATTCGGGGACCACTACATCGCCGAAGCCGTGGCCGGCCTGCGCCACTCGTGAGTCCACGCGTCCGCCGCCCCCCGGCAGGAGACCCCGATGCCCGAGACGACGCCCAACACCGCCCAAAGCACCGCATTCGCCGCAGATCAAGAGCTGGACACAGCCGACGCCGGCGCGTGCGAGCGGCTGGCCCGCACTCTGTGCACCCGCGGGGACGACCAGGTCGACAGCCCCGAGTGGGTGGCACGGGCCCGGGACGCCTGGGAGGACCTTCCGCTGCTGCTGCGCCGTGAGGTGCGCCGGTTCCGAAGGCATTCCGGCCCGCACGGCACCTTGGTGATCGGCGGCCTGCCCGTCGATCAGGCGGCCCTGCCCGCGACACCGACCGTACCCGGCTCGGTCCAGCGCCAGGCCACCGTCTCGGCGGCGGTGCTGACCATGGTGGCCTGCGGGCTCGGCGAGCCCCTCGCCTACCTGGCGGAGAAATCCGGCGCCCTCGTGCAGGACGTCGTGCCCGTGCCCGGGCAGGAGACCTTCCACGGCAACGCCGGATCGGTGCCGCTGTCCTTCCACACCGAGAACGGCTTCCACCCCCACCCACCCGACTATGTGGTCTTCCTGTGCCTGCGTGCCGACCACGACCGGATCGCCGGTATGCGCATCGCCGGCATCCGCCAAGCACTGCCGCTCCTCACCCCGGCCAGCCGCCAGATCCTGTTCGCATCGGAGTTCATCACCACACCACCACCCTCGTTCGGCCCCGACGCTGCCGCGGCCGAGTCCGATGTCAAGCCCCGACCGGTGCTGTCGGGAGCAGTCGAGGATCCCGACATACGCATGGCGCAACTCGTCACCACTCCGCTCACCCCTCGGGCCGCAGCGGCGCTTGCCGAATTCGGCCGCGCCTGCGAGGCGACCGCCCGCACTCTGCGCCTGACACCCGGCGACCTGGTCGTCATCGACAACCGCGTCACCGTCCACGGCCGCACCGCCTTCCACCCTCGATACGACGGAGCAGACCGCTGGCTGCAACGCACCTACGTCACCACCGATCTACGCCGCTCCCGCGACCACCGTCCCCACGACAGCCACACACTCGCCCGCTGAACTCGCCCACCGGCACATCTCGGCCTTCGTCACCAGCCAGCTCACCGCCGACCGCGGCCGGACCACCCTCGACCGGCGCCTCGCCCCCCTCTCCAGCGCGCTCGGCGACGCCGCCCGCCAGCACCACCTCCCTCACAACCCAGCCTCTCCCCGGTCCTGCGCCGGCCGCCGTCGCCGGAACGGCTGATCTGGACAGCGGAGGAAGCCGCCCGCTTCCTCGCCTACTGCCACCGGGCCGACCCCAAGATGGCCGACCTGCGCATTGGTCCTGACGACCCGTTCACCGGTCTTGTCTTCTGCCGACCCGACGGCCGGCCGCTCGGCCCTCGCCAGGTCCTCGACCGGCTCCATCAACTGTCCGAAGAAGCCAGCGTCCCCGGATCACGGTCCACGACCTGCGCCACCCGGCCGCCGCCATCACCATCCCCGCCGGCGTGCCGCTCACCGTCGTCTCCAAGACGCTGCGGCACTCCACCCCGTCGACCACCGCGAACATCTACAGCCACCTCACCCGGCAGGCAGCCCGCGAGGCCGTCGACATCATCGACCAGCCCCTCACCGGAGCCGAGAAGGCCATCCGCCGCACGGACCACCCGCTGTTGTCCCCTCTCAGACAAGTCGAGGCACATCGGCTCCCATCCGCCCTCGATACCTCGACCTATCTGAGACAGGACACCTCTCGCAGGACTTCAGGAAGGCTTCTTGATCAACGTCGCCACGGCGGTCCGGCGGGGGCAGGTCGAGGCCGACCAAGCCAGGGAACCTCTTGACTTGCTCAAGACCAGAGTTGAGTGGTCACCGGTGAGGTAACCACGGGACGACACAGGCGCACAGCGTGGGGCGGGAGGGTCCTTGAGCAACACATTGATGGCCTTGCGGTGATGGGGGCGCTGTTGATGGTCAGCGCCGCCGCTCTTTGGTACCAGCTCAAGCTCGTTGATCTTGAGCTGGCGGTGCGGCCTGGCGCTCACCCCTGATGTGGCGGGTGTCTGTCGTCACAAGACAGGTCGTCTGGGTGGCGAGCCTGGTCATCGCCACGGTGCTTCTGATCAACAAGAACTACAGCGACGCCAGCGCCCTTCTCCTCGCAATCTCCGCCATGCGCCCCATGACAGCCAATGTGGAGAAGTTGTATCGCTGGGGCACCAAGAATCTTCGCGGCCATCTGGTGAGGGAGGCCTTGCAGCATGCCACGACGCTCCCGGGCTCGTGGCCTTCAACAAGTCGATGAGCCGTACTCGCAAGGTGTGCAATGAAGTTAGCGAGCAGGCTTCAGCCGTGGTCAAGTCCTTCGCGTGCCTGCACGCGATCTACAGTCAGGGCAAGGAGTCATCGCAGCTGGAGTCGGACAAAGCTGACTGCCTCGAGGCTATCGACACCTTCGCCAGGGCGCTCGACACGCGCTTGAACACCGGATACCGCCACCTCGGCACTCCCTTCCTGCCGGTCTCGGTCTATCAGCGAGTCGTAGCTGAGCTCCGGGTGAGTGCGAGGTCGGCCGACCCGTCGTCGAGGGCGTGGACAGCCGCGAGCCGACGCCTTCGGCTGATCAAGCAAGCTCGCGACCGATGGGTGGATGCGGTCGCGTGATACATGTGCCGGGCGGCGATCACGTGTCCCGTCTCAGATAGGTCGAATTACGTCGACTTCCTGGCCTGCGGTGCCTCGACTTGAGTAAGAGACCATCGAGCGGAACGTCTCAGTCATCCCGGGGTCGGTCGGCGAGTTCTCGGTATCCGCACGGCCCCGTGCCCCTGCAGTGTCTCAGTAAAGTCGAGGCATCGAGGGCGGATGCCTCGACTTCCCCGAGACCGGACAACCGCGCAGTACGTAGCGACATCCTGATCCGTGGCGCGGACGGCGTGCTCCTGAGGTTCGAGTCTCAGCTATCTCCGCGCAACCCGCGTGAGATCCAGGCGCGACACGTGGCGGCTGGCGGGCGGGCTAGACGCCTGGCAGACGGACAGCCAGGACATCACCCCATGCAGGACGTCGACCCGACGTGTCGCGTCCGCCCGCCGGCCGCGGTCGACCCCGAAGCCGCGTCGCTGCCTTACATCCCGGCGCCCCTCTCGCCGCAGTCCGCACCAAGCACAGGGTCGACGGTGACAGGCGTACTGCCGGTCATCTACCGGGGCAAGTGCGGCAGCGGGGTGAAGCCATGCGGGGCGCCCGCGCGCTTCCACGCGGCCGGTTGGCTCTGCGATGCACACCGACCGTAGCCCGCTGGACTGGGAGCGGGCCCTGCCGCCAGCGTCGCACGTGCGCGAACCCATGAGCCTCAGCAGCTATGGGGGGCGTCACACCTGAGTAGGACCTCCAGACAGTCCACCAGCGGAGCGCACCGTGCGTCCGGCCCTCTGACAGCCCCTCGCACTCGCCGGCACCAGAGCAGCCGCTCGAGACTGGGCCGAACCTTCGGCGCTGCGCTTCATTCGAGCTGATTCGCCCTGCTTGACACCCAGAGCCCCGGACGTCACCTGGTCGGGGAACCGCATCTGGGCCGGGGCCGCGCCCGCCGACCCTACGCTGCTCGTGTTTCGGCACGGTGGTCCCTGCCCGCTGGCCCTCCCCGCTCCCGAACCCACTCAGAACTTCCCACCTCCGCCGGCCCAGGACCGCGCGCACCAAGATCCGGGCCATTTCCGGACCAGCCCTCTTCAACAGGCAGCCAAAGGCGTCATTTTCGCTGTTCAGCAGGGGTGCAGATGCTGCACCACCAGCAGACGAAGAATCTGCTGGTGTCCTTCTCGCCGAAGCGGCTCGGCTTCTTCTCGGGACATAAAAAGAGGCGTCTGACCTGTGCCTTTGCCGGTCAGGCGCCTCTCGCCCGCCCCACGTAGAGATGGGTCACGTTTACGGCGAAACTCCCAGTTCATCCCATCGGCATCCCGCTCCTGGCCAGCGCTTCCGGACCAGTCGCGGAGCAAACTCCGGCTCAGCCCGCAGGGGCCTCACCCCGGCTGACGCGGTCCCACTCCTCCATGGACCGCTCGATGAGGCGGTTGGCCTGCTCCCGCACGCCGTCCAGGAACTTGGCATAGTGCCGGATGAGCACCTCGATGCTCTGAACCGCGCGGCGAACACATTCGGCCGGGTCCACACCGGAGTACAACCAGTAAGACGTCGCGCATGTCCTGAGGTGCGCGACACGCCAGACAGGTCGACAGTGGAAGTGAGTCGATCAGTCGAACAGAAGGCAGCGTTGCGAGAGCCGTACAACATCAAGAGGAGCCGGCAATGACGAGCCACGTGACCGGATGGGGCTGGACCCATCTGATCATGGGCGTTCTCTGCACTCTCGCCGGGTTCGCACTGTACAAGGGCGCCACCTGGGCCAGGGTTGTCTGTGCAGGGCCGGCGCGCTTCGCCCATGCTCGCGACTTTCCTCTGGATCCTGTACGCGCCATTCTGGGCCATTGTTCCAGATCGCGATCAATTCTTTCGTGATCCGGACGCTGTACACCGCTCCAAGCCAGTCGGAGAGCTGAATCGCAGAAAGCCGACAGCGGCGACGTCTTTGCGTCACAACCGAAGCTGGGAAGCCGTCCGTTCTTGCCCCTCTCTATGAAGTTCCACAACACGCCTAGGAGGACATGCAACATGTCCACTGCATCTGACACCCCCGTCCTGGACACCCTCGCCGCGATGACCGTCGACTCGGTCGAGCGCTGTGGGCTGGCCCCGGACATGCTCATGCTCACGCGCATCGCGGCTCTCGCCGCCTCGGATGCGCCGCCGATCTCCTATGCGGCCCACATCGAACCCGCGCTCAGGACCGGCGTGACCGTCGAGCAACTGCAGGACGTCCTGGTCGCCATCGCGCCCATCGTGGGCACTGCCCGCGTCATGACGGCAGCGGGCAACATCGCTGCGGCACTCGGCATCGCCATTGCCGTCGCCGATGCCGAGATCGAGGGCGAGGGCTGAGAACGCACGCCCACCCGGCATCGATGGCCGGCTCATCCATCCGGCATCGGAGGAGGCCGCAGAGCCCTTCTGGCCGCCCTGGCCGGTGCCGGACATCCCGACGAGGAGAGTCTTCGATGCCCCAGAAGTCGACCATGGCGCTGCGTTCCGCACCCCACGCCACGCCCGAGGAGCGCTCAGCTCTTGGCAAGGAGGCGAGGCGCCGCTCGCCGCGATCCGGCCATGCAGTGTACGAGCCGCCTCCTGACAGGCCGGACGCGCTGAAGATCCTGGAGGCGCAGTCCGCGACACGAGTGCCCGAACTCGTTCCCATCCGCTACGGCCGCATGACGGAGTCCCCGTTCCGCTTCTACCGCGGCGCCGCCGCGATCATGGCCTCCGACCTGGCCCCCACCCCGCGCTCAGGGCTCACGGCCCAACTGTGCGGAGACGCTCACATGCTGAACTTCCGTCTCCTCGCCTCGCCGGAACGGCAGCTGATGTTCGACATCAACGACTTCGACGAGACGCTTCCGGGGCCCTGGGAGTGGGACGTCAAACGGCTGTCGGCGAGCTTCGTCATCGCGAGCCGGGCGAACGACTTCGACGACACCGAGCGCGCCCGCATCGTCAGGAGCACGGTCCGTTCGTACCGCGAGGCGATGATCCGCTTCGCAGGCATGCGCACCATCGACGTCTGGTACGCGAAGATCGACGCGGACCTCCTCGAGTCCCTGGCCGCAGGTCGGCTCCACGGGACGAAGCAGGGTCGGCAGAACCTGGCTCGCGCGATAGCGAAGGCGCGTACCCGCGACAGCCTGCAGGCCTTCGACAAGCTCACCGAGACGGTCGACGGCCGGCCCCGGATCGCGGCGGATCCCCCGCTGCTCACCCCCGTCGGCGACCTGCTGCCGGACGCCGAGCGCAGCGCGCTGGAGCGCCAGTTCCGCGGATTGATCGAGCGGTACGGCCTCACTCTCGCTTCCGACCGGCGCACGCTTCTGGAGGACTACCGGCTGGCGGACGTCGCCCGCAAGGTGGTCGGCGTCGGCAGCGTCGGTACCCGCTGCTGGATCTTCCTGCTGCTCGGCCGGGACGACGAGGACCCGCTCTTCCTCCAGGCCAAGGAGGCGGACACCTCTGTGCTCGCCGCCCACGTCGGCGCGAGCACGTACCGCAACCAGGGCGAGCGGGTGGTCTCGGGTCAGCGGTTGATGCAGGCCACGAGCGACATCTTCCTCGGCTGGGAGCGGGTGGACGGGATCGACGGCAAGAAGCGCGACTTCTACGTCCGCCAGCTGCGCGACTGGAAGGGCATCGCCATGCCGGAGAAGATGCGGCCGAAGGACATGCAGGCGTTCGGCGAACTGTGCGGCGTCACGCTGGCTCGTGCGCACGCGCGCTCCGGTGACCGCATCGCGATCGCCGCCTATCTGGGCAGCGGCGACTCCTTCGACCGGGCACTCGCCACGTTCGCGGAGGAGTACGCCGACCAGAACGAGCGTGACTACCAGGCTCTGGTCGACGCCGTGCGCTCGGGCCGGCTGCCCGCGGAGGAGCTGCCGACGGACTGAACCCGGTAAGTGGCCTGGGGGGCTTTGGGAAAGATCGGACCAGGTCACCGCTCGGTGGACGAGCTGTCGTCCGCCCCGTCCCTAGGTGCCTGGCCTTGCCGCCGACGGCCCTCCTGGACTGCACCCGCCAGGAAGCGGGCAGCTACGCCGATCAACAGGAGATTGGCCGTCATCTGACCTGTGACCAGCAGCCGCGCCGGCTCGCTGCGCGGGCTGATGTCGCCGAAGCCGACGGTACTGAACACCGTCATCGTGAAGTACAGGGCGTCGGTCCGCGACAGCGATTCGCTGAAACTCTCCGGCGCACTGCGCTCCAACAGGTAGTAGGCCGAGGCGAACAACAGCAGATAGAGCGGAAGCACCGTCGCCAACGCGGTCAACGCCCGAAGCCCCGGCCGGGCGGAACGCATGATCGTGCGGACCTGCCGGACCAGGAGCGCGACCACCACCACGCCACCACCCAGGAGCGCCAAGACGGTGGCCGCCGTGAAAGCCGAGTCCAGGGGCAGCACGTAGTACGCAGCCAGGAGGACCGTCAGCGTCAGAAGAGAACGCACCGTGGTGAGCAGAGCCGCTCGACGGCCGTGTGGATCCCTGCCCACGTTTCCCCTCTCGGTCGCACCGGATGCCGTGACCGCGCTACTGCGCCTGCCAGAGGGCAGTCACGCTCTGCCGGGCGATCCCGATGCCGTGCGGCAGGCGCACCACGAGGTCACCGGCCCGGCGGCGCCGGCGCCCATGCCTTTTGGCGCGGGCGTCGGGCCCTCCGGCCGGAGGGCCGGAGGGCCGGAGGGCCGGAGGGCCGGAGGGCCGGAGGGCCGGAGGGCCGGAGTGCCCGACGGCTGCGGAGCAGAGCCGTGGGCGTGGGCTCAGGCGCCGTTCCGGGCGGCGGTGGCGCGGCGGCGCGTCCTGATCAGGACGCCGGCGGCGGCGCCGCCGAGGAGCAACGCGCCGAGGGCGTACGGGCTGCCGCTGCCGCCCCCGTCCGCACCCTCGTCCGGGCCTGCGGCCCAGCCGAAGCCCGCCTCCACCGCACCGACCGGCTGGCCGGAGATCTGATAGGTGACGGTCTGCTTGATGCGAGGCGGGCACTTGAGGGTCACCGTGTCCGTGCCGGAGACGGCATCCGACGGAAGCGTGAACCTACCCACCAGGACACCCTCCCGGTCGCCGGGCAGGAGGTGGAACTTCCCGCCCGCGTCCGACTCACCCTTGCCGTACGTCTCCTTGCCGCAGGCGGTCGTACTGACGGTGACGGTGGTCCCGGGGGCCGCCTTCCACGGATTGACCCGGACGTCACCGTCGGGCGCCGCGACGGCGGAGGATGCGGACAGGACGAGGGCGCCCAGGGCCAGGGCGAGCTGGGTACCCGTACGTGCGAAACGCATGCTTCTTCTCTCCTTCGGCGGAGCTTTCCTGGCCGGCTGGGCAGCGCGGCACCTGTGCTGTGCTCCGTGCCCGAGAAGAACCCCGACCGGTGGGCACCGCAACAGGAGAGTCACGCGCGCTGTCCCCCGGTCGGGGTCTTGATCTGCCCTGCTGGTGATCATTTCCGCAGGTCACGGCGGCTCGTACGGTGCTCGGGATCGGACGGCGTCCTGCGCGCGAACGGGCTAGACGCACGGGCTAGACGCACGGATCACGAGCGTCGTAGGTGCTGCCCGATCCTCTTCATCGCGAAGACTTCCAGACCTGCCGTGCCGGTCACGAGGAAGCGGTCAGTCCCGGCCCAGGATCACCGTGAGGGCTTGCCGCAACGCCGCTCCGGGATCGGCCGACGCCCCTTCGGACCGCCACGCGACGAACCCGTCGGGGCGGACCAGCACCGCGCCGTCCGGCGTGACGCCGTGAACCTCCGCCCAGTCCGTTTCGCTCGCGGGGGAGAGCTCCGCGGCGGGCCCGGCGCCGATCCGGTACGAGTCGAGCGGCACCGACAACTGCTGCGCGACGCGTGTCGCCGCGGTGTGCCAGTCGCCGGCGCCGTCTTCGGAACTCAGAAGTACCAGGGACCGCTCGTACAGGTCGAGGGTGGAGACCCGGGTACCGGCGCGGTTCAGCCACATGTGGGGTGCCCGGCTTCCGGGTTCGCCCGTCAGGCGCAGTCCGTCGGACACGACCGGCATCGTCCGGTCGGCGCCCAGGACGGCGCCCTGCGGATAACGGTAGCCGAGCACCTCGTTGAGGATGCCGCCCTTCTTCCCCTGGGGGCCGCCGGATCCGGGGCCGGGGGCGTACCCGGGGTGGCTGTGTTCGACCGACCGCGCCGCAGCCCGAGCGCCCGTCGTCTCCGCGACCGGCCGGCGCTCCGCGCCGTAGGAGGCGAGCAGGCCGGGGCCGGCCCAGCCGCCCAGTACGGCCGCGAGCTTCCAGGCGAGGTTGTGCGCGTCCTGGATACCGGTGTTGGAGCCGAACGCCCCGGTGGGCGGCATCTCGTGGGCGGAGTCGCCGACGAGGAACACCCGGCCGTCCGCGTACCGTTCGGCGATCCTCTGCGCCGCGTGCCAGGGAGCTCTGCCCGTGATCTCCACATCGAGGTCCGGCACCCCCACGGCCCGCCGGATGTGTTCCGTGCACCGCTCGTCGGTGAACTCCTCCAGCGTCTCGCCGTGTTCGGGGTGCCAGGGCGCGTGGAACACCCAGCGCTCCCGGTTGTCGACCGGCAGCAGGGCCCCGTCGGCTTCCGGGTTCGTCAGGTAGCAGACGATGAAGCGCCGGTCGCCGACGACGTCCGCGAGGCCGCGGGAGACGAAGGTGATGCTCACGTTGTGGAAGAGGTCGCCCGGACCGCTCTGCCCGATGCCGAGTTGCTCGCGAACCGGGCTGCGCGGGCCGTCCGCCGCGACGAGGTAGTCCGCGCGGATGGTGGTGTGTTCACCGGTGCCGCGACTCTTGACCTGTGCGGTCACCCCTTCGGAGTCCTGCTCGAAGGACATCAGCTCGGTCGCGAACCGCAGATCTCCGCCGAGCTCCCCAGCGTGCTTCAGCAGCACCGGTTCGAGATCGTTCTGGCTGCACAGACACCACCCGGCGGGACTGAAGCGGGCGGTCCCGCCACCGGGGTCGATGTTCTTGAACAACCACTCGCCGACGTCGCCCACCAGGCTCGGCGTCTGCAGGATCCCGTTGTTGAGTGCCAAGACCGAAGCGGCCTCCTCGATGGGCCGCGTCATCCCGGCGCTACGGAACAGCTCCATCGTACGGACGTTGTTGCCGCGGCCACGCGGGTGGATCGACGTGCCGGTATGGCGCTCGACCAGTGTGTGCGGCACTCCGAGACGCCCCAGGAACAGCGAGGTGGACAAGCCCACCAACGAGCCGCCGACGATGAGTACGGGCGTGCGGTGCCCGGTTGCTTCCCCGGCCGCGTCGAATCGGTTCATTGCTCGTCTCCGGCGTCGTCTGCGACGCGAGTTGAGGATGGGATGCAGATTCATGCCCCTCGGGGACGGGTTCGCGTGCCCGGGGCACCCGGATGACACGCGGTTCACTCGTCCGCTTCATGCGGCTCGCGCGCTGTAGGCGCTCCTGTCAAGGATCGACACTGACCGGCCTCGGCGTTTCGGCCGGGCAGGTCGTCTCCCCACCCCCACCGAGAAGAGAAAGAGGTGTGCCGGATGGCCCCCTCGGGACGCATCTCGCAGTCCGTGTTCGACGGCTCCAGGCTGCGGGTGATCCTCCTGCTCGACCTGTACGAAGGAGCGCAGCAGCAGTTCCTGGACGCGTACGAACTCATGTGCCAGCAGGTCGCCTCCGTTCCCGGACACATCAGTGACCAGCTCTGCCAGTCCATCGAGAACCCCTCGCAGTGGCTCATCACCAGCGAGTGGGAGAGCGCCCCGCCGTTCCTCGCGTGGGTGAACAGCGAGGAGCACGTCGAAACCGTCAAGCCGATGCACAGCTGCGTCCGGGACACCCGGTCGATGCGATACAGCATCCTCCGGGAGACCAACGCCGGTCAGCCGGCCTCGCGCACCACGGCATCGGCCGACGTGCAGGTGGAGCCCCGCGTGGGCGAAGGTGTGGCACGCCATGCCCTCACCTTCACCGTCAAGCCGGGTTCCGAGTCGAAGGTGGCGGAGCTCCTGGCCGGGTACGAGTCGCCCCAGGCCCAGGTCGACGAGACCACACGGCTGCGCCGCACCTCCCTCTTCATGCACGGCAACCGCGTCGTGCGTGCCGTGGAGGTGGAGGGCGACCTGCTCGTGGCGCTGCGGCACGTCGCCCGTCAGCCCCAGGTGCGAGCGGTCGAGGAGGCCATCAACCCGTACCTCGAGCAGGACCGGGACCTGACCGACCCCGAGTCGGCACGGGTGTTCTTCACCCGGGCCGCGCTGCCGGCCGTCCACCATGTGGTGTCCGACCGGCCCGCGCCGGCCGACCTGCGACGGCACGCGCTGTACTACCCGGCCAAGGAAGGCCAGGGGATGGCACTCGCCCGGCTGCTCTCCCGTCAGGACCGGGCCGCCGCGGACGATCCGGACAGCCCGGTGTACAGCAGCACCGTGTTCCAGCGCGACGACATCGTGGTGCGCCTCGTCGACGTCACGGGCGACCTCGACCTCGACCCCGTCGCCTCCCTCGGGCTCAAGGGCCCGCGGAATGCGGCGGAGTTGGAACGCCTCCTCGACGGCGGCGCGATCGGCGTCGAGGGCTCCCTGAAGACGGAGCGCAACATCAACCGGCTTCTGTCGCACGCGGACATGCTGCCCGTCACGGACCGTTCGGCGCACTCCTGACGGCCGGCCGCGGCTCGCACCGCGGTCGCTCCCCAGCACGTCACTGTCACATCTGGAGGTAGCAACCATGCTCAAGCAGCGTCCACGGATCGTGAACCTGAGCGATACGGAACCCAACCGCAGGCGGGGAGGTGACCTGCGGGCCATGCTCACCCCGGCCACCGTGGGTTCCACCAGCGGCTTCATGGGCCTGGCCATCGTCCAGCCCGGCGAGCGCATCGGAGAGCACTACCACCCGTACTCGGAGGAGTTCGTGTACGTGGTCTCGGGCGCGCTGGAGGTGGACCTGGATGGCGACACGTACGCGCTCCAGCCCGATCAGGGCCTCCTGATCCCGATCGACGTACGGCACCGCTTCCGCAACGTGGGCGATGTGGAGGCCCGCATGGTCTTCCACCTGGGCCCACTCGCCCCCCGGCCGAGCCTCGGCCACGTCGACACGGAGATCACCGACGAGGCCGAGCTCGCCGCGGCGGGCCCGCACCTGACCGTGCACGACCCGGGACGGGCGTCCGAGCGAAGCGGGGCCATCGAGTGACCCGGCGAGTGGCCGTCACCGGCATCGGTGTGGTCGCTCCAGGCGGCACCGGGGCGAAGGCGTTCTGGGACCTGCTCGCCGCCGGCCGTACCGCGACCCGCGGCATCACCCTGTTCGACCCGGTCGGGCTGCGCTCCCGCATCGCCGCCGAGTGCGACTTCGACCCGGCGGACCACGGACTGGATCCGGACGTGAGCCGCCACGCCGACCGGTACATCCAGTTCGCCGTCGTCGCCGCCGGGGAAGCCGTCCGCGACTCCGGACTCGACACCGACGCCGAAGACCCCTGGCGCGTCGCCGTCTCCCTGGGCAGCGCCGTCGGCGGCACCACCCGACTCGAACACGACTACGTCCTGGTCAGCGAGGGCGGGCGGCGGTGGGACGTGGACCACCGCGCGGCCGGCCCCAAGCTGCACATGGCGTTCTCGCCAAGCACGCTCGCCTCCGTCGTGGCCGAGCAGTTCGGCGCCCGCGGCCCGGTGCAGACAGTCTCCACCGGCTGCACCTCCGGCCTCGACGCCGTGGGCTACGCCTTCCACACCATCGAGGAGGGCCGGGCGGACGTCTGCATCGCAGGTGCGTCGGACTCCCCGATCTCCCCCATCACCATGGCCTGCTTCGACGCCATCAAGGCCACGTCGCCCGACAACGACGACCCGGAGCACGCCTCCCGGCCCTTCGACAACAACCGCAACGGTTTCGTCATGGGAGAAGGCGCGGCCGTCCTCGTCCTGGAGGAGTACGAGCACGCCAGGGCACGGGGGGCGCACATCTACTGCGAGATCGGCGGCTACGCCACCTTCGGCAACGCGTACCACATGACCGGTCTGACAGGCGAGGGGCTGGAGATGTCCCGGGCGATCGACTCCACGCTCGACCGGGCCCGGCTCGACCCCACGCTGATCGACTACGTCAACGCGCACGGCTCGGGCACCCGGCAGAACGACCGGCACGAGACCGCCGCCGTGAAGCGGTCACTGGGTGCGCACGCCTACGACACGCCCATGAGCTCCATCAAATCCATGGTGGGGCACTCGCTGGGCGCAATCGGCGCGATCGAGGTGGCCGCCTGCGTGCTCGCACTGAAGCACCAGGTGGTGCCCCCGACGGCGAACTACGAGACACCCGACCCCGAGTGCGACCTGGACTACGTGCCGCGCACCGCCCGCCCCCGGAAACTCAGGAACGTGCTTTCCGTGGGCAGCGGATTCGGCGGCTTCCAGTCCGCGGTCCTCCTGACGCGACCGGGTGGGAGGACACGATGAGCACTGAGCGCCCACGGCGCGCGGTCGTCACCGGGATCGGCGTGATCGCCCCCAACGGACTGCGTGCCGACGCGTACTGGAAGTCCGTCCGGGAAGGGCTCGGCGTACTGGACCGGATCACCCGCGAGGGGTGCCAGGACCTGCCCCTCAAGGTCGCGGGCGAGGTCCGGGGCTTCGACGTCGGCGACCTGATCGAGGAGCGGTTCCTCGTCCAGACCGACCGCTTCAGCCACTACGCGATGGCCGCGGCCCAGCTCGCCCTCGACGACGCCGGCCTCGCCCGGGAGGGCCCCGAGGAGCCGTTCGAGATCGGTGTGGTCACCGCGGCCGGCTCCGGCGGCGGCGAGTTCGGCCAGCGCGAGCTCCAGAAGCTCTGGGGCCAGGGGTCCAAGTTCGTCGGCCCGTACCAGTCCATCGCCTGGTTCTACGCCGCGAGCACCGGCCAGATCTCCATCCGGAGCGGCTTCAAGGGGCCGTGCGGTGTGGTCGCGAGCGACGAGGCGGGAGGCCTGGACGGCATCGCCCATGCGGCCCGTGCCGTACGGCGTGGCACCGGTGCGGTGGTCGTCGGAGCGGCGGAGGCCCCCCTCGCCCCGTACTCGATGGTGTGCCAGCTCGGATACCCGGAGCTCAGCAGCGTCGAGGACCCGGACCGCGCCTACCGGCCCTTCACCTCGGGAGCCTGCGGCTTCGTCCCGGCGGAGGGCGGCGCGATGCTCGTCGTGGAGGACGAGTCCCGCGCCCGCGACCGGGGAGCGGCCGTCCGGGCCGTCGTCGCCGGCCACGGGGCCACGTTCACCGGCGCCTCCCGGTGGGAGGAGTCCCGGGAGGGGCTCGCCCGTGCCATCCGTGTCGCCCTCGACGAGGCCGGGTGCGCCCCCGAGGAGATCGACGTCGTCTTCGCCGACGCCTTGGGCGTACCGGAGGCGGACCGCGCCGAGGCGCTGGCGATCGCCGACGTCCTCGGGGCACACGCCGGCCGCGTCCCCGTCACGGCGCCCAAGACGGGCATCGGGCGTGCCTACTGCGGGGCGCCCGTCCTGGACACCGCCGCCGCGGTCTTCGCGATGGAGCACGGCGTGGTCCCCCCCACCCCCAACGTGTTCGACATCTGCCACGACCTCGATCTGGTGATGTCCCGCGCTCGCCCCGCCGAGCTGCGCACGGCCCTCGTCCTCAGCAGGGGACTCATGGGATCCAACGCGGCGCTGGTCGTGCGCCGCGGCGACGACACCGCCCGGTAGGACCGGGCGGTAAGGAGAGTACAGATGATCACCACCACACTGACCTTCGACGAGCTCGCCGCGCTGATGAAGCAGTCGGCCGGTGTCACCGTGGACGTCCGGGAGCTGGAGAAGGAGCCGGACGTGCCGTTCGCCACCCTCGGCGTCGACTCGCTGGGCCTGCTCGGGATCGTCGGCGAGCTGGAGAACCGGTACAGCGTGGCACTGCCGACGGACGCCGAGCGCTGCAAGACGCCCTCCGAGTTCCTCGACCTGGTCAACAACGCCCTCAAGACGGGAGTCTGACGTGGCCGGCCACACCGACAACAGCATCACCATCGACGCCCCGCTCGACCTCGTCTGGGACATCACCAACGACATCGAGAACTGGCCCGGCCTCTTCAGCGAGTACGCCTCCCTGGAAGTGCTCTCCCGCGAGGGCGACTCCACGACCTTCCGCCTGACCATGCATCCGGACGAGTCCGGGAAGGTCTGGAGCTGGGTGTCGGAGCGCACGGTCGACCGTCCCGGGCGGACCGTCCGCGCCCGCCGCGTCGAGACCGGCCCGTTCGACCACATGGACATCCGGTGGGAGTACGAGGAGACCCCGGCCGGCGTCCACATGCGCTGGGTGCAGGACTTCGCGATGAAGCCCGACGCCCCGGTCGACGACGCCTGGATGACCGACAACATCAACCGCAACTCCCGCACGCAGATGGCCCTCATCCGGGACCGCATCGAGCAGGTCGCCCGCGACCGCCGGAGCGCCCCGGTCCTGCCCGGCTGACCGCGGCCCGTCGCACCCACACCCGCACCCACACCCGCATACCCGCACCCTGGAAGGACGCTCGATGCACCACTCCCTGATCGTCGCCCGGATGGCGCCCGGCTCGGGCCCGGCGATCGCCGACGTGTTCGCCGCCTCCGACCGTGGAGAACTCCCCCACCTGGTCGGCGTCACGCGGCGTCGCCTGTTCCAGTTCGGCGACGTGTACCTGCACCTCATCGAGTCGGACCAGGACCCGGGGCCGGCCATCGCGAAGCTGACCGGACACCCTGAGTTCCGCGACGCCAGCGAGAAGCTGTCGGCGTACGTCAGCGCGTACGACCCGCAGACGTGGCGGAGCCCCAAGGACGCCATGGCACAGTGCTTCTACCAGTGGGAGCGCGACGCCGGTTCCTGATCCTTACCGGCAGGGAAACCCGAGGCCGCCCGCCCCGCGAACGACGCGGAGCGGGCGGCCTCGGGTTTCCTCTCCCCCGTCCCCGTCAGGCGGGCACGGTGCACTCGAACGCGTGGAGGTACGCGTTGACCGGGCGGATCTCGCCGATGACGAGCCCCGCCTCCGTCAGCCGGTCGACCATGCTCTGCCGGGTGTGCTTCGCACCGCCGACGTTGAGGAGCAGCAGCAGGTCCATGGCGGTCGTGAACCTCATCGAGGGCGTGTCGTCGACGAGGTTCTCGATCACGACGACCCGGGCGCCGGGGCGCGCCGCCCTGCGGACGTTGGCGAGCGCCCTACGGGTGCTCTCGTCGTCCCACTCCAGGATGTTCTTGATGATGTACACATCCGCCCGGATCGGGATGTCCTCGCGGCAGTCGCCGGCCACCACACGGACCCGGGGACTGAGCGCGCCGCCGTCCCGCAGGCGCGGGTCGGCGTTCTCCACCACTCCCGGCAGGTCGAGCAGCGCGCCGTTCAGGGAGGGGTGCTTCTCCAGCAGACTCGCCAGGACGTGTCCCTGTCCGCCGCCGATGTCCGCGACGCAGGACACGTCCCCGAGGTCGAGGAGGTCCGCGACGTCCTGTGCCGACTGCCTGCTCGACGTGGTCATGGCCCGGTTGAAGACGTGGGCGGACTCGGGCGCGTCCTCGTTGAGGTACGCGAAGAACTCCCGCCCGTACACGTCCTCGAAGACGTTCCGTCCGGAGCGCACGGCCTCGTCGAGCTTCGGCCAGACGTCCCACGTCCACGGTTCGGTGCACCACAGTGCGATGTACCGCAGGCTGTGCGGATCGTCCTCGCGCAGCAGCCGGGACATCTCCGTGTGGGCGAAGGTGCCGTCGGGCTGCTCGGTGAAGACCCCTTGGCAGGACAGTGCGCGCAGCAGCCTGCGCAGTGTCTGCGGCTGGGTCTTCACGGCGGCCGCGAGGTCCTCCGCGGTCATGGACGTGTCGCCCAGGGCGTCGGCCACGCCCAGACGGGCGGCCGCGCGTACGGCGGCGGCGCACGCCGCCCCGAAGACGAGTTCCCTCAGCCGCATCGGCGGGGCGGGAGCCGGGTCAACCGTTGTCATCTGTTCGCCTTGTCCTTGCTGTCGTGCCGTGGGTGGTGTCGGGGATCCCGGTGGGTCAGCACATTCCGGCGGGTTCCGAGAGCGTGCAGGTGTTACGGGTGAAGGTGTTGCCCTTGCCGGTGTCCCGGTCGGCCAGATCGGCGGGGCTGTTGCGCATCACCACGTTGTCGCGGATCGCGTTCTGCTCGTTCGGAACGCCCACGAAGCTCTTGAACAGCACGATGCCGCCCGAGAGCGGCGAGGCGCCCACGTTGCCGACGACCCTGTTCTTCTCCACCACCGTCTCCTCGGCGCCGGTGAGGACGATGCCCGAGCCTTGCAGGAAGGGCAGACGGGGGGTCTTCGGGCAGTACTTGTTGTTGGCGTGGATGTCGTTGCGGCGCAGGGTCATCGCCCCCGCGCGCGGGGTGGACTCGTCGCCCACCACGAAGACGGCGGCGCAGTTCGCGGTCGCCTCGTTGTGGTCGACCGTCACGTTCCGCAGGCGCCGCACCGTGAGGCCGATCCGGTTGCCGGACAGGCTGTTGTGGGTGACCAGCGTGCCCTCGGCGTCCGTGGCGCCGGCCTCCGTGTCGGTGGTGTTGGCCAGGAACAGTCCGGCGTCGGCGTTGTTCCGGGCGGTGTTGTGGCTGAAGACACCCCGTGTGGATCTCTCCTGGGCGATGCCCCACTTCCCGTTCTTCTCGGCAAGCACCTTGCGGACCGTCAGCCGGTCGGTGCGGGAGGCCCACAGGCCGTTGGCGGTGTAGCCCCTGAGGGCGAGGGAGCGCACGGTGACGCCCTCGACGGGGCGGCTGTCCGTCCCGGTCACGCAGATGCCGTGACCGGCCTTGGCGCATGTGTCGTCGGCTGCGGCGCCGCCGGGCACGAGGACCGTGGAGGCCGGGCCCGAGCCGCGCAGCGTCAGGCGCGGAGTGGTGATGCGGACGCTCTCGCGGTAGGTGCCGGGTGACAGGACGATGGTGTCCCCCGGTTTCGCGGCGTCCACGGCCTTCTGGATCGATTCGCCGGGCTCGACCAGGTGCGCCGTACGGCTCCCGGCACCGGGCGCGGCCGCACCCAGCCCGGAGGCCGTGAGGGCCACGGTGCAGGCCAGCAGGGTGATCTGTCGTTTGGTCATGTGCCGAAGTTAAGAGCGCGTATTCCGGCCTGCCACCGGTGATCCCCCAGGCGGACCTAGGCGTACCTCCCTGCGGTCCACGCTCGGGCGTGGCGCGCGGGTCCTCACGGCGATCTCCGCTCCTCCCTGGATCATGGGGGCCGCCGGGGGCACGTCTTCGGTGCGGCGGGCGGCAAAGGGGTTCGGATGCGCAAGTGGTGGCCCTTGGCCGCGATCTGTCTGGGCACGTTCATGCTCCTGCTGGACGTCACGATCGTGACGGTGGCGCTGCCCGCCATGGCGACCGACCTCGGCACCACGCTCTCCGAGCTGGAGTGGGTGGTCGACGCGTACGCGCTGGCGCTGGCGACGCTGCTGCTCGGCGTCGGTTCCCGCGCCGACCGGATCGGCCGCAGGAGGGTGTACCTGGTCGGGCTGATCGTCTTCACCGCGGCGTCGGTGGCGTGCGCGGTCGCCCCGAACGCGGGTGTGCTGATCGGCGCCCGCGTGGTGCAGGGGATCGGCGCCGCCGGGATGTTCGGTACGACGATCGCCCTGCTCGGCATGCACTACGGCGGCCGGGACCGGGGGGTGGCCTTCGCCCTGTGGGGCGCCACCAACTCGGTCGCCGCCGCGGCCGGGCCCGTCGTCGGCGGACTCCTCACCCAGTACCTGGACTGGCGGTGGATCTTCTTCGTCAACCTGCCGGTCTGTCTGGCCGCCGTCGCGATGACGCTCCTGTCCGTCCGGGAGGCCAAGGGGCAGGGTCGGCAGCAAGCGGACGTCCTCGGCGCCGTCTCCTTCACGGTGGCGAGCGGGGCTCTCACCTTCGGGCTGGTCCGCGCCCACTCCGACGGCTGGACGACTCCAATCACCCTCGGTCTGTTCGGCACGGCGGCTGTCGCCCTCGCCCTGTTCGTCATGGTCGAGACGAGGGTCGAGCACCCGGTCCTCGACCTGTCGCTGTTCCGCAGACCATCGTTCACCGGCATCATGACCGGCGCCCTGTTCCTGCAAGGCGCCGCGTTCGCCTACCTGTTGTACGAGTCCCTGTGGATGCAGTCCGTCCTGGGGTACGAGCCCGTCGAAGCAGGTCTGTACATCCTGCCCATGTGCGCCTCCGCGTTCCTCGCGTCCGTGCTCGCGGGCCGCTTCGGCCCCTGGCCGCCACGGGCGACCATCGGAGGAGGGCTGGCACTCGTCGCCATGGGCTCCGGGATGCAGGCCACCCTCGACGCGGGATCCTCGGGCAGCAGCCTCGTGGCGGGGCTCGTCGTCGCCGGTCTGGGCGTCGGGCTCGTGACACCCAGTCTGTCGGCGGCTGCCCTGGCCACGGTGCCGCCTGAGCGCGGAGGCATGGTGGGCGGTGCGGTCAACACCTTCCGCCAGTTGGGCTTCGCCTTGGGGATCGCCGTGTTCGGCGTGATCTTCCAGTCGCGGATCGAGGGTGTGCTGAAGGCCGACGGGCGCATCCCCGACCCGCACGGGGCGGCCGTCGTTCTGAGCGGCGGACACGCCCGGTCGTTCATTGCCGGCCGGCCGGAGTACGAACGCGCCGAGATGACGCGCCTGGTGCGCGAGGCGTTCACGTCCGGCCTGAACGCGGTGCTGGTCGTGGCGGCGGCGCTGGGGGCGGCGGCCTCACTGATCATCGTCGCGACGGTACGGGTCCCCACGGCCGACGCCGGGCAGCAGCCGGAGGCGGGCGCGATCCCGGGCGGACAGGAGACGCGAGCGGACGCCGCGCTGTAGCGTCGGGCGCCCATGGCGTGAGACGTCGCACCCCCGGCCGACGTCCTCGAAGAGCGCGACGAGACGCTCGACGCGGACCGCGTACACCTCGTGTTCGCCGCCCTCAAGGGCCCCGATGCCCAGCCCGCTCCCGATGATTCCCCGCACTTCCCGGTCCACCCCCATCCCCTCCGCCCCGGCACTGCCCGGACCAGGATCCGGACCAGCCCGCACCAGGGAGCCACACTGACCGCGGGCAGGCCGACGGGCGCCCCTCGTGCAGGACGGGAGGTCCGCGCCGCCCGCGGCCCCGTTCAAGGTCTTCAGCCACCCACCGCGACGGCCGGGCCCCGGGTCACCTTTGTCAGCGTCAACAACACGTCCTCGACAACACGTTGAGCTCTGCGCCGTAAGGTGCAGACACCACTTCTCTGGAAGCGATTGCCGCGGGCAGCTCAGCGTGATCACGCCGACGACTCAGGAGACGCCATGGCCACGACACCACCTCCTCCACCGTCACCGTCCTCCGGATCGGGTGCATCGGACCCCGAGGGAGAGAACCCGGCCCCGGTGCCTGGCCCACAGGCTCATAGAGGATCCGGCACGGCACCCCTGCCCAGCCCGTCGAGCGCGGCGTCGCCCTCTCCGTCCTCCGCATCGGCCACGCCGGATCCCGGAGGAGAAGCCGCAGCGCCGGTGGCCGCGCCGACGCCTGGACCGTCGGTTTGGAACCTACTGGCCGACGAACGAATGCCCGGGTTGCGAAGGCTCCCGGCAAAACAGCGGGTTCTGTACTTGGTGGTCGCCGGCATGGTGGTCGTGGGCGGGCTCCTTTTCGCCTACTACGCGAACTACGTTCTGGACCGGACCACGTCGACCGACCGGCTCCGGTCCGACAAGGTCGCGGAGAAGGCCGTCGACCGCGAGCAGCCGCCTTTCGTTTCCACCATCACGCCTCACGACTACGAGCAGGACATGCCCGAGAACATCATCGTGCTGCTCGACCGCCCACTGACCACGACCGAGCAGGCGACTCTTACATCGCTGCGGGGAGACAACGCCGTGGTCTGGGCGTTCATGAAGCCTCTCGGTGGCCGGATCGTGGAGTACACGCCGCCTCTTGCGAAGCCGCTGCTGGAGGGCGGCCGTGCGGAACCGCGCGGCAAGGCCCAGTCGTTCAATCTCAACTTGAACAGCGACCGCGGCGCCGGTCTCACGATCAACGGCATGTCCGCTGCGAAGGACTCGTGCAGTGTTCCTACGGCGCAGACGGTGGTGGACCTTCCTCCGGCCGGCTCAGAGTCCAGGCTGGGTCTGTTGTGGGACCTGACCGGCGGAAAGGCCGCCAAGCCGCACGGGCCGTACGTCCTCGACGAGGGCGACGCCCAGGGCACGCTGTTCTTCCGGTACAACGCCATTGACCTGGGCAACGGTCAGTCGAACATGGCTCTGCGGATCCAGCCGGTGGTGTCCGATCAAACGTGCACATGGCACATCGATGCCACCTATACGGACACTTCCGGCGCCCACACGCAACGCATCCCGAGCGGTCTCGACACCATCACCACTGAGGCCGTACCTCGAAATCCCGTTCAGCGTTTCATTCACGTCCCGGGCTCAGGGTGGGGGTGCGTCGGCAAGGTGAACCAGAAGGGATGTCCGGCCACCGGATTCCTTCCCGAGGTGACACCTTCAGCGGGGTCGTGATGAATTCGATCGCCGGACTGGAATGGCTCTCCTGTCACGGCAGTCTCCACAGAGCAACCTCACCGAGAAGTCCGGCGGTCACCATTTTTCCGTCCGGGCTGAGCCGTACCGGATGCGCGGTGTCGTAATCCGGGTCTTCCCTGTAGATGCGAGTGTCCACGACGTCGACAATCTTTCGGGTAGAAACGTCCCACCGCACAATCAGAGCATCGCCGTTGACCGACCCCACCAGCGTCTCGCCGTCGGGGCTGAATTGCACAGAGTTGACGTATCTGGCAATTCGGTCCTTGGTCGGGGTCGAATCTCCGGATGTGACGAGTGGGGGCACCGTCAGGGTCGCGACCTCCTTTCGGCTGGCTGCCGACCACAGCTTGATCTGCCCGTCTCTGGTACTCAAGCTCGCAGTACCCCCGGCCAGCAAGGTGCCGTCGGGACTGTACGCGAGTTCTAGGACCGAAAGTTCGAGACCCTCGATGGTGCTGATGATTTCGTGAGTGAAGACGTTCCAGAAACGCACGTTGCGCGCCTCATGGCTGGTCGCAATCGTTTTCCCGTCCGGACTGAAGGCAACCGACTCAACCGACTTGTTCGGACTCCTCGTATAACCGATCGGGTCGATCAGCGTCGCGACTTTCTCATGGGTGCCGGTGTCCCACAGGTTGACTGTCGCATGCATATTGGCGCAGGCCAGGATGTTGCCGTGCGGATGAAATGCAAGCGACTGCACCACGACAGGATCGATTTCGGTGTCCGTGAGTGTCGCGATCTCCTTGCGCGCAGCGACGTTCCACAGAGTTGTGCTCTTGCCGTCGCAGCTGGCAAGCAACGTCCCGTCCCTGCTGAAGGCCACGTCGAGGACGCCCTCGAAATGCTCGCCGGGCTCTCGGAGTTTGACGGCGGGTGTCAGGGTGGCCGTGTTCCAGAGTTGGACCGCGCCATTGAGCATTCCGACAGCGAGGATCTTGCTGTCCGGGCTGAATGCGAGCGCGTACGGGACTGTGCCGGTCGCGGCTGCGATCAAGGGGCGAGGCAGCCGGCGTTGGCTGCGCGGTGTCGCCGGCCGTGAGGGCAAGGCCGAATCCCGCGTAGGGGCGGACCGGGGACCCGCTGATTCCGACGGTCCGGAGGACAAGTTCAGCGCGGTGGGTACAGCGATGGCCGCGGCCCCGGTCCCGAGCGCGCCCAGGAGGAGGGTTCGTCGGCTCGGCCGCCACGCCGGGCGACCGGTTCGGGGGCGGGCGGCACCGACCACCGGTGCGAGGGATGAAGGAAGCGGGTGCTCGGTCCCGATGGCGGCGCGCCTCCCGGCCGAAGGGCTTTCCGGGGGTCCGGCTTCCGTGCCCCTCGCCGGCTCGTCGCCCGCCCCTGGCTGATCCGCGTCGGTTGCCATGACCCTCCTCCCCCATCAGTCCCTCGTACACTTCCGTGGCTGACGGGAATCCGCGATTCACCGCGTGCCCGCCATGAACAACGGCCAGGCGTAACGAACTTGACACGACATCACAGTACGGCAGGTGGCATCAGACGCCTGTCCGCCACGGGCGCGATGCGGCGATCAGGCCCCTCACTCCACCTCCCCGTCTTGCATCGTGCGGCCGGGGAGGCAGAGGTCCATTGACAGCGAGGACACGGCAGCCGGTCACAAACAGGGCACAACGATGTCGCCGTTCCAGGAGTGGAGAAGCGCCGGAGCGTCACCGTCGACACGACCGCGTCCCGGGCTGCCTGTGGGTCGATCGGTCCGTCCGTCGCCCAGACATTCGAACCATGGCGGGGCGGACGGGGTACCTCTTCCCTCGCGCGGGCCGCGGACCATACTGGTCGGGCCCTCATCGCCCACTGAACGGTTCCATGACCAAGAACAGCACTTCATCGACCACCGTCCCCGACACCGCCTGGCTCGGGCGTGGACGTCACCTCGGGCCCGAGCCCGAGCGGGACGTCCGGCGCAACCTGCTCGCCCTCAAGGCGGCCCGGGTGATCGACGACTTCCTGGACCTCGACCCCGTCGAGGCGGCGAGTTCCACCGACCTGTACCCCCGGGACGAGTCCGCCGACCCCGGCCCGTCCGCACGCCGCCTCTTCGAGGCCCGCTGGCGCGTGGCCGACGACGTCACGGTGCGCGCGCAGCTGACCACGTTCGAGCCCGGGTCCCGCCGCATGAAGGCCGAGGGTGTCACCTGGGTCCTCGCCTCCGAGGCCGAGCGGGCGTGGGAAGCGAGCTGGCCCTCACCAGCCACCGTGTTCTGGCCCGACAGCGACCAGGTCGCATGGGACCACGAGATGGTGCCGGGCGTGCGCCTGCGGACGACGAACCACCTGCCGAAGGACGACGACGAGTTGCGCCGCCTGCTGCGGGCCTGCTCCCGGCAGAGCTGGTTCATCCATGTCGTGGTGCACGAGGCGATGACACCGGACGCCCTGGGACGCCGGCCGATCACGGCGTTCCTGCCACCGAGCCTGCGGGACCGGGTGGTCGAACACCGGGCCACGCCGGAGCAGGCGCTGATCGCCGACTTCGTGATGAAGCGCGAGCTGGGCGTGGGGATACCGCGTGGCGGCGCCGTCATCCTGCCCCCGACACCGCAGACCCTCGATTACGACGCGGAGCGCTTCACGCTGCGCAATGTCTTCCTGGACGGCACGGAACCCACCAAACTCCTGGACAGGATCAAGGAGTTCGCCTCACTTCCCCAGCCACTGCCGGCCGACGCCGAACAGGCCCTGACTCGGCTGCGTCAAGGCTGGCACCTGCTCACCCCCGCCGAGGAACTGGTCCACGCACAGGCCATGGTCACCAGATACGCCAGGGCACTCGAAGCCATGACGGCATCCTGCGACCTGTACCGGGATGCCGCCGAGTCGGCGCTCGACGCCCTCGCCGAGGCGACCAGCGGCGCCGGCGCCCCCCGAACGGCATCTCCGGCGACGGCCAAGGACGACCCCTCACCGTGGAAGACCCTCGCGAAGACACTCGCCCGCTTCCGGGGCCCGAACCCCCAAGCACCGGATACGGAGGTCCAGCAGCGTCCGCACGGCGGCCAGTGAGATGTACGGGAGAACGGACCGGTCACGTCCGTGGCCCACAGAGGTCGCTCGACCCGCCGGCCGCTGTCCACCGGCCGCCGGCCGTCGCCGCGCCCAGGCGGCGCCGAGGGTACGGGCGAGATCTGCCCACACGGTGCCGATCCAGTGCATCCCTGGGACGATCGCCGTCGCCGACGAGGTGAGCGTGGACGCACACGCGCTCTCGGACTCCGCGGGGATCTCGTTCCCGACCGGGACGAACCACCGGGTCGTCCTCGGACGGGAATGGCTGCGCCAACTGCGCCCGCACGCCCTGGACACGCCCTGGAGGCGTTCCGCGCGCACCCGGAGCGGATCACCGGCGCCCGGCAGCCGACCCTGGACTTCGGTCACGGCGCGGGGAACCCCGTCGTGCCCCTCGCCACGCTCGACGCCGTGGAGAAGGCCATCGGCGTGATCGAGGAACAGGGCGAGGGCACGTCCGCTTCGCCCGGGAACCCACACCCTGGGGCGGCGGGAGAGCCGGCCCGCTGCTCCACCTTCCGGGAGAGGAGATCTTCCACAAGCGCAGGCTCAGGAAGAACCCCGACACCGGGAAGTCCGAGTTCACGGGAGCGGAGATCCGATGCCGGGCACCCTGCCGATCGGGATCGTTCCCGCTGGGGGCCGGCCCCGGAGGGGACCTTGCGCACCGGACGCCGGGACGACACAGCTCCTCGACGAGTTCAACCAGGCGTACAGCAAGCTGCTGCGCCTGCTGCGGGATGCCTGGGGGCGGGACGACGCGGGCGAGGTGGAGGGGCCGCTGTTCGAGGCGATCCCGCCGATGTCCGCCCTGCAGGACCCCGCTCAACAGCTGATGGCGCGCCCGCTCCCCGGCGGCGGCGGGAATTACGGGCCGGAGTTCCTCCACGTGACTCCCCGACGGGTTCGCGCCTCCCGTACGCGCCCCGGCCGCGCGAGTGAAAAGGGCACCGGTTCGGCGCCCCGGGTGGTTCGCGGCCGCGCCCCGCGCCGTGTCCGGGGTTAGCGTCGGTCGCGTTCCGATCCCCCATCCGTCCGGCAGGGCCCCTTGTGCGTCCGCGGGCGGAGAACGGCGACGATCCGATGAACGTCCCCCACCCTTCCCGGACCCGCTGATGGCCGCTGCCCCCCTGCCGCAGCTGGCGACCGACATCCGCGACGGGCTCGTCCTCCTGCTCCCCGACCTCTCGGGGCTTCCCGACACCGAGCGTCCGAAACGCCTGGCTCAGGCACTCGGACTGCCCTCCGACGCGCTCGCTCCGGAAGCTCTTCTCGCGCGGCTCGCGGTGCCGAGCGCGGCGGCGCCGGGGGACGTGTGGCCGGTCCTCGTCGACCTGCTGCGGACCTCGGTGCGAGGCGCGACGGGGGCGGCGCCGAACTGGTCGCTCGCGATCGACAACGTCCTCCGCGCCGGCCCCACCGAGGTGGAGGCGCTCGGCACCACCCTTCCCCCGGTGCTGAGCCTCACTTTCAAGCTGAGCGACGCACTCAGCCTGGTGCCAGGGTTCGCCGTACGGGACGGGATCAGTCTCGTGCTCTCCCTGCCCACCGCCGTACCCGACGACTCCACCCTCGCGTTCCGGGCCGACGGCATGGAGCTCGCGCTCGAGGACCACGAGCTGCTGAAGCTCCTCGCCCCCGGCGGCCTCTCCCTCAAGGGGAGTCTGGGCGTCCTCCTCGACAAGAAGGGGCTGCGGCTCGAGGGCGGCAGCAACGGCAAGGGCATCGCCCTGCCCCTGGACCGGGCCCCCGCCGGGCTGCGCGCGCCCTCGTTGTACGTGGCCTCGCGCGACGGTGGGCTCCAGCTCACCGCCTCCTTCCGCGCCTCGCTGCTCGGCGTCGCGGACGCGACGGTCGACGGGGCTGGGCTCGAAATCCGTCCGACGGCCGGCGGGTACACGCCGACCGTGGTGCCGCCGACGGGTCTCGGACTCACCCTGGCCCTCGGCCCGGCGAAGGGCGGCGGGTTCCTCGGCGAGCAGGACGGGCAGTACCGCGGCGCGCTCTCGCTGAGCCTGGGCCTCGTCGAGGTCAAGGCGTTCGGGATCCTGCAGCCCCGCCCGCCGTCGGTGCTGGTGGCGCTGAGCGCCGAGTTCACCCCGGCCATCGAACTGGGTCTCGCCTTCACGCTCAACGCCGTCGGCGGTCTGATCGGCGTCGGCCGCGCGCTCGACCGGGCGGGCCTGGCCGCGGTCGTGCAGTCCGGTCACCTGGACGACCTGCTCTTCCCCGCGGACGCCGCCGCGGCGGCACCACGCATCCTGACCGCGATGGGGACGGTCTTTCCCGCACGGGCCGGGAGCACGGTCGTCGGGCCGATGTTCCGGGTCGGCTGGGGCCGTCCCGTCTCGTTCGTCACGGCCGATGTCGGCGTGGTGCTCGAACTCCCCAGCGGGGTGGTGGGCATCCTCGGCCGGCTACGGATCGCGCTGCCCGCCCCGCAGGCGCCGGTGATCGACCTGCGGGCCTCGGTCGCGGGCGTCGTCGACGCCGCCGACGGCCTGGTCGAGATCAACGCGAACCTCGCCGGATCCCGGCTGCTCACCTCCTCGGTGGAGGGCGGTCTCGCCCTGCGGGCCAAGTCGGGGCAGGACGCGACGTTCATCCTCAGCGCCGGTGGATTCCACCCCCGCTACACCCCTCCCGCGGGCTTCCCGACACCGAAGCGCCTGACGATCGCGATCGCGGACAGCCCGTTCCTGAAGGTCGTCTTCTCCGGCTACTTCGCCCTCACCCCCGGCACCGTCCAGGCGGGCGCGGAGCTGTCCGCTGTCATCGGGACGAGCAGCACCGGCGTGTCCGGGCGGCTCTCCTTCGACGCGCTGGTGCGCTGGGAGCCGAGCTTCGGCGTGATGCTCGACCTCAGCGGCTCGTTCGCGCTGCGCTTCGCCGGGGAGACCCTGTGCTCCGTCGGGCTGCGCGTCCACGTGGACGGTCCGACGCCGTGCTGGCACATCGCCGGACGCGCCAGCGTGTCCTTCCTCTTCTTCGACGTGAGCTTCCCCTTCGACGAGCACTGGAACTGCATCGGCCAGGCGGCAGCCCCGCCGCCCCCGGACGTCTGCCGGGCGCTGGAACAGGCCCTGGACAATCCCCGCAGCTGGGAACCGGTGCTGCCGGACGGCGTGCGCACGATGGTCTCGCTGCGCGCCGACGGCGTGGCCACCGGCCGTCTCCTGCATCCGCTGGGGCGGGTGCGGTTCAGCCAGCGCACGGTACCGCTGGGAATCGAGGTGGTCCGGTTCGGTCCCGGCCGGCTTCCCGAGCCGACCGCGTTCGACGTGGCCGTCACGTTCCCCACCGGGGCTGGGACCGCGCAGCCGGTCACGGAGGACTTCGCGCGGGCCGACTTCTTCGACCTCACGGACGACCAGAAGCTGACCCAGCCGGCGTTCGAGCCGTTCCGCTCCGGCGCCGAGCTGACCCCGCCGCCCACCGCGCGCAGCGCCCCCCGGACGACGGTGCCGGTCGAGTACGAGACCAAGTGGCTGGGCGGCACTGCCCCCGCCTCTCCCTGGCTGATCAGCGACGCGGCCCTCCAGGCCGCACTCCCCCACGGTGCCGTCGGCCGCAGCCTCGTCCACGAGCTGAGCGCCCGTTACGCCACGCCTCCGCGCGAGCCGGTACTGAAGGAGCGCATGTACGCGATCGCGAGCCTCGACACCCTGAAGGCGCCCACCGGCTCCTTGTCCAGGAACACGTTCACCGAAGCCGCAGCCCAACTGAGGACCGTCACGGGCCGGTCCGGGCTTCTCCAGGTCGTGCCCGCGTACGAGGTGAGGCCATGACCGTGTACACCTTCGCGTCCTGGGACCAGGCCGGCGCCGCCGCCTGTCTCACCGACGACGACGACCTGTCCCGTACCAACCCCGTACGGGGATCGCTCGCGGCCACCGCGTCCGTGAACGGCCGTCCCGGCCGGCCGGTCCCGGTGCCCGCGCTCCAGCTGTACGGCCCCGGGGACATCCGGGCGATCGACCCCAAGGAGATCGTGCGGGTCTTCCCGCTGCCCGGCACACCGGACGCGGAGCCGACCAAGTTCCCGCTCGTGGAGTTCGAACGCACCGAGCTGCCCTGGCTGTTCACCCCGCTGCGAGCCGGCGCGACGGGCGAACTGCGCCCCTGGCTGACCCTCGTCTGCGTGCCCTTCTCGGAGGGCCGGCCGCAGCGCGAACCCGGCGTTCCGCTGCCGGTGCTCCGGGTCAAGGGCAGCGAGCTGCCCGATCCGGCCACCCTGCACCTGTGGGCGCACGCCCAGACCCTCCCCGGCCACGAGACTGACCCGCGGCGGTCGGTCTCCCGGCTCCTCGCACCCCGCCGGCTGGAGCCGCACACCACATACACCGCCTGCCTGGTCCCCACCTTCCTGGCCGGCAGGCTCGCCGGACTCGGCAAGGCCACCGACGGCGGCAGCCTGGCCCCCGCGTGGGACCCCGGCACGACCGTCCGGTGCGAACTGCCCGTCTACTTCTCCTGGGTGTTCTCGACCGGCGAGGCCGGCGACTTCGAGACGCTCGCGGCGCGTCTCCAGGCCCGCCCGCTCCCCCCGCACGCCGGCCGCCGGCCGCTCGACGTCAGCCGCCCCGGCCTCTTCGCGAACGGCCCCGGGCCGGTCGTCCAGGAGGTGGAGAGCGCCCTGCGCGCCCCCGGCGACGTGTCCCGGGACCCGTGGCCCACCGGCCCGCAGAGCGCGCAGTGGCAGCAGCGGCTCGCAAAGGCGCTGGCCCCGATCTCCGACGGCAGCGGCGACGAGGACCCCGACGTCCTGCCTCCGCTGTACGGAGGCTTCCACGCCCTGCGCAAGAGCGCCGACCCTGCCTCGGCGGGCTGGCTCGACACCCTCAACCTGGACCCCCGGTGGCGGGTCGCGGCGGGCCTCGGCGCACGGGCCGTGCAGGCCGACCAGGAGGCCCTCATGGCCTCCGCGTGGCGCCAGCTCGTGGACGTGCAGGCGGCCAACCGGTTCCTCGACCTGGCCCGGTTCGCCCGGCTGGTCTCCACCCGCCTGCACCTGCGGCACGTGAAGCCGCTCTCCGCCGACGAGGTGCTGCGCCTCGCGACCCCCCTCCAGAGCCGGATCGCCCTGACGGCGGACACCACCCTGTGGTCGTCGGTCCGGGCGAGCCTGCTGCCGAACGCCATGGCCACCACGGTGTTCCACCGCACAGTGCGCCCCATGGGCGTCCTCAGCCGGCGCGTGGGCCTGATCGCGGGGCGCGCGGCGGACGCGCCGGAGCCGCCGCCGTTCGCGACGGTGCTGACCGCGGTCGCCTCCTCCCCCACCGGACTCGCCGTGCCCCGCCGCGACCCGGACGGCACGGTGGCCTTCTCCGTCGCGCCCGAGCGGGTCGTCGGCGCGGAGCGGCTCGCCGCCGTACAGAAGGTGTTCGCGCCCGAGGACGGGGCGGCGGACGCCTGGCGGCAGGTGGCGGCCGACGCGACCGCGCGCTCCCTGCAGCGCGCCGTCACCACCGAGCAGCTGGCCGCCACGAACCCGCTCCCCGCCTCCGGACTCAACCGGTCCTTCCGGCTCGGCGCACTGCCCGAGGTGGAGGCCCCCGAGGACTTCCTGGCCAGGACGAGGATCGACCGGCACGGCGATCTGGTCTTCCCCACCGAACGGACCGCCCCGGCCGGACTCGACCTGCTCACCGGGGCGGTGGGCACCGGGACGGCACCGGGAGGGTTCACCGGCTCCTGGACCGGGCCGTGGGACACCGCGAGCGGCGGCAGGGGCGAGCCGGCCGGTGGCTGGCGGGGCACCTGTTCGGGCACCTTGCAGATGGGCCCCGACCGGTCGGGCACGTGGAAGGGTGCCTTCCACGGCAGCTGGAGCAACAGCACGGGAGCCGACGGTACGGACCCCACCTGGCTCGCCCTCTACACCGGCACCTGGGAGTCAGGCGGGGAGAGCGGGGCGTGGCGCGGGGTGTGCACCGGCACCTGGGACCCCTGGAACTCCTCCTCCGACGGCGTCTTCACCGGAACCTGGAGCTCCGAGACCCACCACGGCACGTTCCGGGGCACTTGTCCGGGCGACTGGGACTGGGACACCGCCGACGGCTTCACCGGCGAGTGGAGCGCGGACTGCTACGGCGAGCTCCGTGTCGTGGGCGAGGGCCCCGGCACGCAGCAGGATCCCTGGGAGCCGGGGGCCCTCCAGGGGCTCGTCGACCGCTGGCAGGCCACCGGCACTCTACCCCTGGACATCTTCACCGGCGGCGGTCTGCTCGGCGGGCAGCAGGACCGGCTGCCCGCCCCCGCCGTGCTCGACGCCGGTCCCGAGAACCTCAAGGACATGGTCGTCTCGGCGCACGACCGAGTCCTCGGCCCGTCGGACGCCCCGCCGATCCCGCACCGGGACCCCTTCCCGGCCGAGAGCTCGCAGAACGGCATCGTGGCCCTGACGGACCCGTCGGTGACGGTGCCGACGGTGGTGGCCTCCCGGATCGAGCGGCCCGAGGGCACCGACCCGGAGGCACCGGTGCAGTGGGCGCCCGTCTTCCAGGACGCCATGTGGCCGCCGCTGTCACGGCAGTCCGACGAGTGGCTCTTCGGCGGCCTCGACCACGTCCCCGCCGACTCGGCGGTCCTCGCGCTCACCAACGCGCCCTTCGTGGCCTCCTACATGGTCGGTCTCAACCACGAGTTCGCCCGCGAGCTGCGCTGGCGCGGGTACCCCACCGACCAGCGCGGCACGTACTTCGCCTCGTTCTGGGGGTACGGGAAGGACCTGCCGGAGCTGCACACGTGGAAGCAAGACCTCCCGCTGGGCGCGCATCTGACCGCCCCGCCCGACCGGGTGGTCCTGGTGCTGCGCAGCGCCCTGCTGCGCCGATACCCCGGCGCGATCATCTACGCGGCTCCGCTGCTCGGCACGGAACCCGACGAGGCACACGCCCGGCACCCCGTCTTCCGGGGCGGTCTGGACCCCGACACCGCCATGGTGGGCTTCGACCTCACCGAAGCCGAACTCAAAGCCTCGCCCTGGTGCTTCGTGATCGCGGAGCAGCCGACCGAGCCCCGGTTCGGGCTCGACGATCCCGATCCCGACGCGCTCACCACCCCGCCGCCCGCCGGCGCCTGGGGCGGCCCGTACACCCCGCCGAACACCCCCGGCGAGGCGGACGACTGGAACGACCTGAAATGGAGTCATCTCTTCGACTCCAAGGACGCCTTCCTGGCCGCGACCCACGCGCCGGGAACCCTACGGCCCAACGTCTCGTACGGCGGCCTGGTCTGGGGAAGGAGCGCGGCCGGAACAGCCCGCCAGTGCTTCCAGCAGCCCGTCAGGGTCATCCTGCCCGCCAAACGGCTCCTGGCCCCGTGAGGAGAGAACATCCGATGAGAGATCTCGGCGCACTGCGCCAGGACGTGGCCGAGGCCGAGAAGCACCGTGCCCTGCTCGGCGCCGGGGCCACCGCCGCCGAACGCAGGACCGCCTTCACCCGCCTCGGCACCGCGCGGCGCGCCGTCGACGAGGAGCTGCGCGCTCTTACCGGCGAGGGTTTCGCCCCGCTGCTGCGCCAAGTGGACCCCGAGGTACCGCTGATGCTCCTGCCGGTACGGCTCGAGACACGGCTGCGCCTGGACGGTCCGGGGCCCGACGAACTGCTCGTACGCGTCTTCCCCGACGACATCCACATCGAGTCGCACGAGCCGCACCCCACCGACGGTGAGGTCCAGCAGGCCCGACGGTACTGGCGGACCGTGTGGCGGGCGGGCCGTGCCGACAACGCGGACCAGGACCGCGAGCGGCTGCTGCTCGCCGCCTGGGGGCAGCTGACGGGGGCGGTCGGCGCGCAGCGGGCCCGGTGGCTGGTCCGGCTCCTGAAGCCGGTGTCGGACACCCGGCCGCCGATGCCCGTTCCCGACGCCGAGGCGGTGCCGGAACCGCAGTGGCCCGAGGTGCCGGTCCGGGGCCGCGGCTGGAACCGGGCGGCGACGGCCTCGACGCTGCCGGACATGTTCGTCGTACGGGCCTACCAGGGTGACCGTCTGGTCGCCGAGCAGTCCGGTGAGGCGGTGCCCGACGTCGTGCACGTGGGTCCGGATCCGGACGCCGAACCCGCACCGGGCGGACCGCACCTCGATCCGGCTCTGCTCTGGCTGAAGCAGTACGACACAGCGGTGAAGAACGGGCTCGCCGTCACCCTGCGTCTGCTCCCCGAGAACGGGTACGCGCCGGAACGGGAGCCGCTGCTGACCCGCGTGGTCGTGTTCGGCGTGTCGGCCTCGCTGGACCCCGAGGCGTCCGCGGCTCGCGTCGCCGGCCTCCTGTCCGGCCGGGACGGGGACGGCGAGGCGGCGTTCGTCCCGCAGGGCATGCCGACGAACAACCTTCCGGACGCCGGGGTCCCACCGCCCGTGCCCCCGGACGTCGACCGGCTGCTCGGCGCCGTCCCGACCACCCCGGCCGACACCTGGGACAACGGCACCCGCACCGCCGCCGCCCTCGGCCTGCCGTCCGGCGGCCTCGACGCGCTCCCCGGCGCCGACGATCCGGAACAGGCCGACGCGCGCAGCCTGCAACTCGCCCTGTGGAGCGCCACCGGCGACTTCTTCCTCGACGAGCTGATGGATCAGGACAAGGGCGGCGGACAGCTCGACGTCGACCGGGAGTGGCTGCGCCGCCACCACTACGAGAACGTACGGGCCCGGGGCCCGCTGCCGGTCCTGCGGGTCGGCAGGCAGCCGTACGGGCTGCTGCCCGTCACCGCGACCGCGCGCTGGCGGGCCGACACCACGGAGCACGAGCCGTCCGGGCTGGCGGGGCTCCACCGCGTCCTGGGTGTCCTGCGCCCGTTCTGGGAGGTGGGCGTAGACACGCTTCCCCGTGTCGGCGGACCCGACCAGCCCGGGGAGACCCTCCCCCTGCCCAAGCCCGAGAGGGACGTTCTGCGGGCGCTCGGTATGGCGCCGGTGTCCGGCACGGTGTCGGTGCGATCCGTCCAGGGCGGAATGCTCGCCTGCTTCGGGGACCTGAGCCTCGGCATCCTCGGCTCCGGTTTCAGCAGCGGCGAGCAGTGCATGGAGAGCACGCCGGAGGACCGGCAGTCCCGGGCCCTCAACGAGGCTCTGGGCATCCACTACCGGCCGCGTATCACCCATCAGATCAACGGCCGGGCCACCCGGCTCTGGCTGCCGTACGCGCGACCGCACCTGCCCGAGGGGCAGGATCCGGTGCTCGCGCTCACCGACTTCCTCGACGGCGTCGTCGAACGCTTCGAGGTGCGCAGGCTGATGGTCGGCAAGGAGGAGGCCCGCACCCTTCTGGAGGCGCTGCTGCGGCACAGCGCCAACCTGGAGTACGGGCGCGCCGCCACCGGGGCGAAGGACCCGTCGGTGTTCCGGCCCCGGCTGCGCTTCGCCGAGGTGCTGCTCAACCCCGACACGGCCCTGCAGACGATCAGCTCCGCCGGGCTGAAGGCGAAGCCCTTCACCCTGGGCAAGATCATGCAGTTGCCGGCCGGAGGAGTCGCCGGCACGTCCGGGACCGACACCGCGACCGACGGCGAGTCCGCGACCGACCGAGGTCCGACGGTGTTCCAGGCCATCCTCGACGCCCGCCTGTCCCTGGCCGGGCAGATCTCGGACGCGGCGGTCAATCGCCGGGGCGTCTTCGCCCTCCTGGGCACCGAACGCCCGTGGAGCGTGCGGCTCGCGGAGATGGACGCCGCCCTCCAGTACCTCACCGGGCGGGTGACGGCGTGGGACGGGCGCGGGGACGCCTTCGGGCCGGTCGAACGGCTCCTCGGCGAGTCCCTCGACCTCGTGTCGCACCGGCTCGACGCGTGGATCACCTCCCTCGCCACCGCCCGGCTCCACGCCCTGCGGAAGCGGCGTCCGGCCGGTGTGCAGCTGGGCGCGTACGGATGGGTGGAGAACCTGTCGCGGCACCCCGGCCGGCGCAGCCGGGGTTGGGTGCTCGCGCCCTCGATCCCGCAGGCGGCGACCGCGGCCATCCTGCGCAGCGGCGCCCTGTCGCACCCGACCGACCCCGGGGCCTTCGCCGTCGATCTGTCCTCGCGCCGGATGCGCGTGGCGATGACCGTCGTCGACGGGATGGCCCAGGGCCAGCCGCTGGGCGCACTGCTCGGCTACCGTCTCGAACGGCGCCTGCACGACGAGCGCGAGAACGCCGACGCGCCCCAGGAACTGGACCGGTTCATCGCGCCGCTGCGTGCCAAGTGGTCGGTGCAGAGCCCGCAGCACCCGGGCGCGGGGGCGCAGGAGTTCATCGGCCCTCACGACGTGACGGACGGCGCGCGGCTCGCCGAGGTACCGGAACAGCAGGTCGTCGACTATCTCAAGACGCAGGCGGGGACCACGCCGATGTCCCCCGCGGAGCAGACCGTCGTACGGCGGCACCTCGCGGCCCTGCGGGACGATCTCGACGCGGTGGCGGACCTTCTGCTCGCCGAGAGCGTCCACCAGCTGGCCAACGGCAACCACGACCGGGCTGCCGCCACCATGGATTCACTCGCGGCGGGCGGGCAGCCGCCTCCCCGGCCGCAGGTGCTCGACACCCCTCGGCGGGGCATCCCGGTGGGCCACCGGGTCCTCGTCGTCGTACCGGAGGGGACCGCCCGGGCGGCGGGCTGGGACGCCGCGCAGCAGGTCGCACGGCCCCGCGCGCTGGCCGAACCGCGGCTCGACGCGTGGGCCGGGCACCAGTTGGGCCCGACGGGCCGGATCCGGCTGCGGGCCGCCTGGGTGCGGCCGGGCCAGGACGCCGGGGCCGGTTCGGCCACGGTGACCGAGCACGCCTGGCCGCTCGCGCGGTACTGCGCCCTGGATGTGGTGGCGCTCGCCGCGGCGGGCCGGCTGCGGGCGGTTCTGGAACACGCGCTGACCGACGAGCGGCCCCCGAACGTGCCCGACGACGCCGTACCGGTCCTGCGCACGGACAGGGCCTCGGCCTGGGCCCGTACCACCGTGGGCATCGCCCAGGCCGAGGCGCTCGGCGCGGCGGTCGCCGCGGTGCTCGCCTCCGGCAGGGCGGGCACGGAGGCCGATCTGACCGCGGCCCACAACCCCCCGCAGCCGGCCGCCGACCAGGAGCTGAAGGACCGGGCGGACACCGCGCGCAGCGGCCTCCGGACGGCGCTCGTGGCCAAGGACCTGGAGGCGCTCGCCGCCTACGGGGTGACCGGCCCGCCCCTGGGCTCCGCCGCGGAGCTGGAGGACCAGCTGGTCGGCGCCCTGCGCAAGGGGCAGGAGCGGCTCGACCAGGCGGACGAGGCGGCGAAGCGGAAGGACCCGGGAGGCGCGGACGCGGTCCTGGAGGCGGTGTTCGGCGCCGGTTTCCGGGCCGTGGGCCTCTCCCGGGCACCGGAGGCCGACACGCTGGACGCCTCGTTCGGGTCAGGCCTCGACCGCGGCGGCGACGCCCGGCTCGTCCCTGGCGACTGGGTGGAGCAGATGGGCATGGTCCGGCCCGGCACCGGTGCCCTGGCAGACCTGCTGCTCCACACCCAGACCGCCGGCACCGGGGCCGGCCAGGCCCTGCGGATCGGACAGGTCCCGTTCGCGCAGGGCGACCGCTGGGTCGGCGCGCGGAGGACACCCGAGGACGAGAAGAAGCCGGCGACGGGCCTGGTGGTGCACGGGCCCGCCCAGCCGCTCGCGACGCACCGGGCGGCCGTCCTCGTGGTCGACGAGTGGTCGGAGCTGCTCCCCGCTCAGCGGCATACGGCGGGCGCCACCTTCCACTACGACGCGCCGGGGGCGCGAGCCCCGCAGGCCGTACTGCTCGCCGTGCCGCCCGAGGTGGGGGCGGCCTGGACGCCCGACGTCCTGGCCGCCACCGTCGGTGAGGCGCTCGACCTGGCCAAGCTGCGACTCGTCGACCTCGACGCGCTGGGCTGGCTGGGACGCTACCTGCCCGCGGCCTACCTGCCCGACACGGCGCTGCCCTCCGCACCCTCCGTGAACATGAAGGACCTGATGAAGCGGGCCGATCTGGGGTCCCTCGTCAAGCTGCTGACCGACAAGGAGTCCTGACGGTGTTCGATGTCATGTACTTCGGCCAGTTCCACCGCGTGGAGCCGGTGGTCAGACCGAGCGGTACGGGCGGCCAGCTCGACGACGCGCTCGCGGCGCGGGTCGCCGACCCGCTGTTCCTGCTGGCCCGGCAGTGGCAGGTCGCCGAGTTCGCGGGCGAGGACGGCGGCTCGCCCGTCTGGTGCGCCCTCAGCACCGAGAGCACTCCCCTGGGTTCCTTCCGTCCGTCCGTCGACGGCACGGCGGTGCCCCTGCCGAAGGGTGTGCCGCTGGAGTTCCTGGCGGAGGCCGGGGCGGCGGCGGACGAGACCGCGCGGCAGCTCACACTCCGCGCCGCCGCCCGGGCCGGCGGGCGGTTCCTCACCACCCTCCGCACCGTGAACCTGCCCCCCGGCGTCCTGGACGGCATCGACGAGGCGGTCCTCGCGAAGGCGCCGCTGCCCGGGCCCGGAACCGATCCGGAGCAGGACCCGCTGCGCCGCGACCCGGCCGGCCGTGCCCTGCACGAGGTCCTCGCGGGCCGGGCGCCCGACGGAGCCGCGCTCGCCGGCCATCTGGCCGACGGCTGGCGTCCGCCTGGGCTCACCGGCCCCCAGCGGACCGCCTTCGACGAGGCGGCCGGACTCTGGCTGGCCTGGTTCGAGGAGCAGTACCGGCCGCCGGTGACGTCGAGCTGGGCACGGGAGCGTCTGGAGCACCGCTTCGCGGTCACCGCCGCGCCCGGCGGCCGGACGGTGACGCTGACCGCGCCCGAGTACACGGGCGGCGCCGCCGAGGCGTACCACTTCGACCTCGACACCGGCGGCGCCGCGCTGCCCGCGCCGGCCGGCGGTGCACCGGTGGGAGTGCTGCCCACCCGTGTCACCTATCCCGGCATGCCGGCCGAGCGCTGGTGGGAGTTCGAGGACACCACCGTCAACCTGCCCGACATCGGCGCGGGCGTGCCGGACCTGGCCCGGCTCCTCGTCGTCGAGTTCGCGAACGTATACGGAAACGACCACTGGATCGTCCCGGTGGAACTGGCCACGAGCGCGCTGCACCGGATCGCCTCGCTCACGGTCGTCGACACCTTCGAGGACACGACCGTGATCGAGCCGGCCGACGACGACCACTGGTCGGTGTTCCGTCTGACGGACGCCGCGACCGGCGCGCCGGCGCCGCCCCTCCTTCCGCTGCTGCCGACCGCCTCGGCCCGTCTCGAAGGCGCCCCCGTCGAGGAAGTCCTGTTCGCCCGCGACGAGATGGCCAACCTGGGCTTCGCGATCGAGCGGATCGTGCAGAGCGCCACCGGCAGTCCGCGGGTCCGGGCCGACGAACCTCAGGACGACGAACCACAGGTCTCGCCGGCCGACCCGGCGGCGCTCGCCTACCGCCTCCTGACGCCGGTCCCGCCGCACTGGATCCCCCTGGTGCCGGTGCCGCTGGAGCAGGGCGCGGCGGCCGTCTGCCTGCGGCGCGGGCAGATCCCCCGCTTCAGTGCGGACGGCACCCGTCTCCCGCAGGTCAAAGCGGCCGGCCGGGTCCTTGAACCGGAGGTGAAGCGGGTGTTCTTCCGCGACGAGGAGGTCCCGCGCTCGGGAGTGACCGTCAGCCGCGTGCCGGTCGTGGCGCGCGGCGAGGACGGCCGGATCTACCAGTGGGTGGGCCGCCGCGTCCGGGCCGGCCGGGGCGAGGCGTCCAGCGCGCTCGCGTTCGACGGGGCCGTACCGCCGAAGGGGTCGTGATGAACACGGAAGCCAGGATGAACGCACGCACCGGGACGGGCATGCCGGACCAGGGGAGCGGACTCGGCCCGCGCGGCGACCGCCTGCGGCGAGTAGCCACCGCTGTGAGGAGCACGACCCGCGCGGTGGGCGAGATCACCACGCCCAGGCAGTTGATGGTCCTCGACCTGACCTCGGACGATGCCGAGATCGTCGGTGTGGACGACATCGGGACCGTCTACCGGTGGGACAGGCTGCTCGGCCAGCTGCTGTCCGCCCCGGTCCAGGTGCACACACGGACCGTCTACGCGATGCTGCTCACCCCCGACGACCACGAGATCGTCATCGGCGACGGCGAGGGTGTGCTGCGCCGCTGGGACCGGGTGAACGGCACCCCCCTGGGCGAGCCCCTCACCGGCCATCGGAGCCGCATCCGGGGCCTCGCCGTCACCCGTGACGGGCGGGAACTCGTCTCCGCCTCCCAGGACGGCACGGTACGCCGCTGGGACCGGGCGGCCGGCTCCCCGCTCGGCGAACCCCTGCGCGGGCACGCCGGAACGGTACGGGCGGTCGCGCTCACCACCGACGAGGACGTCATCGTCACAGGTGGACAGGACGGCACCGTACGGCGCTGGAACCGGGCGGCCGGCACCCTGATCGGCGAGCCGCTCCTCGGCCACAGCGGCCCGGTCCAGGCGCTCGCGACCGACGGGCGAAGCATCGCCTCCGGGGGCCGGGACGGCACGGTACGCCGCTGGGACCTCGGCTCGGGCCGGCCGGTGGGACCCCCGCTCGTCGTCGACTCGCCCGTGTGGTCGCTGCTGCTCACGAGCGACGGTGAAGTCGCGGCGGGCAGCGCCCATGGCCTCCTGCACCGCTGGGACCGCACGGGACAGCGCATCGGTGCGCCCGTCGCCGCGCACGGATGGGGCGTGGCGTCCTTCACGGCCACGCGGGACGAGTCCGAGCTCGTCACCTGTGGCTGGGACAGCAGGATCCGCCGCTGGGCGCGCGTCTCGGGGGAGCCCACCCGGTCGGCCCGGAAGGAGACCCGGATCGACCTCGTACCGCGTCTGGAGATCACCGGCACGACACCGTTCTGATCCCCTCCCCCGCACCACCGACCGATCGGGAGAGCCGATGCCGGCCATCACCATCGACACCTCACAGCTGACGTTTCCCCTTGTCGCGGTCGCCGACGCCGGATACGGGTCCGCGGACGGAGCCGTACCCCCGTACGCGGACGGGGCCGGGTACGCGGCCTCCTCCGGGTACGGCACCCGGCCCGGGACACGGTTCCTCGACGGGGCGGCCGTCCCGCCGCCAGAGGTCTCGCTCCCGCCGCGTACGGGCTACCGCCTGCGGCTTTCCGACACCGCCACGGCCGCCGTCACCTTCGACGTGCGCGAGGACGGCACTCTCGACTACGACCCGGAGTTCGACGCCTTCCTCGCCGGCCGCGGCGGACGGCGGCTGACCGTGCGCGGCGTCCCCGTCACCGTCGACGCCCGGGCCCTCGACCATCCGCTCGTCCCGGACCTGCCCGACGCGGGACCCCTGACGCCGGACCGGGTCCACGAGCTGAAGCTGCTGCCCGCCTCCGGGTACCGGCTGCGGGTCGCGGCCGGCACCGCCGACGGCGGGCTCGGTTTCTCCGTCTCGCCGGACGGCCGTGTCCGGCTCGATCCGGAGGCGGCCGGCTTCGCCGACGCCTCCGGGCACACCCTGACGGTCCACGGGCACACGATCGGCGTCGACGGCCGCGCCCTCTCCCACGGTCTGCTGCCCGTCGGAGCGCCTGCCGCCGGCCCGGGCTTCCTGTCCCGCACCTCGACGCACCGCCTCACGCTGCTGCCGGCCTCCGGGTACCTCCTCCAGGCGGGTCCCGGGGTGACCGCCGACCTCGCGTACACCGTCAGGTCCGACGGCACCGTCGACTACGAGGAGTCCTGCGACGCGTTCCTGACGGGACGCGGCACGGACACGCTGGTCGTGGGCGGGTTTCCGGTGGTGCTTTCGACGGCCCGGGCGGACAGCGACCTCCTCGGTGTCACGGCCCTGGACTCACTGCCCCGGACCCCCCGCGAGCTGACGGCCGTCCTCGCCCCGGCGACGGGCTACCTCGCGCGGACCGCGTACGGCCTGTGCAGCGCCTTCGGAATCACCCGCGACGGCGCCTTCGCCATCGATCCGGCCACCGCCCGCTCCTTCGCCACCCGGCCGGCCCTGGCCACGGGGTCGCTCACGACGCTGACGGTACGGGTCACGACGACGGTCCCCGGCGGTCGCCCGCCGCGCGGCCCCGTCACCTTCAGCGCGGACGGGCGGGTGCTCGGCACGGTCCTCCTGGACGAGGTGGGCATCGCGACGCTGCGGACGGCGGACCTGCCGGCGGACGGGGCCGGGATCGTCGTCTCGTACGAGGGCGACGACGAGCACAGTCCGTGCGGCGTGACCGTTCCCTCAGCGTCTCAGGGGGACTGGGGCGGCGATGCCGCCCCATGAGCCGGCGGCTCCTCGGGGTTGCGGGTCGCCGGGGAGTCACTGACGACCCGTTTGCCGTCCAGCGTGTAGTCGCGGCGGCGGCGCCGGGGTACGTACCCCTCGGGGCAGAGCCTCACGCCCCGCCCCGGCGGAGCGCCCCGGTCCTGCGTGGGCGGGTGGGGCGGGGGCTCCGCCGCCCCACCCGCCCCGTCGATCCGGACGCACTCGATGTCCGGATCGGCCTCGGAGGGAATCACCTCGGGCCGTTCGTCCTCGGACGGAAGGTCACTCGACTCCACCCGGGCCTCCCCAGTAGAAGTACGAGCCCCAGGTCGTCGTCCCGGAGAAGTCGGTCACGATCCGGTAGGCGTTCGGGTTGGTCTCGTGGATGTAGCCCTGCATGTTGACCATCGTTCCTGAGGGGTCGGACTGGTAGGCCAGGTTGCGCATGTAGGCCGCGTAGCTCCAGCCCTCGTACGGGAAGTGGCCGCTGCCCATCCAGGTGCGCGTGGCTCCCGGGTGGCCGATCTCGTCGACGACCTCACCGCCCCAGTCGATGGACTGCGCCTGGTTGAGCAGCCCCGCGGCGTTGAACAGACCCTCGGGGCCGCCGGCGGGGTAGTACCCCATCCATTCATTGCCTATCCGGATCCACCAGTTGCCGGCGAAGAGCGTGACTTTGATGGCGAGGTCGTACTGGTCTCCCCCGTACACGCTCTCCGCGAGACGGATCGTCGGGTAGACCGAGGTCGACACCTGCTTCCAGCCGAGCACGTCGGTGTTGTAGCCGCCCTTCTTCGCGCCGCTCGCCGTGTAGTTGTTGGTCGTGTAGAAGATGAACAGGTGCGGATACCAGTCCCCGTACAGGCCCTGGTAGGTCTGGGCGCCCACTTCGACGGTCTGCCCGTCGGTCGTGCCCTGCGCGAAGCTGCCCCGCACCACCCACTCCTGCCCGAGGGAGAACTCGTCCGACCACTCGACGTAGGGCCGCCAGGTGTTGATGACGCCTTCCGTCCCGTAGTTCGTGACCTGCTGGACGGCGTGCGCGTACTTGTGCGGGGAGACGGCCGCGGGTGCGATGCCCGGGTCGTCGGGCGGTGTCACGAGCTTCGCGCGTGTCCCCTTGGCGAGGTAGTCCTCGAGCGTGCCGGTGGTGGTGATGCGGTCCAGCTGCTTGCGCACCATCGGGACCGTGCCGGGAGGGCCCGCCTGGGCTTCGGCGGCGGCCTCGAAGGGCTGGGGGGAGGCGGGGCGGTCGGTGGTGCCGGGGCGTTCCGGGTACTCGAGCTCGGGTGGCTCGGCATCGGCCTCGCTGGGGACCCAGTCGAGGTCCTCTCCGTACGGGGTGGTGGTGCGGGCGACGACGTCGCGTCGCGCGTACAGGTCCTTGAAGTACTGCCGGATCTCGTCGAGCCGCTCCGCGGCCTCCCGTTCCAGGTCCCGGCCCGCTCGCGGCGGCGGCGCTGACTTCGGCGCCTCCGGGTTGCGTTCGATCCTGCCCGTTTCCATGGTTCCCTCCTTCGGGCTTCGCTCACGACCCCGTGAAGGGCCGACACTGAAATCGACATGCTGGGCTCGATGAAGTCGACGTCACGAAGGCATGGTTCAAAAACCATTCGGAAAAAGGGGGTTCGTAGGCGTCATCGGTCATAACCTCTTGACGTCGGATGCGGGCGACGATGTCGCGGCCGCGCAACCCCGGTATCTCCCATCCTGCGCCCACACGGGAGTCGGCGCAGCTCGACCCCTCCCGGCCTAACCGGCGACTTCTGGCACGACGCCCACCTCTTTGCCCAGCAGGGACCAGGCCTCTTTCTTTCAGCACACACCCCCTTTCAAGGGAGCCGGAGGATCCAATAGGTCATCGTCTTGGTCGTCATCCGAGCAGGCGCGGGCGATCGCGTCGGAGACCGGCTGGGCCGTGTGGTGCTCGTAGAAGCTGTACGCGGGGCTGGGGTTGACCTCGAAGCAGAAGAACTCGCCGTCGTCCGTGAGGACGAGGTCGATACCGGCGAGGGCAAGGCCCGGCCCGGAGGCCAGGCGGGCATGTTGTCGTTGGTCTTCTCCGCGGCAACCAGAGAGCCGAGGACAGAAGGTCCAGCCCCGGCCCTCAGGACGCACGGGAGCAGGTCATGGGCGAGATCACCGTCAGTGCCCAGCACATGGGCCACCTGCTGATCGACTCCGGCAAACACGTTCGGCGCCGTACGAGCTGCACGTCCGTGCTACCGGGTAGCCACCCGGGGGGCTGCCCACTCTGGCGTGCGCGGGCGGCGAAGTCGCCCTCCTCGCCTCCGGCCCGGGAGGGTGGTATCGGGGGGGATCCGGTGAAACGGTGATGCGGGCGCAGGGCTGCCGCCAGGATGGCGGCATGAGTAACGAGGGTGCGGGACCGGTCGAGTGGCCGGTGGTGGTGAGGGTTCCGGTGGAGCCGGTCGAGGCCGCGATGGAGGCCGATGCCGTCGACGCGGCGGCGCGCCACAGCGGCGTGGCGGTACGAGGGCCGCTGTTCGGGGTGGCGGCGCAGAGCGAGGACGACGGGCGGCGGTGGAAGGTGGCCGTCGAGGTCACCCACGGCTGTCCGCAGCAGGCCCGTGACGCGCTGAACTCCCGGTTCTGGTTCCGGGCGAAGGACGAGGCGAAGGACAGGGCGGAGCGGCGTGCGCTGCTGGCGGCGGTCGCCCGGCTGGAGAGCGAGTGCGTCGACGAACTCACCGTGCTCGACACCCGCTATCGCGTCGTGCGGGCCGAGGAGTACGCGGCCGTCGACGCGCACGGCGACATCGAGACGCCGCGGCCCACCGACCCCGAACCCCTCAACCCCGACTGGAGCCGCGGCGCCGGCACCCGTAGCCCGAGGGTCGACGACGGCCTCGTCCTGGACCCGGACGCCCCCCTCTCCCCGCTCCAGGCGGCGGAGCGACTGACCCTGCGCTCCCTGACCTACAGCGGAGCGAGGTACCCCGGCCCCGTACTGGAAGACTCCGCGCGGGCCCTGGAGTCCCACCCCGACGTGATGCTCATGCCGGCCGCGTTCCTGATCGTCGAGCGGTCCGGTACCGAGCCCTGGTCACCGGGCAGCAGCCTGCACGCCACCGCCCACGACGCCCGCCGGACCCTGGCCTTCGCCCTGACCTGGATGGAACCGCGCACGCGCGGCCTGATCCCCTACGACGCCGAGAGAGACGTCGACGCACACACCGTCGTCGCCGAGAACACCAGCCCGGCGGTCGCGGAACTCGCGGAGTTCGCCGCCGCTGCCGACCGGCTCCGAGCCGGCCGGTGCAACGAGATCGAGGTCGGCAGCACCGTTTCCCGGATCGCCCGCGCCCGCCGCCTGCTGCGCTGGGGCCCCGACGGACCGGAAGGACCCCGCCCGTCCGACATCAACACCCAGGCCCCCCAGGCCCTCCACCCGCGCCTCGACGAGGACGGCACCGTCCACTTCGACGATCCCGCGCAGGACGAAGACCCCTCGTGACCACGCAGAGGAGCGGACGGTCGAGACCGGCTCCCCGGACCGGATGGACACCGCCGCGCACGCCTTGACCGAGTTCACCGCCCCAGGCGCGGTCTCCACGGGCAGCTGGCCGTACAACGACCAGCGGGCGCCGACCTGACCGAGCAGGAAGAAGCGATCAGCGCCGGGGCGCCGTACGAACTCGGGGTCCGGTCGAAGCCGGGGACCTTCCTACCTGGAAGCAGGCCGAACTGGTGGCCTGCCACGTCATCTGCGCTCGTGCCGCTGACTCCGCAGTGCGCGGCGACCATCTTGACGCGCCGGCCGCTCTGTCGCTTCGGCCGCGAATATTCGAGGGCAACCAGCTGCCGCACCTGCTGTTCCTGCACGCGCTGCGGCGAGGTGCTGACCTGTACAGCACCTCGCCGCAGATCCTGGCCGGGGCACGATGGCCGGCCCGGGTCCAGAAGCCGGGCGGCACCTTCGAGCGCGGGTGGAGCCTCGCGGAGGGCAACGCGATCTTCCGCGCCGCGCACGCCCTGAGCACGGTGCGCGAACGGCTCCCGCTGCCCCCATCCGTGGCCGACGCCGTCGACCACACCCTCGGCCGGACTGCCGACCACCTGCCAGAGCCCACCCTTTACCCGCGCTTGCACATATAGAGCGCATGCAATTATTGTGAAGGCATGCAAAGGGATCCCTCAAGCAAATCCGGAACAGGGCGAGGCATGCCGCTCGCTCTACTCGCTCTTACAGTCGGAGCCTTCGGCATAGGTACGACCGAGTTCGTGATCATGGGACTGCTGCCCGAGATCGCCGCCGACTACGGCGTCACCATCCCCACCGCCGGCCTCCTGGTCACCGGCTACGCCCTCGGTGTCGTCATCGGCGCGCCGCTGCTCACCGTCTTCGGGACCAAGGTCAGCCGCAAGCGGATGCTGATGCTGCTCATGGGCCTGTTCGTACTAGGCAACCTGCTCTCGGCCGTCGCCCCCAGCTTCGGACTGATGCTGACCGGCCGCATCGTCGCCTCGCTCGCCCACGGCTCGTTCTTCGGCATCGGGTCGGTCGTGGCCGCCGAGCTGGTCGCGCCGGACAAGAAGGCCGGCGCCATCGCCACCATGTTCACCGGTCTGACCGTCGCCAACATCGTCGGCGTGCCGCTCGGCACCTTCATCGGGCAGACCGTGGGCTGGCGCATCACCTTCGCGATCGTCGCCGCGCTCGGTGTGGCCGGGTTCCTTGGCATCGCGAAGCTCGTGCCCGCCATGCCCCGCCCCGAAGGCGCCCGTCTGCGGGGCGAGCTCAAGGCCTTCCGCAACCCGCAGGTCCTGCTCGCGATGGCCATGACCGTGCTCGGCTTCGGCGGCGTCTTCGCCGCGATCACCTACATCGCGCCGATGATGACCCACGTCGCCGGTTACGCGGACGGCTCGGTCACCTGGCTGCTCGTGCTCTTCGGTCTCGGCATGTTCCTCGGCAACCTGCTCGGCGGCCGGTACGCCGACCGCGCGCTGATGCCCCTGCTGTACGTCTCCCTCGGTGGCCTCGCGGTCGTCCTCGCGCTGTTCACCGTGGCCGCCCACGACAAGATCCTCGCCGCGGTCGCCGTCTTCCTGGTCGGAGGGCTCGGCTTCGCCACCGTGCCCCCGCTCCAGAAGCGTGTCCTTGACCAGGCCGCCGGCGCGCCCACGCTGGCCTCCGCCGTGAACATCGGCGCCTTCAACCTCGGCAACGCGCTCGCCGCCTGGCTGGGCGGCCTCGTGATCGCCGCCGGCCTCGGCTACACCGCCCCGAACTGGGTCGGCGCCGCCCTCGCCGCCGCCGCGCTGGGCCTCGCCCTCTGGTCGGCGGCCCTGGAGCGCCGCACCCCCGCGGTCCGGGCCGGCGCCTCCACCGCAGCCTCCGGTGCGCCCGCGGGCACCCTCGTACACCACTGATCCCCGGCCTCTGCCACACCCCCCGTCAAGTGAAGGAAAACCCGCGCACCATGTCCTCCTCCCCCGCCCCCGCCGTTCCCACCGTCGAACTCGCCGACGGCGTCGAGATCCCCCAGCTCGGCTTCGGCGTCTTCCAGGTCCCCGACGACGAGACCACCGCCGCCGTCACCGCCGCTCTCGAGACCGGCTACCGCAGCATCGACACCGCCGCGATCTACGGCAACGAGGCCGGCGTCGGACGCGCGCTGGCCGCCTCCGGGCTGCCCCGCGAGGAGCTGTTCGTCACCACCAAGCTGTGGAACGCCGACCAGGGCTACGACGCCACCCTGCGCGCCTTCGACACCGGCCTCGCCAAGCTCGGTCTCGACCACGTCGACCTGTACCTCATCCACTGGCCGGCGCCCGGCCGTGACCTGTACCGCGACTCCTGGCGCGCCCTGGAGCGCCTGGCCGAGGAGGGTCGCGCCCGTGCCGTCGGCGTCTCCAACTTCCAGCCGGGCCACCTCCGGCGCCTCATGGCCGGTACGACGCTGATCCCGGCCGTCAACCAGGTCGAGCTCCACCCCGGCCTGCAGCAGAGCGAACTGCGCGCCTTCCACGCCGAGCACGGGATCGCCACCGAGGCCTGGAGCCCGCTCGCGCAGGGCGCCGCCCTCGACGACCCCGCCATCACGGCCATCGCCGCCCGCCACGGCAGGTCCCCGGCCCAGGTCGTCATCCGCTGGCACCTCCAGCTCGGCAACATCGTCATCCCCAAGTCGGTCACCCCCGCCCGGATCCGCGAGAACTTCGACGTCTTCGGGTTCACCCTCACCGACCAGGAGATGGGGACGGTGGCCGCGCTCGACCGCGGCCTGCGCACCGGCCCGCACCCCGACGAACTCGACTGACCCCGGCGGGGATCTCAGCGGGGAACTCAGGAGGCATCTAGGGGCGGACGGCGCGCAGTGCGCCGCCCGCCCTCAGCGATTCCAGGGTCGGGTAGCCGTCGACCGCCATGATCAGGTCCGCCTCCGCGAGCAGGGAGCGCAGGACGTGGACGATGCCGTCCGTGCCGCCGAGCGCCAGCCCGTAGGCGTACGGGCGGCCCACGCCCACCGCCGTGGCGCCGAGCGCGAGCGCCTTGACGACGTCGGCGCCGGTGCGGACGCCGGAGTCGAAGAGCACGGGCAGTCCGTCGGCGGCGGCGACCACCTCGGGCAGGGCGTCCAGGGCGGGCAGGCCGCCGTTGGCCTGGCGGCCGCCGTGGTTGGAGCAGTAGATGCCGTCGACGCCGCCGTCCCTGGCCCGGCGGACGTCCTCGGGGTGGCAGACGCCCTTGAGGACGATCGGCAGGTCGGTGAGCGAACGGAGCCAGGCCAGGTCGTCCCAGACCAGCGGGTTACCGAAGAGGCCCACCCACTCCAGGACGGCGGCGCGCGGGTCGTCCTCGGGCGGCTTCGCGAGACGGGCCCTGAAGACGGGGTCGGAGGTGTAGTTCGCGAGCGCGTGGCCGCGCAGCTGGGGAAAGTTGGCGGTGGCGAGGTCGCGCGGGCGCCAGCCGGTGATCCAGGTGTCGAGGGTGACGACGATGCCCCGGAAGCCGGCCGCCTCGGCGCGGTGCACCAGGCTCTCCGCGAGAGCGCGGTCGGTGGGGGTGTACAGCTGGAAGAGGCCCGGTGTGCCGCCGAACTCGGCGGCGACCTGCTCCATGGGGTCGACGCTGAGCGTGGAGGCGATCATCGGCACGCCCGTACGGGCGGCGGCGCGGGCGGTCGCCAGGTCGCCGTGCCGGTCCTGGGCGCAGAGTCCGATCACCCCGACGGGCGCCATGAAGAGCGGGGACGGCAGGGTGAGCCCGAACAGGTCGACGGAGAGGTCGCGTTCGGAGGCGCCGACCATCATGCGCGGGACGAGCCCCCACTGCCGGAAGGCCCGGACGTTGGCCTCCTGCGTGTGCTCGTCGCCCGCGCCCCCCGCCACGTACGACCAGAGCGAGGGCGGGAGCGCCGCCCGCGCCCGGTTCTCCAGTTCGCCGAAGGTCATGGGCAGTTCGGGCAGGACGCCGAAGAGCCCGTCGAAGTAGATCTCGTGCTGGTAGTCGCCGTACTTCTGGGGCATGGAGGAGGCTCGTCCCTTCCGGTTCCCGCCGGCGCGCCCGGGCCGCCCGGCGGTGATGGGGCCCATCGTGCCCGCCACGCGCGCGCGTGGCCATGGATCACCCGTCGCCGGTCGGCCCCGGCGGGCCGCGAAGCTCACACGGCGGTCGGGGCCGCTACGTACGCGATGCCGTCCCGCAGCCGCCGTCGGCGGCTCCGGTCAGCTCGTCCATCGGCCGGGCGCGGTCGTACGGGTCGACGGTCCCGCCCTCCGTCGCGCCCTCGGCCGGCCGGTCCGAGTCGAACTCGGGGGCGAAGTAGCCGGTGTGGTCGTCGCAGCCGCCGTTGGTCATATGGGTCTTGTACGAGACGAGGGAGACGGTGCCCGGCTGGGTGATGATCTTCGACGGATCGTCCCAGTTCAGCACGATCTCTCGGCGGACGATCGTGCGCGCGATCTCGTCGCCGCCCGCCGTCCCGCGCGTGACCGGATAGACGTAGGTGACGTCGGTGGTCACCTGGAGGGCGCCGCGTTCGCCCTGGCCGTACGAGATCCGGCCCCGGGTCTTCACCACGTCGCCGGCCACGCGCGCGCGTGCCGGGTCGAAGCGGCTGAAGAGCAGGAGCGGATCGTTCTCCTCGCTCGGGGCCTCGAAGGAGGTCTTCAGGTAGTCCTGGACGTCCCGCTGGTGCGGGTTGAGCAGGGCGGTCGCCCGCGCGGGCCGCTCGCCCCGCCATACCGCCGGATCCAGGCTGGAGGCGACGAGGAAGTCCCGGGACCGTCGCAGGGCCTGTGCCACCTGAGCCTCGCTCATCCATCCGGTCGCCCGGGCGGCGGGGACCGTGATGCCCGCGGCGCCGTTCGCCCAGCGCGCCGCGGGCGATCCGCGGAAGGGTTCGCCGAGTGTGGGCCGGAGGGCCGGTTCGACGGGCGGGGCCTCGGTCGGGCGCTCCGACTCCTGCGCGAGCGGTGGCCCGGCCGGAGTGCCGTCGCCGGAGGTTCCGATCATCCGCCAGGGGTCGAACGCCACGACCAGGAGGGCCACGGCGACCAGGAACCCGGCCACGTACCAGCCCTTGCCGCGCCGGCGCGGGGGCGGCGTGTACGCACGCCAGCCGTGCGGGTTCGCGGGCTGCTCACGCGGTCGCCCGGTCACGCTCCGGGCCCGCGCCGAAGGCTCCTTGGGCGCGTCCGGCACTCCGTCCACGGAATCCCGCAGGAACTGCTCCCAGACGTCGTCCGGTACGGACGAACCGTCCCGCTCCCCACCCGCGCCCACACCGCACTCCTCGCCCCGAAGCGTCGAACACCCCTTCGCCCCACCCCGGGGCACCGCATGATCGCACAGTGGCCACGGGGGCGGGGACCGGGCGCCCGCGCCGGGCGGTCAGGCGTACGGGTCGAAGGGGATGCCCGCAGGTTTGGCCTTGGCGAGGTGGGCGGCGAGGTTGCCGTCCTTCAGGCCGAAGACGGCGTTGCCGAAGTCGGCCTGGCTGAGCTTGTCGCGCAGGCCCGCGGGGTAGCCGTTCCAGCCGACCAGGCTCGGGTACTGCCAGGTGTGCTGGTGGTTCTCAGGCGGTTCGTCGTTGGTGTTGGCGGGCCGGAAGCAGTGCGTCCCGATGCCGTCCTTGTGGTAGACGACCTTGGGGTGGGTGCCGTCCCAGCGGATCGCGTCCCGGCCGTAGGTGTTGAAGTTGCCGTGGGCGGAGGTGGAGACGTACTGCGCCTGGTCGTTCTGCACCCAGACCACGACGTGCTCCCAGTCGTGGCGGTGTCCGCCGAGACCGCTTCCCCACACCGCCTGGTCCTTCTCGAAGTACAGGCCGTAGATGATCGCGCACCAGCCGTTGTTGCACTTCGCCCGGGAGTAACCGTTGGTCTGGGTGAGGTCCCAGGAGTCGCGGCACTGGCCGCTGACGGTGCCGGAGGGGTTGAGGCCAGCGTTGAGCGTGCCGTCGGGGCCGATGGCGGGTGTGGGGTAGCAGCCGTCCGTGTCGTAGTCGTAGGCCGGCTGGAAGGTCCGCTCCAGGGCGTCGGCGTTGGCGGGAAGGGCGGCGGGCGGCGCGGCGAGGGCGCTCGCCGGGAGGGCGATGAGCAGGGTGAGGGCGCCGGCGAGGGCGAGGGTGCCCCTGGCGGCGTACGCCTGTGTCTTCACGGAGTTCCCTGGGTCGGGCGGCATGGTTCGACGGACGCCATCTTGGCATGGACAGAACACCGTCGACAGAGGAATTCATTAGACGATACGTATCGTCTCGCTTAAGGTGGCGGAATGACCCCCATCACAGCCCCCTCACCCGCCCACATCGCCATGTTCTCCATCGCCGCCCACGGCCATGTGAACCCCAGCCTGGAGGTCGTCCGGGAGCTCGTCGCCCGGGGACACCGCGTCAGCTACGCCGTCCCCGCCTCCTTCGCCGAGAAGGTCGCGGCGACCGGGGCCACCCCCGTCGTCTACCGCTCCACCCTGCCGACCGACGAGGACCCCGACGCCTGGGGCACCGAACTCATCGACCACCTCGAACCGTTCCTCGCCGACGCCGTCCAGGCGCTGCCGCAGCTCGCCGAGGCCTTCGCACGGGACCGGCCCGACCTGGTCCTCCACGACATCACCTCCTACCCGGCCCCCGTCCTCGCCCACACCTGGGGCGTCCCGGCCCTCTCCCTCTGGCCGAACCTCGTGCCGTGGGAGGGGTACGAGGAGGAGGTCGCCGAGCCGATGTTCGCCGGGCTCAAGGCGTCGCCGCGCGGCAGGGCCTACTACGCGCGCTTCGCGGCCTGGCTCGCCGAGTACGGCATCGACACCCACCCGGACAGGTTCGTCGCCCGCCCTCGCCGCGCCCTCGTCCTCATCCCCGAGGCCCTCCAGCCGCACGCCGACCGGGTCGACCGGTCCGTCTACACCTTCGTCGGCGCCTGCCAGGGCACGCGCGCCGAGCAGGGGGAATGGCGGCGCCCGGAACACGCGGAGAAGGTGGCCCTGGTCTCCCTCGGCTCCGCCTTCACCAAGCTGCCCGGCTTCTACCGGGACTGCGTCGAGGCCTTCGCGGGACTCCCCTCCTGGCACCTCGTCCTGCAGATCGGGAAGTTCGTCGACCCGGCCGAGCTCGGCGAACTGCCGCCGAACGTCGAAGTGCACTCCTGGGTTCCCCAGTTGGCGGTCCTCCGGCAGGCCGACGCATTCATCACCCACGCGGGCGCCGGAGGCAGCCAGGAGGGCCTGGCCACGGCCACGCCCATGGTGGCCGTCCCACAGGCCACCGACCAGTTCGGGAACGCCGACATGCTCCAGTCCCTGGGCGTGGCACGGCACCTGCCGATGGAGGAGGTCACCCCCGGGCGGCTGCGCGAGGCGGTGCTCGCCCTCAGCGGTGATCCCGAAGTGGCGCGCCGCGCGCGGGAGGTCCAGGAGTCGATGCGCCGCGAGGGCGGCACGATCCGGGCGGCCGATCTCATCGAGGCCGAACTCGGCTGAACGGCAGCTCTCTTGCCGTGTCAGGCCCGACCGGCGGGACACCCCCTACGCTCGTGTCATGTCCAAGACTCAGATAGACGCGGTGACCGCCGAGTTCTACGGCGCGTTCGACAATCGTGGCGGCAAGGCCCCCGACGTGGGCCGGATCCGCCGGCTGGTGCTGCCCCAGGGGGTGATCGTCTGCACGGCGCCCACGTTCACGGCGTACTCCGTGGAGGAGTTCGTCGTCCCGCGCGAGCGGCTGCTGACCGACGGGCGGCTCGTCGACTTCTCCGAGTGGGAGACCTCGGAGGAGACCCGGATCGAGGGTGACATCGCCTCGCGCTTCGGCACGTACCGCAAGTCCGGGGTCCTGGACGGGCAGCCGTACGACGGCGAGGGCACGAAGACCCTCCAGTTCGTCCGGACCCCGGACGGCTGGCGGATCGCCGCGCTGTCCTGGTTCGACCAGCCCTGACCGGGGCGGCGGCCCGTCCCCCGGCGCACGGGGAACGGGCCGCCGCGGTACGCGGTCAGACCACGGCGCCCACACCTCGGCGGGACACCGGGGCCGGGGCGGGAGCGGGATGGCGTGCCTCCAGGGCCACCGCCAGGGGCATCGCCGTGAACACGGTGGACGCCATGCCGAGCACGACACCCGCGAGCAGCGCCACCGAGAAGTCGGTGAGCGAGTCGCCGCCCAGAACGGCGAGCGCCACCAGGACGAAGAGCGCACCCATGCCGGTGTTGACGGTACGGGGCAGGGTCTGGGCGACGGCCCGGTCGGCGAGGTCGGGCAGCGGAATCCGTCCGCCGCGACGGCGCAGCTCGCGCAGCCGGTCGAGCACGACGACCGAGTCGTTCACCGAGTAGCCGACGACCGTCAGGAGAGCGGCGAGGAAGACGCTGTCCACCGGCTTGCCGAGCCAGGCGAACAAGCCCACGACCAGCAGCACGTCCTGGGTCATCGCCGCCACGGCCGCCGTCGCGTAGGTCCAGCGGAACCGCACCGTCAGATAGAGGAGCTGCGCCACCACCGCGAGGCCGAGGGCGATCGTCGCGTGCGTGCGCAGTTCCCCGCCCAGGCTCGGGCCGATCAGGTCGTCGCGCTCCACCTCCACCGGGCCGGCCACCCGGGTGAGGGCCTCCCGGATGTCCCGCTGTTCCTCGTCACCGGTCTCCCGGACGCGCACGGACACCTCTCCGCGCGCCGCCCCGTCGCCGCCGTCGGCGGCCTCCGCGCCGCCCGTCGTCTGCACCACCGCGTCGGGGAAGCCCGCGTCCGCGACGGCCGCGCGCGCCTCGTCGGCGTCGACCGGACGTTCGGCGGTGTACTGGACCACCCGGCCGCCGGTGAACTCGACGCCGAACTCCAGGCCGCGTACCCCGATCCCGGCGAGGGCAACCAGCAGGAGCGCCCCGCAGGAGAGCAGCCAGCGGCGGCGGTGGGCCATCAGCCGCGGAACACGCCGGGTCAGCCGGGTCCGCAGTCGGCCGAGTCCGGCGATGCCGGTGACCGAGGGCCTCCGGCGTACGGCCGGCAGGCGCAGCGTGAGGTCGGCGAGGAGCCGGGTGATGACCATGGCGCTGAGCAGCGAGGTCACGACGCCGATCGCGAGGGTCACACCGAAGCCCTTGACCGGGCCGGAGGCGAAGACGAACAGCAGGCCGGCCGCGAGCAGGGTGGTGATGTGGGAGTCCGCGACCGCGCTCCACACCTTGCCGAACGCCGTTTCGAGCGGCCGCCGGAGGTCGCGCCCGGCGGTCCGGCCGAGGGCCGCGTACTCCTCCCGTGCCCGTTCGAAGACGAGGACGTTCGCGTCGACGGCGATGCCGATGGCCAGGACGAAACCGGCGAGGCCCGGAAGCGTGAGCGTGGCGCCGAGGGCGACCACCGCGGCGTAGGAGATCAGCCCGTACAGCAGCAGGGCGACGGTCGCCAGGACGCCGAGGAGCCGGTAGACCAGCATGACGAACAGGCCCGTGCAGGCGAGGCCGATCACCGCCGCGAGGGCGCTGGCCCTGATCGCCTCGGCGCCGAGGGTCGGTCCCACGGTGCTCTGCTCGACCGTCGTCACCGGGACGGGCAGCGCGCCGCCCTGCACGAGCGCCGCGAGGTCGCGGGCCTCCTGGCCGGAGAACCCCCCGGTGATCTGCGCGGAGCCGCCGCCGATGCCCGAGCCGCACGGGACGCCCTGCTGCATGGCGGGCGCGGAGACGACACGGTCGTCGAGCACGATGGCGACCCGGCGCGCCGGGTCGCCGGGCGCCGCGCAGGCCGCGTCGCCGGTGAGCCGCGCCCAGGTGCCGGCGGCGGAGTCGCGGAAGGCGAGGTCGACCGTCCAGCCCCCGCCGTTCGTGGCGTCGAGCACGGCCTCGGCGCTCTTGACGCCGTCCCCGGTGAGCGAGGGGGCGCCCAGGGCGAGGAAGGCTCCCGGCGCGTCGGGGTCGGCGAGGACCCTCGTCCCGTCCTTGGCGGCCGGTCCCGCGGGCCCCTGGACCGTGCCGGTGACCGTGTGGAAGGTGAGCTGGGCGGTACGGCCGATGACGTCGGCCGCCTCGCGCGGGTCGCGCAGTCCGGGGAGTTCGACGACGATGCGCCGTTCGCCGGAGCGGGCGAGCGAGGGTTCGGCGACGCCGAGCCCGTCGACGCGTTTGCGGAGGACCTCAAGGGCGCGGTCGGTGGCCGCCGCGTCGGCGCGGACGGTGGGCCCGTCCTCGGTCTGCAGGACGATGCGGGTGCCGCCCCGCAGGTCGAGGCCGAGCCGGGGCGGGGTGGTCAGGGTGATCCAGAGGGAGAGGGCGACGACGGCGAGCGCGAGGAGCGCGCGCCAGAGCACGGACCGGGAGCCGCGTCCCGGCCGGGAGGGCCGTGCGGGACCGGAGGCCCGGGCAGGGCGGGAGGGACGTGGGGAACGAGAGGTGCGAGAGGTACCTGGGGACACGGGTGCTCCACTGGCAGCGCACGGCGGCGGCGCCCGCCCACGCACGCGCGTGGGGGCGCCCGGCGGCCGTGCCGGGCGTACGGTCGGACACGCGTCGTGAACCGGTCCGGTACGCGGACATGCCGAGGACCCGGACGGCGACGCGGAGGAACGTCAGCTGTGCCGGGCGGCGGGAGGGCCACGGGGGACGCGGGGGCCCCGGGGAGCGGTGGGCGGGGCGCGCTCCCGGCGCGGGTCGCCCATGAGGACACCGCGCGCGGGTACGGAGAGGTCGGCGGGAACGGCGGCCGTGGTCACGGGCGTTCCCGGGAACCGTACGGGGTTCTCGACGGCCGCCGGGAGGCGTACGACCGCGGTGGTCGCCAGCTGGGGGTCCGGGGGCGCGACGTGGTGAGCGGGGGCGGACGAGGCCGTGCCCGGTGCTGATCCCGAGGGCGCGACCGGAGCGGTCGTCGGGCCGGCCGACGCCGCCGTTCCCGTCAGGGGCGTCCCCTGCGCCTGGGGCGCCGGGAGCAGCAGGAGCGACCAGATGGCGCAGAGCATCGCGGGCAGGAGCGCCGCGATGCGTCGCGTGGAAGGTCCCACCACCCCGCCCCTCCCCCTCTTCCCCGTGTGTCCCGTGTGCCGGTCGGCCGAGGCCAGCGTAGACCGGGCGGAGAACTCCCCGGCCACCGAGCCCCGTCCGGTGGGTGGGGTCGAGTACGTCGGCTGAGTACGGGTGCTCATGCGGGGCGCCGCGGGCCCTCGCACGATGGGTGGGTCAGCGCATCGACCTCGGAGCCAGGGGGCCCGTCCGTGCTCAGCCGCATCGCCGCCCATGTCGTCCCGTTCTTCGGGCGGCTGACCGTCACCGCCGACCCCGGGGCCCGGCTGGAGCCCGGCAGCATCCTGGTGGTGAACCACACCTCGACCGCCGACCCGGCGCTCGTCCTCGCCGCGCTCCGCCGGAGGCTGGCCGTCGAGCCCGTCCTGCTGGCCACGGCCGGGCTCTGGCGGATCCCGCTGCTCGGCCGGGCGCTGACCCGCGAGGGGTATGTGCCGGTGCACCGCAACACGGCGCGCGCCGCCGTCGCCCTGGACCACGCGGCGGTCGCGCTCGCCTCCGGGCGGCACGTGATGCTGTACGCGGAGGGCCGCATCCCGCCGCGCCGGGACGCGGCCGAGTGCCCGCCGGAGTCGTTCCGTACCGGGCTCGCGCGGCTCGCCGGGGCCACGGGGGCGCCAGTGGTGCCGATCGGTCAGGCGGGTGCCCGGCGGATCACGTCCGGCGGGCGGGCGAAGCAGATCGCGGGGGTGCTCACCGCGCCGGTCCGCAGGCCGGGGCTGCATGTGCACATCGGGACGCCGCTGCGGCTGCCCGCCGACGTGGCCGAGGCGACGGAGCTTGCCCACGGGGCGGTCACCGAGGCCTGGCGCAGGGCGGCGGGGGCGCTCGGGGAACCGGCGGCGCTGGACGGCGCCCGGGCCGTGCCTGCGGGCGGGCGGCGCCGTCTTCCGGACGCGGCCTCGTGGGGCCTCAGAAGACGGACAGGCCGGTGATGGTCGTGAAGCGGTCGAGCGCCGTCACGCCCGCGACCGAGTTGCCCCGGCGGTCCAGGCCCGGACTCCACACGCACAGGGTGCAGCGGCCCGGCACGACGGCGACGACCGCGCCGCCGACGCCGCTCTTGCCCGGGAGTCCCACGCGGTAGGCGAAGTCGCCCGCGGCGTCGTAGGTGCCGCAGGTGAGCATGACGGCGTTGACCTGTTTGGCCTGGCTGCGGGTCAGCAGCCGGGTGCCGTCGGCGCGCAGGCCGTGGCGGGCGAGGAAGCCGGTGGCCAGGGCGAGGTCGGCGCAGGAGGCTTCGACGGAGCACTGGCGGAAGTACTCGCGCAGCAGGTCGGGGACGGGGCCGGTGATGTTGCCGTAGGAGGCCATGAAGTGGGCGAGGGCCGCGTTGCGGTCGCCGTGGGCGGCTTCGGAGGTGGCCACGTCGGTGTCGAAGCCGAGGTCCGGGTTGCCGCTCTCGGCGCGCAGGAAGTCGAGCAGGCTGCCCGAGGCGTCGCCGGTCAGCCGGTGCAGGCGGTCGGTGACGACGAGGGCGCCGGCGTTGATGAACGGGTTGCGCGGGATGCCGTGCTCGTACTCCAGCTGGACGAGGGAGTTGAACGGGTCGCCGGAGGGTTCCCTGCCGACGTGGGCCCAGAGCGCGTCGCCCTCTCCGGCGAGGGCGAGCGCGAGGGTGAAGACCTTGGTGACGGACTGGGTGGAGAAGGGGCGCCGCCAGTCGCCCACCCCGTAGACGGTGCCGTCGAGTTCGGCTACGGCCATGCCGAAGTCGGTGGGGTCACCGGCGGCGAGGGCGGGGATGTAGTCGGCGGGGGTGCCCCGCTCGGTGAGTGCGGCGATCTCCTCGGCGATGAGGTCCAGTACGGGCCCGAAGGAGGTGTCCGCGGTCACACGGGGTCCCCGGCGGCCCCGCCGTCGCGGGCGGCTTCGAGGCCGAGGTCGCCCTCGGCCGGTGCGGCGAAGTAGCGGGCGACGTCCTCGTCCGTGACCTCGGCGAGGGTGGCCGGGGTCCAGTGGGGGTCGCGGTCCTTGTCGACGACCTGGGCGCGGATGCCCTCGACGAGGTCGGGGGTGGCGAGGGCGGCGCAGGAGGCCCGGAACTCCAGGTCGAGGACCTCTTCGAGGGTGGTGAGGGCGCGGGACCTGCGGAGGGTCGCCAGGGTGGCCTTGAGGGCGGTCGGGGACTTGGTGAGGAGGGTGGTGGCCGCCTCCTTGGCGGCGGGGGCGCCGGTGTCGAAGAGGCGCTCGATCACCTCCTCGACGGTCTCGGCCCGGTAGCAGGCGTCGATCCACTCCCGCTGCTCGGCGAGCACGCCTGCCGGGACCGTCGCGGTGTGCCGGGCGACGGCCTCCTCGGCGGGGAGGCGGGCCAGGTCCCGGACCAGGTCGGGCAGTTCGGCGGCGGGGACGAAGTGGTCGGCGAGGCCGGTGAGGATCGCGTCGGCGGCGCCGACGAGGCCGCCGGTGAGGGCGAGATGGGTGCCGAGTTCGCCGGGGGCGCGGCCGAGGAGGCGGGTGCCGCCGACGTCGGGGACGAAGCCGATGCCGGTCTCGGGCATGGCGACCCGGGAGCGTTCGGTGACGACGCGGACGGAGCCGTGCGCGGAGACGCCGACGCCGCCGCCCATGACGATGCCGTCCATGAGGGCGACATAGGGCTTGGGGTAGCGGGCGATTCGGGCGTTGAGCCGGTACTCGTCGCGCCAGAAGGCGCGCGAGGCGGAGCCGCCGGCGCGGGCGTCGTCGTGGATGGCGCGGATGTCGCCGCCGGCGCAGAGGCCGCGTTCCCCCGCGCCCTCGATGACGACGGTGCCGATGTCCGGGTCGTGCTCCCACCGGGTCAGGGCCGCGTCGACGGCGAGGACCATGGGGTGGGTGAGCGCGTTGATGGCGCGGGGGCGGTTCAGGGTGATGAATCCGGCCCGGCCCTCCGTCCGCAGGAGTACGTCGGCGGTTCCGGTCGGCACGATCACTCGGTCCCTTCGGTGGCGCTGTTCGCTGGTGCGATCACCGTACCGGGGCGGTCCTTCGGTGGAGCGGCCGACCGGTGCCGGTCGGCGCCGAAGGGGAGGCGCCGGGCGCGAGGGGGCGGGAAGGACTCATCCGCTTCTCGCGGATCCTGATTGCACGGTGCGCGGTCCGGTGACGGCCGCTACCCCGCGTCCTCACTGTCGGGTCCTTCCCGTCCCTTCCATGGAACCACCGCTCCGGTGGGGGCGCGAGCGCCCGTCGGAGCGGTGGTGGAGGGGGTCAGGCCGGGAGCAGGTCCTGCGGGACGCGCACCTGGCGGGGGGTGGACAGACGGAGTTCGATGATGTCCCTGACCGTGGGCCATTCCTCGTCGAGGATCGAGTAGAAGGCCGTGTCGCGGACGGCTCCGTCGAGCCCTCGGGAGTGGGCGCGGCGAACGCCTTCGCAGCTGGCTCCGAGGCGCTCGATCGCGATTCTGGAGCGGGTGTTCCGGGCGTCGGCGCGCAGGGTGATGCGGCGGACGCCCCAGGCTTCGAAGGCGTGCCGGAGCATGAGGAATTTGGCCTCTGTGTTGATGCCGGTGCCCCGGGCGTCGCCGGCGATCCAGGTGTTGCCGATCTCGGCGGCGTCCGGCACGGCGGTCAGGGGATCGCCGTGGGGCATACCGGGGACGGGCGGCCAGACCAGCGGGCCCCTCCAGTAGTCGAGTTCGAGGAACCGGGTCGAGCCGATGACTCGTTCGTCGGCCGTACTGATCAGGGCGAAGGGCAGGGAACGTCCTGCCGCCTGATCGGCGAGGGCGCGGCCGATGTAGTCGAGGGCCGATGGGAAGCCGTCGGGTACGGGGGTGAAGGCGTAGGCCGATCGGTCCGCCCCGCCGGCCCGGGCGAGGGCTTCGGCGTGCCGCATCGCCAGCGGCTCCAGGCGCACGGAGCGCCCGGTCAGGAGAACAGGTACTGGCACGGAACCTCGGGTCTTTCACGGGCAGGGAGAGCTTCCGCCGTGGGGAGACCGCGGCGGCTGCAAGGGGGAGGTTCTCGCCGGCCCCGATCACGTCGTGAGAACGACGAATGAGCAGGTAAAACGGTTCGTCACCGGTGGCGAGGAGGACAGTATGCAGCCACAAGCGCTCGGAGAACAGAACCCCGGACGAACCCGGGTACACGCCTGGGTGAAGGCTCGCGTGCGCCCGGGCCGGCCGGTCTCGAACAACGGACGGAGCCGCCCGCCAGTCGGACGGCGGGAGGGTTCAGACGCAGGTGGGATGGCCCCAGCCGTCGGGGTTCTTCGCGATGGTCTCGCCCTTGTCGTAGGCCTTGCCGCAGCGGCAGCGGCCCGAGAATCTGGCCTTGAGCGTGGCACCCGACGGGCGTGTCCGGCGGGCGGACGAACCGCCCTGAGCGCCCCCGGAGGAACCCGTGGCGGAGCCGCCCGTCGAACCGGACGGCGCGGAGGAGCGCGTGCGGGGCGCGGAGGCGCGTGTCGGCGCTTCCGGGGGCGGCAGCGGCGCCCCGGCGTCGGAGCCGGTGGCCTCCTGGGTACGGGCGGTGTGGCTGGCCGCGCGGTCGGCGGCGTCGTTGAGGGGGTCGCCGTCGACCTGGTGCGCGGGTACGTAGACGAAGTCGACGTTCCGGCCGGTGAGGAGGGCGTCGATGCGGACGACGAGTTCCTTGTTGGCGACGGGGCTGCCGGAGGAGGTCTTCCAGCCCTTGCGGCGCCAGCCGGGCAGCCAGGTCGTGACGGCCTTCATGGCGTACTGGGAGTCCATGCGGACCTCGACGGGCACCGCCGGGTCGAGTGTTTCGAGCAGCCGTTCCAGGGCCGTGAGTTCGGCCACGTTGTTGGTCGCCCGGCCGAGCGGGCCCGCCTCCCAGCGGTCGATCGCTCCGTCGGCCCGGCCGATGACCCATGCCCAGGCCGCGGGGCCGGGGTTTCCCTTCGACGCGCCGTCGCACGCCGCGATGATCTTTTCCACCATCCCACGATCCTGACACGGCGGCGGGGGTGGGTGGTCCCACCCCCGCCGGGCCGGCCGTCGCGCGGTCAGAAGGCCCCGTAGTTGACCTGCCAGGTGGGCAGGCCCATCCGGCGCCAGAGGGCGACGACCCGGTCGCGGTCGTCGAGCGAGACGCGGACGGCGTACCGGTGGCGGACGTGGGCGTCGAAGAGCTCGGCCTTCACGAGGTCGTCGCCGCGGCCGTCGCCGGAGGCGCGCATCCACAGCTCGTCGTACGGCACCTCGTGGCGGGCGAGCCAGCCCTCGGTGAGGGCCCGGTGGTCCTCGCTCCGGCCGGACAGCAGGACGATCCGGTCCCGTTCGGTGTGCCGGAAGGCCCGCAGGGCGTCGCGCACGGAGACGTTGAGCAGGTCGCGGTCGCAGCGGGTGAAGTCGTACGGGCCGCGGTCGACGCGCAGGGCGAGGGTGCCGTCGATGTCGCACATGACGGCCGTGGGGAGGCTCGGGTCGGGGACGTAGGGCTCCCCCACGGAGGGGCGGTCGTTGAGCCAGTCCGCGGTGAGCCGCCAGCCGTTCCGGGTGGCCTTGGCGTGCTTGTCGGCCAGGATCCGGATGATGTCCTCGCCGACCGGCCGCTCGCGGGCGGCGTCGCGGCGGACGCACTCGTCGACGGGCACGGCGGTGAAGTCGTGGACGGCGAAGGTGGCGAGGCCGCCCACGGCGGCCTTCAGGCGCTTCGGGATGTGCGGGGTGAGGTGGGTGTTGTCGACGACGACGTCGAATCCGCCGTCGACGGCGGCGCGGACGGCGGCGTCCTGGATGCCGAGCACGGTCTGCTCGTGCCCGTGGGACCGTCCCCGGTCGGCCGAGGGGATGTCGAGCATGGCGCGCAGGTCGTCGAGGTTGACGCGGCGGACGCGCCCCTCGGCGGCGGCCTGGAGGGCGCGGGCGGCCGTGGTCTTCCCGGAGGCGGGAAGACCGGTCATGAGGTGGACGACGGGCACGGTCAGTTCTCCTGGTCGTGGGCGAAGGGGTCCGAGGCCTCGGGGCGCAGCCCGCGCCAGACGAGGAGGTCGGTGGGGCGGCCGTCGAGGCGCAGGAAGACGGCGGCGCGCAGGCCCCGGTCGGGCAGGGCCGCGGCGGCGCGCGCGAAGGCGCCCCGGTCGGCGGCGAGGTGGGCGAGACGCGCGTAGGCCTCTTCGACGGCCCGCTCGCGGTCGACGGCCGCCGCTTCGAGGCGGGCGGTCACCTCGCGCACCCAGGCGTCGAACTCGTCGGGCACCTGCTCGAGGAGGGCGTCGAGGGGCTTGCCTCCGTCCGCCTCGACCTCGGTGACGGCGCAGCCGATCCCCTTGGCCACCTCGGCGGCGGGCAGGGCGGCGAAGCGCTGGATGCCGTGGCAGCGCCAGATGTCCCGCTCGGTGACACCGGTGAGCACCTTGTGGAGGCGTACGTACTCGGCGAGCTTGGCCTTGGCCCGCAGGCCGGAGGCGAAGCGCAGCACGAAGCCCTCGGCGTCGGTGCCGGTGGCCCGTCGGCCGCCGGGCAGGGTGTTGGACTCGGTGAGGGCGACGAGGTCGGCGACGCTCGTGGCCGGCCAGGTGCGCACCACGGAGCCGAGGGGGTGCCAGCCCGCGGCGGCCTCGGTGAGCGGGGTCTCGGTGCCGTCGGCGGCGAAGACGGCGAGCAGGACGAGGTCGCGGCGGTCGCCGTAGTCCACGACGATGCGGTTGCCCGGGTGGAGGATCTCCGCGAGGTACGTCACACCGGGGGTCAGTCCGGTGGTGTCGGCGGCGTCGAGACGGCGCTGCGCCCAGGTCGCCTGGACGCTGGTGAAGGAGCCCTTGGAGGCGGCGCGCCAGCGGCCGTCGTAGTGGAAGACCACGGCGAGGCTGCCGTCGACCTTGTCGTAGACCTCGAAGGGCTCATCGGGCAGCGGCGGTGCGTAGGGGCGGCCACCGGAGTGTTCGGAGACGTTGAAGAACTTGGGGAGGGGGAGCGCGACGATCCGGCCGGTGGTGTCGTCGGCCACGAGGCCCCGGCAGCGCGTGGTGGCCCGGTTCCAGTGCTGGGCGTACTGGCACGCGCGCGTGTACGTGTAGATCGACAGCGGCAGCTCGGGATGGCGCTTGCGTGTGATGTGCCCGTCGGCGAGTGCGGCGGAGAGCTCGTCGGACGGCATCAGGTCGTGCAGAGTCAGGGTCGCCTGGCTCATGGGGTCCCTCCCGTGGGTTCGTTGATCCATTCTCGGTCGGCGGGGCCCCGGAGCCCAATGGATTTCCGGGTCCGGACGGCGTGGCGGGGTGGTGCGCGGGTTCCCGATCCCGGGCGTGTCGGTGGTGCCCCGTAGACTCGCCGTCTGCCCGTCGGTGACGTCACCGGCACAGTCGAAGGAAGCGAGCCCCATGAACCACGCGGACGGCACGGCACCGATCTACGCCGAGCTCATACGGGAGCGGGGGGATGTTCCGGGTGACGTCCGCCAGGTCGCCGAGGAGGTTCTGCGGGACCTGAGCCGGGTCATCCAGATGCCGCCGCAGGGGGTTCCCGGGCCGCAGGGTGCTGTCGCTCACGCGGGCGCCATGGCTCACCCGGGCGCCATGGCTCACCAGGGCGCGCAGGTCGGTGCCCTGGGGCACCCCGGTGCGCAGGCGCACGGGAACGCGGGCGGGGCGATGGGCGTCGGCGGTCCCGTGGGCCAGGCCGGTGCCGTGCTGCCGCACCGTCCGATGCGCTGACCCCTGACTTCCCTCCCTCACGGTTCGTCGCGCCGGACCGCCGTCCGCGCACCGGGTCCCGGGCCGTTGTCAGTGGCGTGCGCGATGCTGTCCGGCGAACGGTCCGTGCCCCGGCGGCACGGGCACGAACGGTGACCAGGGGATGACGACATGGCTGAGGTTCTGCTCTTCCACCACGCGCTCGGTCTGACGGAGGGCGTCCACGCCTTCGCCGAGGAGCTGCGCCGGGGCGGACACACGGTGCACGTGCCCGACCTGTACGAGGGACGGACCTTCACCGACCTGGAGGCGGGCGCCGGCCACGCCCAGGAGATCGGTTTCGGGACGCTCGTGGCGCGCGGTGAGCGCGCCGCCGAGGGGCTGCCCGGGGCGCTCGTCCACGCCGGGTTCTCGCTGGGCGTGCTGCCCGCGCAGAAGCTGGCCCAGACCCGGGCCGGGTCCCTCGGCGCCCTGCTCATCGGCGCCTGCGTTCCGGTGGAGGAGTTCGGCTCGGCGTGGCCGGAGGGCGTGCCCGTCCAGGTGCACGCCATGGACGCGGATCCGTTCTTCGTCGACGAGGGCGATCTGACGGCGGCCCGCGCGCTGGTCGCGGGCGCGGCGGACCGGGAGCTGTTCCTGTACCCGGGGAGCGCGCACCTGTTCGCGGAGGCCGGCGCGCCCTCTCACGTACCGGAGGCGACCGCGCTCTGTGTCGAGCGGGTGCTGTGCTTCCTGGACGGTGTGCGGGGCTGAGCCCGCGGTCTCTGCCGGACAGTGCGCGGCAGACGGGTCAGCCGTTCGGTCGACCCCGGTGTCGTCCGTCCCGCCGCCCGTCGGGGGCCGGCTGTCGGACCGTGCGGGGCCGTGTACGGGCGGAGGATCGGGGCAGGACGCGGCCCGTCCCCGGACGGGGCCGCCCGTGCCCGCCGTACCGAGGAGTCCGACATGACGAAGTTCCGCCGTGCGTCCCGTACCGCCCGGGTGCTCGTGCCCGCGGCGGTGTCCGTCGTCCTGCTCGCCGGGTGCGCGCAGGCGCCCGGAGGGGCGTCGGCGGGTGCGACGTCACCGGCCGGAATCTCCCCCACCACCGCGCCGCCCACCGCCGGTTCCTCCATGACGGCGACGCCCGTCCCGGCCGGCAGGCCCGCGCCGGGCTCGCTCCTGGTCTCCGACTTCGGATCCGACACGGTCACCTTCGTCGATCCCGCGAAGGGCGCCACGGGCTCCGTGAAGGTCGGCACCGCTCCCTACGGTCTGGTCGTGGGCGCGGACGGGCGGGCCTGGGTGGCGACCGCCGAAGGGGTCGCCGTGGTGGACACGGCGACCCGGCAGCGCCTCGCCCTCGTCCCGTACCGGACGGACGCCGGTCCGACGGGCACCGGCGAGTACCGGGGCGGCGGCATGGGCATCGCGCTCTCGCCGGACGGCCACCGGGTGTACGTCGGCGTCAACGTGCCCGGCGGGAACGGCACTCTGGAGGTCATCGACACGGCGACGCGGAAGGTCACGGACACCGTGCCGGTGGGCCGACGGCCCTTCGACGTGGACGTGTCCGAGGACGGCAAGGAGGTGTACGTGACGAACCACGACTCCTTCGACGTCACCGTCGTCACGGCGGGGACCCTGGCACCGCGCCGCATCGAGGTCGCCCCGTACGGTACGGAGGGCGGGCTCGGTTCCTGGCTCAAGCCCCATTACACCGCCGTGCGGCCTTCCGACGGGAAGCTGCTGCTGCCGTTCGAGGGCGAGCGGCTCGCGGTGGTCGACCCCCGGACGGGCCGGACCACGACCGAGCCGATGACCGCCGACACCCATCAGCACGGCGCGACCGTGACCCCCGACGGGACGCTGTTCGCCGTCGGCACGGGGCCGATCGACCCGGCCGAGGACCGGGGCCCGTCGCTGACGGTGCGGACGCCCGGCGGGGCCGAGCGGGTCTACCCGCTGGACGGGCCGCACGAGGACGTGGCCGTGTCGAAGGACGGGCGCACCGCCTATGTGACCGGCGGTTTCACCCGGGACGGCTACTGGGACGGGCTGAGCGTCGTCGACCTCGACTCGGGCGACACCCGCCGGCTGGCGGCGGGCTCCCGGCCGCTGGGCGTCGTGGTCTTCTGACCCCCGGCGCGACGCGACTCCCGGCGGCCCTGCCGCCGGGAGTCGGGAGTCGGGAGTCGGCGCGCGACCGCTCAGCGCGGCGGAAGGACCGTCAGCACCCGCTCGACGAAGAGCTTGAAGTCCGCCATGAAGTCGCTGAGGAACTGCTGCGTCGTCGGATCGGTGACCTCCCCGTCGTCGCCGAACAGCCCCGGGGTGAACTGGATGTACGCCTCCGGGGCGTTCATCTGCGGGGAGTTGCAGAAGCTCAGCACCGAGCGGAGGCTCTGCTGGGCGACGGCGGTGCCGATCTTGCCCGGCGAGGCGCCGATGACGGCGGACGGCTTGTGGGTGAAGGAGTTGGTGCCCCAGGGGCGGCTGGCCCAGTCGATGGCGTTCTTGAGGCCGCCCGGGATGGAGCGGTTGTACTCGGGGGTGACGAAGAGGACGGCGTCGACGGCCGCGATGGCGTCCTTGAGGGCCTGGCCCTCCGGCGGGTAGGCGGCGTCGAAGTCGTGGTTGTAGAGGGGGAGGTCCTTGATGGGGATCTCCCGGAACTCCAGCCCGGGGGGCGCGACGCGGATCAGGGCCCGGGAGAGGATCCGGTTGATGGACTTCGTCGAGAGGCTGCCGACGAAGTAGCCGACCTGGTACGTGGCCATGCGGGCTGTCCTGCCTTCCGGGGACGGTGCGGGGCTGGGGCGGCCCCGGCCCGCCGTGGCGGCCGGGGTCCCCGGGCAACGTAACCCGGCCGCCGCACCGCGGCGACCGGAGGAACCTGCGGGCCGACGATCGGTCGGAGGCCCATCACCGGTCGGAGGCCCGCGGTCGGTCAGAGGCCCACGATCAGCTGGATGCAGACGATCTTCACGAGGATGGCGAGGGCGAACAGGGTCGCGTATCCGGTGTTGACCCGGCTGTCCGAGACCCGGCTGTTGGCGTACGCGGTGATGGCCGGATTGCCCACGTACCCGGCGAGCAGTCCCATGGTGCGCGGCCTGCTCTGGCCGAGGAGCCGGGCGACGAGGACCATCAGGGCGTAGCTGAGCACGGCGCTGATGACGAGCACGGTCAGGAGTTTCAGTCCGAAGAGGGAGAAGGCGTCGCGGCGGAAGGCGTAGCCCGAGGTGAGTCCGACGCAGGCGAGGAAGATCAGCAGGCCGATCTGGCGGAGCGTGAGGTTGGCACGGGTCGGCAGGACCCAGACGAGGGGCCCGGTGCGGCGCAGCCGGCCGAGGATCATGGCCATGACGAGCGGCCCGGCGGCGGTGCCGAGGGAGAGGACCGTGGAGCCGATGGTGAGCTTCGGGATGCCGATGAGGAACCCGGCGGCGAGGCCGAGGCCCATGCTGACGGCGCTGACCTCGCTGACCTTGGCCTCGGTGTCGCCGAGGAAGCCGGTCACCTCGGCGGTGCGCTCACGGGGCATGACGACGCGGACCCGGTCGTCGAGCTGGAGGAGCAGGTCGTCGTGGGCCAGCAGGTCCTGGTCGCCGCGGCGGACGCGGGTGGCCTTGGCGCCGTAGAGCTCGCCGAGGCGGATCTCGGCGACCGTCCGGCCGGCGAGGTCCGGGTTGGTGAGCAGGATGCGCCGGTAGTCGACGACATCGCGCCGGTCGAGGAGATGGGTGGGCGCCTGGGTGCCGAGTGCCTCGATCCCGGCGGCGACGGCCTCCGGGCCGCCGACGAGGACGACCTGGTCGCCGGGGGCGAAGGTGTCGGGGGCGAGGGCCACCCGGGGGGTGCCGTCCCCGCTCCGCCGGGCGCTGGCGAGGAGCTGTCCCCCGGCAGAGCCGGGGACGTCGGCCCAGTGGACCGTCCGGGTGACATCGACCGTGCGGGTGATGAGTTCCCTCGGGAGTCCGGTGCCGGGGTCGCGGCGGCCGGTCCAGTTCCGGACGGCGGCGATGCCCGCGACGAAGAGGATGGTGAGGACGACGGCGAGGGGGTAGCCGATCGCGTAGCCGGTGGCGGGCTGGGACGGGACGGACGACGAGGCCTGGGCGGCGGCGAGGCCCGGGGTGGTGGTGCCGATGCCGGCGTAGCCGCCCGCGAGGTAGGGGCCGTCGATGCCGAAGACGGTGTTGCCGAGGAAGCCGACGGCGAGGGCGGTGACGACGAGCGCGGCGACGGCTCCGGTCATCACGGCCAGCTGGGGCCGGAGTTCCCTGAAGAAGGCCGGGCCCGCTTCGAGGCCCACGGTGTACACGTACAGGGCGAGGCCGAGGACCGCGAGGCCCGCGGGCACGGCGGGGCCGATGTCCGGGTCGAGCGCGCCGAGCAGCAGCCCCACGAAGAGGACTCCGGCCGCGCCGAGCTTCACGGGACCGAAGCGGACCATGCCGAAGAGCGATCCTGCCGCAATGACGATAAAAAGGGTGAACCACGGATAGTCAGCGAAAAATTGCCACATGGGCTTACTCAGCCATATCCGATGGCTTCTTGCACGCTCATACGGAAGGGCGGACAGCGTGACGCGACCGAGGATTCTCGTGGTGGGCGCCGGATTCGCCGGAGTGGCCTGCGTACGGAGGCTCGAACGGCGGCTCGCGGAGCGGGAGGCGCAGCTCGCACTGCTCTCGCCGTTCTCGTACCAGCTGTACCTGCCGCTGCTCCCCCAGGTGGCGGCGGGGGTGTTGACCCCGCAGTCGGTCGCGCTCTCGCTGCGGCGCAGCGAACGGCACCGGACCCGGATCGTGCCGGGCGGCGTGGTCGGCGTGGACACGGCGGCGAAGGTCTGCGTGGTGCGCACGATCTCCGGCGAGTACGTGACGGAGCCGTACGACCATCTCGTGCTGTCGCCCGGCAGTGTGACCCGCAGCTTCGACATCCCCGGTCTCGCCGAGCACGCGCGCGGGATGAAGACGCTGGCGGAGGCGGTGTACATCCGCGACCACGTCATCGCCCAGCTCGACCTGGCGGACGCCAGCACCGACGAGGAGGAGCGGGCCGCGCGGCTGCGCTTCGTCGTGGTCGGCGGCGGCTACGCGGGTACGGAGACGGCGGCCTGCCTCCAGCTGCTCACCCACAACGCGGTGAAGCGGTATCCGCGCATCGACCCGAAGCTGATCAAGTGGCATCTGGTGGACATCGCGCCGAAGCTGATGCCGGAGCTGGGCGACAAGCTCGGCGCCGCCGCGATGGACATCCTGACCCGGCGGGGCATCGAGGTGTCGCTCGGGGTGTCGGTGGCCTCGGTGGACGCGGAGACGGTGACGCTCACCGACGGGCGGGTGCTGCCGAGCCGGACGCTGATCTGGACGGCCGGGGTGGCGGCGAGTCCGCTCATCGGCACGCTCGGCGCGGACACCTTCCGGGGGCGGCTCGTCGTCTCGGCCGAGATGGCGGTCCCCGGACTCGACGGGGTGTGGGCGCTCGGCGACGCGGCTGCGGTGCCCGATCTCGCCAAGGGCGAGGAGGGGGCGATCTGCCCGCCGACCGCGCAGCACGCGATGCGCCAGGGGAAGGCGCTGGCCGACAACCTGGTGGCGACCCTGCGCGGGGAGCGGATGCATCCGTACACGCACAAGGACCTGGGGCTGGTGGTGGACCTCGGCGGTATGGACGGGGTGTCGAAGCCGCTCGGGGTGGAGCTGCACGGGATGCCTGCGCAGGCCGTTGCCCGCGCGTACCACTGGGCGGCGCTGCGGACGAACGTGGCGAAGACCCGAGTGATGACGAACTGGCTGCTGAACGCGGTCGCCGGCGACGACTTCGTACGGACGGGCTTCCTGGCCACGAAGGCGGGGACGCTGCGGGACTTCGAGTACACGGACGCGTATCTGACGCCGGAGCAGGTCAGGAGCCATACGGCCGCGTTCCGCGGGGCGGTGGGGGCGGGCGGGAGCTGAGGGCGTGGGCGGCTGCGCCGCGGCGAGGGAGGCGGGTGGGTCCGGCTGCCACCGGACCCACCCGCCTCCGTCGTCCGGCTCCCGCCCGCGCCGTCGCGCTTCCGCTTCGCCCCTCCGCCTTCCGATCCGCCTTCCGGTGCGCCTTCCGGTGCGTCAGCGGGCGAGTTCCGGGGCCGGACCCATCACCACGACGGGTTCCGCCGCCGGGTCGAGGGCGCGCAGCAGCGCGCGCAGCGGCTCGCGTTCCAGGGCGACGCAGGCCTGGGTGGGGCCGCCGTGGTCGACGTGGATCCAGACGCCGCCGCCCTTGTCGGCGCCGAGCGGGCGTTCCTTGTCGAGCGGGGTGCGGCCGGGGACGCGGTTGTAGTCGATGGCGATCACATGGTCGAAGGAGCCTTCCAGGGGTTCGCCGGAGAAGCCGGTGCCGCTGATGGCGAACTCCTCGTCCTGGTCGTACGGGAGGCGGGCTCCGGGATCGGGCAGCCGGCCGCCCGCGTCACCGATCCGGAAGACCCCGATGGGGGTACGCAGATCACCGGCGCTGTGGTCGGAGGTCCAGCCCTGGAGCGCGTTGTGGGCGGGCCAGGGACCGGCCGTCGGCATCCAGCGACCGCCGGGGTCCCGCGCGTACAGCGTCGCGGTGGAGGTGGAGGAGTCGGCGGTGGCTCCGGTGACGACGAGGGCCTGGGTGGTGCCGTCGGGCACGAGGCCCTGGGTGACCGGGCCGATGCCGGGCAGGCGTGGGGCGGGGACGGGCGTGGCGGTGAGGCTGTTGGCGGCCTCCGCCGGGCCTCCCGCCTCACCGGCCGCTCCGGCCGGCGGTCCCTCGGGGCGGGAGCCGCCACCGGGCGGAGCCGCGGCGGCTCGCCCGGCGGGAGGTGCGGACGGGGTGGGGTGCGCGCAGCCGGTGAGCAGCAGGGCCGCGCACAGTGTGCCGGCGCTCAGCAGCGCGGGGGCGCCCTTGCGGACGGACATGGACGGTTCCTCCTGGCCGGGGGCAGTGCAGCGATCCGTACCCGTTCGCCGGGCGGCGCTGCCGCGGTCCCCGCGCCCTCACCCGGACGGCGGCACTCTCGAACGGTCCCCGCTCCGGACGGCCCATCCACCCGTACGCCCCGCGCTCCGAAACCGGTTGCCCCTCCCCCACCCGGCGCGGTTTCCTGCTCCGATGAACGATCTTCGTATCGAGCGGGCTCTCAGCGAGGCGCAGCTCGCGGACTGGCGGGCCGTCCACAACGCGATCATCCCCACGGCCGTCCTCTCCTCCGACGAGGTGCGGGAGCGGGCCGGGCGGAACCGGCTGGACGTCGCGTACCTCGGTGACGTGGTGGTGGGCTGTTCCACGGTGCGCCCGCCGGACGAGGAGACTCCTGCGGCGACCGTCATCGCCCGGATCCTGCCCGGTTTCCGGGGGCGGGGCCTCGGGACCGCGCTGTACGAGAGGGGCCTCGCGCACGCGCGGACGCTGAGCGACGAGGGCGTGGAGACGGTGGTCCTCGCCTCCAACCCGGAGGGGCTGCGGTTCGCCCTCGCCCGGGGCTTCGCCGAGCTGGAGCGGTACGTCCTGCCGGGCGACACGGTGCCGTTCGTGGCGCTGCGCCTGACCTGACGCGTCCCCGCCCGACCGGGTGATCTGACGATTCGTCAGATCATCCGGTCGCGGGTCTGGGAACCTTCGGGGCCCGGCGCTACCCTCCGCGCATGATTCGGACGGTGGTGTGGGGTACCGGAAATGTCGGGCGCGCGGCGATCCGCGCCGTGGACGCCCATCCAGGCCTTGAGCTCGCGGCCGTGCTGGTCTCCGATCCGGCGAAGGTCGGACGGGACGCGGGCCGGCTCGCGGGGCTCGGCCACGATCTCGGGGTGACGGCCGTCGACGACGTCGGCGCGGTCCTCGGCTCGCGGCCGGGGGCGGTGGTGTACGCGGCTTCCGGCGATACCCGGCCCGACGGGGCGATCGAGGACGTGGCGCGGGCGGTGCGGACGGGCGCGGTGGTGGTCACCCCCGCGCTGTATCCGCTGTACGACCAGCGCAACGCGCCGCCCGAGTTCAGGGATCCGATGGTCGCGGCGGTCGCCGAGGGCGGTGGATCGCTGTTCGTGTCGGGCGTGGACCCGGGCTGGGGCAACGACGTGCTGCCGCTGCTGGTGAGCGGTCTGGCCGCCACGGTGGACGTGATCCGCTGCCAGGAGATCTTCGACTACTCGACGTACGAGCAGGAGGAGTCGGTCCGCGAGCTGGTGGGGATGGGCCGGCCGATGGAGTACGAGCCGCCCATGCTGTGGCCCTCCGTGCCGACCATGATCTGGGGCGGCCAGGTGCGGCTGATGGCGCGGGCGCTCGGGGCCGAGCTCGACGAGATCCGCGAGACGATGGAGCGGCGCCCGCTGGAGTCCACCGTGAAGACGCGGACGATGGGCGTCTTCGAGGCGGGGACGCAGGGCGCGGTCCGCTTCGAGGTGCAGGGGATCGTCGGCGGGGAGCCCCGGATCGTGATCGAGCACGTCACCCGCATCCACCCCTCGTGCGCGCCGGACTGGCCGGTGCCGCCCGACGGGGCGGGGGCGCACCGGGTGATCGTCGAGGGCAGTCCCCGCATCGAGGTGACGGTGGCGGCGACGGCCGAGGGCGAGAACCGGTCGGCGGGCGGGAACGCGACGGCGGTGGGCCGGCTCGTCGGGGCGATCGACTGGCTGGTGGCGGCGGAACCGGGACTGTACGACGCGCTGGACGTGCCCTTGCGGCCGGCGGTCGGGAAGCTGGGGAGGAGACCACGATGATCATCGACATTCCCGAGGGCCAGGAGCCCATCGGGTACGTGTGGGGCGACATGGTCCCGGAGATCGGGACGGCGGCGGCGAACTTCTCGCTGTCGGTGTACGCCCATACGACGCTGGGGCTGCGCGAGTTCGAGGCGGCGCGGCTGCGGATCGCGCAGATCAACGGCTGCGGCTTCTGTCTGGACTGGCGTACCGACCGGGACGGCGAGAAGGTCGAGGAGGGCTTCGACGAGGTCGTCGCGGCCTGGCGGGAGACGGAGGTCTCGGAGTCCTTCGACGAGCGGACGCGGCTCGCGGCCGAGTACGCCGAGCGGTACGCGCTGGACCACCACGGCCTGGACGAGGAGTTCTGGGCGCGGATGACGGCCCGGTACAGCCAGGCGGAGATCGTGGAGCTGACCATGAGTCTGGGCTCGTGGCTGGCGTTCGGGCGGCTCAACCGGGTGCTGGGGCTCGACACGGTGTGCGTGCTGCCGACGCACTGAGGACCGAGGAGAGGGGCCGGCCGGGATTTCCGGCCGGCCCCTCTTCGCGTGCGGGTGGTCAGAAGTCCTCGGCGACGATGCGCTCGATGTTGCGTTCGGCGAGGGCCGTGATGGTGACGAACGGGTTGACGCTGGTGTTGCCGGGGATCAGGGAACCGTCGATGGCGTAGAGGCCGGAGTAGCCGTGGAGTCGGCCGTAGTTGTCGGTGGCCTGCCCCAGGACGGCGCCGCCGAGGGGGTGGTAGGTGAGGTGGTCGCCCCAGATCTTGTACGCGCCGAAGAGGTCGGTGCGGTAGATCGTGCCCTCCTTGGCGTTGATCTTGTCGAAGATGGTCTTCGCCGCGTCGATGGAGGTCTGCTTCCAGGCCCGGTCCCAGTTCAGGTCGACCTTGGAGGTGGCCGGGTTCCAGCTGAACTCCGCGCGGTGCGGGGTCTTGGTGATGGAGAGGTAGAAGGAGGCGTAGGTCTCGATGCCGGTGGGCAGCGGGGCGACCTCGGCGAAGGCGCCGCCGGCGTCCCAGTTGTCGATGCCCGCCGTGGGCATGGCCGACTGGAGTTTGCCGGTCGGGTCCCACATGTGGTTGGCGCGGCCGCACATGACGTTGCCGTTGTCGCCCCAGTTCTTGCCGACCCGGTCGTTGAGGGCGGGGAGTGCGCCGGTGGCCTTGAGGCGGGTGAGGAGCTTGCTCGTACCGACGCTTCCGGCGGCGAAGAAGACCTTGTCGGCGGTGACCGTCTTGCTCACCAGGGTGACGCCGGTGGTGTCGATCTGGTCGATGACGACGGTGTAGCCTCCGCCGTCCGCCGGGGTGACGGAGGTGACCTTGTGCAGGGCGGAGACGGTGACCCGGCCGGTGGCCGCGGCCTGGGCGAGATAGGTCTTCTGGAGGTTCTTCTTGCCGGCGTTGTTGCCGTAGATGACCTCGCCGTCGAGGGCCGACTTCGGCACGTTGCCGGCGAGTTCCTGCTTCATGTACTCCCAGTCGTAGACGTTCGGGACGAACACGAAGGGGAAGCCGGAGCGCTCGGCGTGCTTGCGGCCGACGCGGGCGTACTGGTAGCAGGAGGCGTTCTCCCACCAGTTCTGGTCCACCTCGGTGACGCCGAGGCCGGCGTTGGCGCGGGGGTAGTAGGTGGAGTACATCTCGGCCGCGTCGACCGTGGGGAGGATGGCGGCGAAGTTCTCCCGGCGCGGGGTGACGGCCATGCCGCCGTTGACGAGGGAGCCGCCGCCGACTCCTCGGCCCTGGTAGACGGTGATGCCGGCGAAGTCCTCGGCGTCGAGGATGCCGGTGTGGCAGGGCACGTCCTTGTCGAGGGGGAAGCCGAGGAAGTTGCTCAGGGGCTGCTTGGTACGGCTGCGCAGCCAGAAGGAGCGGTAGTCGGGCCGGGTGGTGTTGGCGAAGATCTTGCCGTCGGATCCCGGGGTGTCCCAGGCCATGCCCATCTCGACCATGTGCACGTTCACGCCCGCGCGGGCGAGGCGGAGCGCGGCGACGGATCCGCCGTACCCGGTGCCGACGATGAGGGCGGGGACGTGCGCGCCGCTCGGGATGGGGGTGGAGGCGAGACCGGTGACGGCCTGCGCCGGAGTGGCGTGGCCGGCCAGGGCGGCGGCGCCGAGAAGAGAACCTGTTCCCGCGAGGAACCGGCGACGGCTGACGCCGCCGGTCCCCTTTCCGGACATGGGCTGTTCACTCATGTGATGTCCCTCACTGGTGAGCGAATGGGAACATGTTCTACTGTCGCTCGTCGGGGAAGTCACGAGAAACCGACGGGTAACTTATGTCCGGGTGCGCGTGCGAGGGCCTCAGACGAGGCTGGATCCCGGGGCGCCGGTGAGGCGCTCGGGGGTGAGCAGCTCGGCCAGCCGGTCGGCGGGGAGCAGCCCCTTCTCCAGGGTGAGTTCGACGACGCCGCGCCCGGTGGCGAGCGCCTCCTGCGCGATGGCGGTGGCGGCCGTGTAGCCGAGGTGCGGGTTGAGCGCGGTGGCGAGCCCGATCGAGTTCTCGACGGCCGCGCGGAGCGCCTCGGTGTTGGCGGTGATGCCGTCGACACAGCGCTCGGCCAGCGTCAGGCAGGCGGCGCGGAGCGAGAGCAGGCTCTTCGAGAGGGCGTGGAAGATCACCGGCTCGAAGGCGTTGAGCTGGAGCTGTCCGCCCTCGGCGGCCATCGTGATGGTGATGTCGTTGCCGATGACCTCGAAGGCGACCTGGTTGACGACCTCGGGGATGACGGGGTTGACCTTGCCCGGCATGATGCTGGAACCGGCCTGGACCGGCGGCAGGTTGATCTCGTTGAGGCCGGCGCGCGGGCCCGAGGAGAGCAGCCGGAGGTCGTTGCAGGTCTTGGAGAGCTTGACCGCGATGCGCTTGAGGACGCCGGACAGCTGAACGAAGGCGCCGCAGTCCTGGGTGGCCTCGATCAGGTTGACGGAGGTCACCAGCGGCAGCCCGGTCAGCTCGGCGAGGTTGCGGCGGGCGGTCTCGGCGTAGCCGGGGGCGGCGTTGAGGCCGGTGCCGATGGCGGTGGCCCCGAGGTTGATCTCGTGGATGAGCTCGATCGCCTCGGCGAGCCGGCCCCGGTCCTCCTCCAGCATCACGGCGTACGTGGAGAACTCCTGGCCCAGCGTCATGGGCACCGCGTCCTGGAGCTGCGTACGGCCCATCTTCACGACCTCGCGGAACTCCAGGGCCTTGGCGGCGAAGGCGTCCTGGAGCACGGCCATCGCGAGGAGGAGTTCACGGGCGGCGCCGATCGCGGCGATGCGGATGGCGGTCGGGTAGACGTCGTTGGTGGACTGACCGAGGTTGACGTCCTCGTTGGGGTGGAGCCGGCCGTAGTCACCCTTGGCGTGGCCGAGGAGTTCCAGGGCGCGGTTGGCGACGACCTCGTTGGCGTTCATGTTGGTGGAGGTCCCGGCACCGCCCTGGACGACGTCGACGACGAACTGGTCGTGGAGCCGCCCCTCGCGGATCTCCCGGCAGGCGCCCGCGATGGCCGCGGCCTTGTCGGCGGGGAGCAGGCCCAGCTCCTCGTTGGCGCGGGCCGCGGCCTCCTTGACGGCGGCGAGCGCGTCGATCAGCAGCGGGTAGACGGAGATCGGGATGCCGGTGACGGTGAAGTTCTCGGTGGCGCGCAGGGTGTGGACACCCCAGTAGGCGTCGGCGGGCACGTCCCGGTCACCGAGCAGATCGTGCTCGCGTCGGACGGGAGCGGGGTGCGGGGCCGGTGCGGGGAGCATGGGTGCCGTTCTCCTGGGGGTGCGGGGCGGGAGGGGGGTGCGGATGGGGCGCGGGGGCTCGCGGGGGCGGCCGAGGGGCCGGGGGCGGGACTGTGCGACGCCGGGGCCGTACGGCGCCGGAATCCGGGGCGTACGACTCCGGGAGCCGGGGCGCGTACGACAGCGGGAGCCGGGGCCGGGATCCAGGCCGTACGACAGCCGGGGCCGACGCCGGGATCGGGCCGTACGGCACCTGCGTCGCGCCGACGTTCGCGCCGAAATTGGCTCCGGCTCGTGGGCGGGCGGGGGGGCGCCGCCCACGAGCCGGGGTTCTGGGGGTGTCGGTCCGGTCGGCCGCGTCAGGCGCGGGCGGCGACGGCCGAGGCCGAACGGGAGCCGCCGGTGGCGAGGGCCGGTTCCGCGCGGACCGGTCCGTCGAGGAGGCGGCGCAGGAGGGCCGTGGCGTGGGCGGGGTCGCTCTCGGCGAGGAGCGCGGCGAGGAGGGCGATCCGCGCCTGGGCCGCCCGGAGGGTCCCGGTGAGCAGCGCTCCGGCGGCGACGAGGTCGACGGCTCCGCCGCCGGTGTAGATCTCGGCGAGCGGTCCGGCGGGGACACGGGTGGTCACCGCGACGAGGACGCCCTGGGCGACGGCCCCGGCGACGGCCTCGGCGATCTCGGGGGTGGCGTTGCCCGCGCCGGTCGCGACCAGGACGATGCCCCGGGAGCCCGCCGCGACGGCGGCGTTCAGCAGGAACGGGTCGCCGTCGGAGTGGTGGGTGATGATGTCGACCCGGGGCAGCGGCGCGGCGGCGGGGTCGCCCGGGTCCGCCGTGTGCGCGGCGGCGGGGAGCGGCAGGGGCGTCGGGCGGTCCGGCTGCCGCTCGATGTCGACGCGGGAGAACCCGACCCGGCCGAGCCGCTCGGTGGAGGGGTCGGAGAAGGCGTCGGCGGCGAGCGTCTGGGTCTTGACCGTGCCCCGGGCGGCGTGGACGCGTCCGTCGAAGACGACGAGGACGCCGAGGTCGCTGACGGTGGAGGCGACCTGGAGCGCGTCGTAGAGGTTGCCGGGGCCGTCGCCGTCGCCGGTGCCGAAGGGGCGCTGGGCCCCGGTGAGGACGACCGGGCGGGGGTCCGTGTGGTGGAGGTCCAGGAGGAAGGCGGTCTCCTCCAGGGTGTCCGTGCCGTGGGTGATCACGATGCCGTCGACGCCGGGGTCGGCGAGGGTCTCGTGGACGGTGCGCAGGAGGGCGAGCTGATGGGCGGCGGTCATGCGCGAGCTGTTGACGTTGAACAGGTCGACGACCTCGACGGTGACGCCTTCCGGGAGGGGCGCGGTGGCCAGGACGTCGTCTCCGGAGGCGTCGGCCGCGTAGCCGGTGCCCTGCCAGCGGCTGGCGATGGTGCCGCCGGTGCTGATGACGACGATCCGGCGCGCTCCCCCGTCGTTCGTCCGCTTCATGGCTGCCGTCCTTACTCCGTACCGATTTCTCCCTGCCCCGCAACGATAGGCCAGGGGGCGCGCAAGACGATTGCGAAATGGCCCGGTGAACGGTTTCTTCGTGGTAGATAATTGCGCCATGGACCGAATCGATCTCCACATCTTGCGCGAGCTCCAGAGCGACGGCCGGCTGAGCAACCAGGAGCTGGCCCAGCGGGTGGGCCTCAGCCCGTCGCCCTGTCTGCGCCGGGTGCGCCAGCTGGAGCAGGACGGGGTGATCCAGGGCTACCGGGCGATCATCGATCCGGAGGCGGTGGGGCGGGGCTTCGAGGTCCTGGTCTCGGTGGAGGTGCGCCGGGACCGGGAGACGGTCGAGGCCTTCGAGGAGGCCCTCCAGGACGTGCCGGACGTCATCGAGGCGTACCGGCTGTTCGGCAGCCCGGGCTGTCTGCTGCGGATCGCGGTGGCCGACCTCGCGGCGTACGAGCGGCTGTGGATCGAGCGGCTGACGACCCTGACCGGGGTCACCGAGGTCAACTCGCAGATCATCATGAAGCGGATCAAGGAGCCGAAGGGGATGCCGGTGGACGTCCGGGGCGGCTGACCGCGCCAGGACGCAGGCGTCCAGGGGCTGTTCGGTTCCGTCGTGTGCGAGAACGTCATGGAACAGCCTCCTCCCCGTTACATGACAGGTACCTGACGTGTGCCACTCTCCCGGTGACACGAAGTCAACACGCGTAGACAACGGGACCGTTGACCCCGGGCCCGCCGTCCCCGCGTGCCGTCCCCGGGAAAGGGCCCCCATGTCCGTTGTGCGGATCGGCAGCTGGAAGGTGTGGGCGGCGACCCTCGCCGCCACTCTCGTCGGCATCACGCTCCCCGCGGTCACCGCGACTCCCGCGAGCGCCACGACCACCGCGTACGACAGCACGTACTACAAGAACGCGATAGGCAAGACCGGCACCAGCCTCAAGTCCTCGCTGCACACCATCATCAGCGGCCAGACCACCAAGATCTCGTACGACGCGGTCTGGAACGCGCTGAAGACCACGGACCAGGACCCCGCCAACACCAACAACGTCATCCTGCTCTACAGCGGCACCTCGCGGAGCAAGAGCCTCAACGGCGGCGCCGTCGGCAACTGGAACCGCGAGCACACCTGGGCCCAGTCCCACGGCAACTTCGGCACCTCGGCCGGCCCCGGCACCGACCTCCACCACCTGCGCGCGGCGGACGTCCAGGTCAACAGCACCCGGGGGAACAAGGACTTCGACAACGGCGGCAGCCCGGTCAGCGGCGCGCCCGGCAGCTACACGGACAGCGACTCCTTCGAGCCGCGCGACGCCGACAAGGGCGACGTGGCCCGGATGATCCTCTACATGGCCGTCCGCTACGAGGGCGACGACGCCTGGCCCGACCTGGAGCCCAACGAGTCGACCAGCAACGGCAGCATCCCCTTCCACGGCCGCCTCTCGGTGCTGAAGCAGTGGAACGAGCAGGACCCGCCGAGCGCCTTCGAGGAGCGCCGCAACGACGTCATCTACAACACCTACCAGCGCAACCGGAACCCGTTCATCGACCACCCGGAGTGGATCGAGGCGATCTGGTAGCAGCTCACGGCGCCGCCCCGACCTGCTCGCCGTCCCCCGGGCGGGCGGGGCGGGGCTCCGGCAGCGCGTGCAGGCGTACGGCCTCCGGTCCCGCCGTGCTGTGACGCGCGGCCCAGCCCTCCAGCGCGGCCCGGCAGGCGTGGTCGAGGTGATGGAGTCCGGACAGGTCCAGTTCGAGCGGGCGGTCCCGGGGCAGCGCTTCGAGCACGTCGAGCATCTTCGGCAGCCGCAGGAAGTTCGCGTTCCCCGACAGGGTCACCCGCGCCGGGCCGAGGCCGTCGTCGGTGCGGTCCACCCGGAGGTGCGAGGCGTCCCAGGCCGCCTTGCCCACGGAGAGCGCGAGCCCGATCAGGACCCCTTCGAGCATGCTCACGGTGACGATCGCCAGGGCCGTCACCACCAGGACGAACGCCTCACCGCGGTGGCCCCGCCACAGCGCGACCACCCCCTTGAAGGGGATCAGCTTCCAGCCGGCGTGGACGAGGATGCCCGCGAGCGCCGCCAGCGGCACGTACTCCAGGGTGCCGGGCAGCAGCACCGCGAACAGCAACAGCCACAGCCCGTGCAGCACGCGGGATGCCCTGGTCCTCGCGCCCGCCCGGACGTTGGCCGCGCTGCGCACGACGACCGCCGTCATCGGCAGCGCGCCGAGCAGCCCGCAGACGGTGTTGCCGAGGCCCTGGGCCAGCAGCTCCTTGTCGTAGTCGGTGCGCGGTCCGTCGTGCAGCCGGTCCACGGCCGCCGCGCCGAACAGCGACTCCGCCGAGGCGATCAGCGCGATGGCGAGGACCGTGCCGAGCAGCGCGACGTCCCCCAACGCGGCGAAGGCCTCCGCCCCGGGGAGGCGGACGGCGGCCGGCACCCCGTCCACCCGCACCGTCGCGACCGGCAGTCCGAGCAGTGCGGTCGCGAGCGCCGCCAGCAGGACGCCGACGAGCGCGCCCGGTACGGCACGGACGCGGCGCGGCGCGTACCGCCATCCCACGATCACCAGGACCGTGCCGGCGGCGACGGCGAGCGGGGCCTGGGTGGCGGCGCCGCTGAGCACCCGCCACAGGGCCCCCGGAAGACCCGCGAGCCTGGCGAGACCCGAGGCGGGGGCGGTGGCCCCGGCGGCGGCGTACAGCTGGCCGGCGACGATGACCAGGCCGATGCCGGCCAGCATGCCCTCCACGACCGAGAGCGAGATGGCCCGGAACCAGCGCCCCCATCCCAGCAGGCCCATGGCGACCTGGAGGAGCCCGGCGAGGAGGACGGCGACGCCGAGCCCGGGGAGGCCGAGGGTCCGTACCGCCTCGAACACGAGCACGGTCAGTCCGGCGGCCGGCCCCGAGACCTGGAGGCTGCTGCCGCGCATGAGTCCGGTGACGAGGCCGCCGACGATGCCGGTGATCAGACCGAGTTCGGCGGGGACGCCGGACGCGACGGCCACGCCGATGCAGAGAGGAAGGGCGACCAGGAACACGACGAGGGACGCCGCGAAGTCATGACGGAGGTCGTGCGTGAGGTCGCGGCGGCGGTCCTGCCGGGGGGTGCGGCGGAGGTGCTGTCGGAGGTCGTGCCGGAGACGGGGCAAGGAGGACGGCATACGGTTCTCTCCCCTTCAGTTCACGCGTGTCACCGAGCGAGGCGAGCGACGGCCCGTGCACGGTAATACGGCGGCACGGCACCGATTTCGGGCACTCGGCGCACTGTCGGGCCTTCCGGCCTGAACCCGCCGGAACTTGACCCGATCACCCACGCGGAAGGCGCTCGGGAGTGCGGCGCCCGGGGGCGCACCCGCCCCTGGCGCCCGCTCACCCGCGCCAGGGAGGGCGTACGGCCGCCGCCCCGGGGCGCACGACGGCGGACCCGGCGGACCTGCGGCGGGTCACCACCAGTAGACGGGGTACTTCGGGGCTCCGCGCCGGACGCGGGAGGCGGCGAACGCGGTGAGCACGAGCAGGACCGTGGAGCCGAACAGCAGCGGGACGAACCGGGCCGGCGCGGGCGCCTGGAGCACCACGATGACGGCGGTGGCGCAGGCCGCCGCGTGCGGGGTCCTGGCGAGGGTCGTCAGGGCGAGGGCGACCCCGGCGGCCAGGGCGGCGGCCCAGGCGCTGCCCTGCGCGACGGCCGCCATCCCGTACCCGGCGGCGGCGCCGAGGAGGTGGCCGACTATCACACTCCGGGGCTGGGCGAGAGGCAGCGCGGGGGCGCAGTGCACCAGGGTGGCGCTGGCGGCGAGCGGCGGTATCAGGACCGGCTCGTGGAGGGCGGCGCCGATCGCGACGAGCCCGAGCAGGGCGGTCGTGACGGCGCCGATGTTGTGGGCGGCGGCTGCGGGCGCGGGCCGTGCCGGGGCCCGGCCGGCCATCCTGGCCAGACGGGAGCGGAGGCTCGCGGGAGCGGCAGCGGCGGTGACCCTGTCGGGTGCGGTGGCGGCCGGGGCGGGTTCCGGGCGCAGGGCGGTGTCGGTACTCATGGGGACTGTGGTTCCGGGGCAGGCGGCCGGGGGCCGGACGAGACGGGGGCGGGTGGTCGTACGGGACCCTGTGATCGACAGTCGGCCCGGTCTCGCGCCTGGCCCTGGTGCGGCGGCGCAACCTCGCACCACTCTAACCAGCGGGTTTTCGGGGGCGAGGGGCGGGGCGGAGGGACGGCCGGGCGGGGCGCCCTCGGGAGGACGCCCCGGCACGTCCGGCCCGGCCCTCATGCGTTCGGTCGCGCCGAGCGGCCCGGCCGGGAGGTGGTGAGCAGGCTGGGAGGGGTCCCACGACGGACCGCCCCCTGCGCCAGGAAACCACCGATGACCGTGCCCGCCCGGTCGGCGGACCGGAGGGCGGACTGTCAGGCAACCGGCCCAGCTCCGCGAGCGCCCGGGGCGAAGGCCTGGTGAGCTGTACTGGGAGATCTCCGGCGCCTTCACATCCGGACTCCCGGAGCGTATGGAGGAGGATTCCGTGCCGGACTCAACGACGTCGTACGCCGACCTGCGCGCCCTGGTGATCAACTGCACCCTGAAACGTTCCCCAGAGCGCAGCCATACACAGGGGCTGATCGACATCAGCACCGGGATCATGGAGCGCCAGGGCGTGCAGGTCGAGGTGCTCAGGGCGGTGGACATCGACATCGCGACCGGTGTCTGGCCGGACATGACGGAGCACGGGTGGGAGACGGACGAGTGGCCGGTGATCTACTCGCAGGTGATGGCCGCCGACATCCTGACCCTAGCGGGGCCTGTGTGGCTGGGAGATAACTCCTCGGTCATGAAGAAGGTGATCGAGCGTCTGTACGCCTGCTCGTCGATCCTCAACGAGCGTGGCCAGTACGCCTACTACGGTCGTGTGGGCGGCTGCCTGATCACCGGCAACGAGGACGGCGCCAAGCACTGCGCGATGAACGTCCTCTACAGCCTCCAGCACCTCGGATACGTCATTCCGCCGCAGGCGGACGCGGGCTGGGTCGGCGAGGCCGGCCCGGGCCCGTCGTACCTCGACCCCGGCTCCGGCGGGCCGGACAACGACTTCACGAACCGCAACACGACCTTCATGACCTGGAACCAGCTCCACCTGGCGAGGATGCTCAAGGACACCGGTGGCATCCCCGCCCACGGAAACCAGCGCTCCGAGTGGGACGCCGGCTGCCGGTTCGACTTCGAGAACCCCGAGCACCGTTGAGCGCGGGCCGGAACGGTCGGAGGTCCGGTAGAAGTCAGCTCCGGATCAAGCAGGTCCGTCGCGCGGCAGCGCCGGCGACGACAGCGGCCTCAGCCTGACGTCCTGCCTAGAGGCCGCGCCGAACAGCTTCCGCCCCGCGCACCATCAGGGAGCGCACGGCACTGAAGATCCGCGCACCCGCCCATACCCCGTTGGCCGGCACAGAGAACAGGCGAAGGCGATCCCGGCATCCGCGAACAACTGCTGCTCGACGTACCTCCGCCGGTGCCGCACCGGTAGACGTCGGCACCGGCTGCGCGGCACAGGTCCACCAGGCGCCGGGTTCGCCCCGTCCTGGCGGTGAATATGACCGACGTGCGATCGGTTTCAGCCATGTTCGCGTCCACGTGGCTCACAGCCGTGAGGGGGAGAACCGCCGGCTTGGTGTGCGCGTCGAAAGGCCATGACTCGGAGAGTTGGAAAGATCGTCTTCGCCCTCACTCTGTCTGCTTGGGTGCTCGTGGGATGCGCCCAAGTCGACGAGGGCGTGAACGCCGGCCGGGCGACACCGCCCGGCCGGACGATTCCCTTCGACCTGTATACGCATTGCGGAATCGAGGAGGCCCGTATCGGCTCGACGTACTTCGAAGCGGAGACCCCGCTCTCCGATGGCTCGGGAAACCCACCCGAAGGGTGGGACAACCCAATCCAGCACGGCACGATGAGCTGGACGTCCGATACTGAGGCCGTCTTCACCGACGAAGCTGGGCATGAGGTGAAGTTCCGTGCCCGGCCGGGCGCGAGTGCCTTCAAGCACATCTGCGCTTAGCCCTCCAGCTCTGGATCGGATCCTCATGTCTGGGGCGGGGCCTGTCGCCGGCAATGAGCCATTTCCAAGCGTCTTCCCGCCGCACGTCAAGCCCAGCTCGCCCTGGCCCAACCTGCGGTGCGGTGACACCAACGCACAGCTCGCCGCCGGGTTCGGCATCGGGATCGCGACCATCCACCGCTACATACGTGAAGCCGTCGAGGCCCTGTCCGCCCTCGCCCCGTCCCTGACCGAGGCGATGAGAACGATCCGGACGAAGGTGTTCGTCATCCTCGACGGCGCCTGCTGCCGATCGACCGCATCGCCGCCGACACCACCTACTACTCCGGGAAATACAAAGGCCATGGCATGAATGTCCAGGTCCTCACCGATCCGTTCGGACGGCTGCTCCGGGCCTCGCCGGCTCTCCCTGGCTCGACTCACGACCTGACCGCCGCCAGGCAGTACGGGATCACCGGCCCGCGACGCCGGTGTCATGTAGCGCGAAAAGTCACATGCGGGTGGTGGTTCGTGCCCGGTTGAAGGCTTCGCAGGCCCAGAAGACCATCGTGTTTTGCAGTCGGTGCCCCCGGCGCGACCACGTCCACTGGACGTTCATGGGCGGGAACCCGGTGCTGGATGCTCGTCATCGTAGGGTCAGCGGGCCCCGAGTGCTTCGGCCAGGATCCGGGCTTGTGCTGGGGTGAGGTGGGTGGCGATCTGGATGGTGCGGCCTGCCAAGCGCTGCATGATGACGGGGTTGGCGAGCATCCGGTTGCCCATGACGATGGCGATCTCATTGTGTGGCTGCGGTCGGCCTGCGACCTGACCGGTCAGATCGGAGAACTGGGCGGCGTCCTGGCTGTTGAGGGTGACCTCGACGATCCAGTCCCGACCTCCTTGGGAGTTCTCGAAGGTGCGGACGCCGTCCAGCTGCCTCACCTGCAGGCCGCCCCGCGTAGTGACGGTGACGCACGCGCTGCGGTCGTCCGCGGTGTAGGACCGTGCCGGTTCGGTACCGGGAGCGCGCACGGGCTGGGCTTGGGGATCGGTGGAGCACACGCCGTCGGCTTTGCTGTCCACGGCGTAGAAGCCCACCGGCTCGTCCGGCGCCACGAGGGCCGGCCCGCCGCCCTGCCAGGGCTGCCAGAGCAGCAGCGCCCCCACTACGACGACCACTGCTGCCCCCGAACCGAGGGCCCATAGGCGTCCCCGCTGTCCCCGCCTGCCCCGCCTGCCGAGCGGCGCGTCCTCGTGCTGGGGCGAGGGTGGCAGCACAGTAGTGCGCTGGGGTGCTCCTACTGGCCCAGTCACCGCGTCCGGGTCCACCCGTTGCCGCGCGTCTTCCACCTCCCGCGCCCGACGCTCGCCATACCGTTCGATCTCGCTGGTCCAGGCCGGGTCCAGCCAATGCCTGCCGCCCCAGCCGGCCGACTGGCGCCGCAACTGCCCTGCACAGTTCTCCAGGATCTGGGCTGGCATCGGGCGGTGAGCGGGGTCGAGTGCCAAACACGGCAGGACCAGGGCGTGGAGTTCGGGCGTCAGCCCGGACACGTCGAGGTCGCCGGTCGCTGCCCGCACCAGTTGTTCCATCGCCGGGCCCGAGCCGCCGTCCCGGTACGGGGCCCGGCCGACCGCCAGATAGAACAGCGTGGCGCCCAGCGAGAAGACATCCGAGGCGGGTGTGGTGGGCTGCCCCTGGGCCTGCTCGGGCGCGGCGAACGCGACCGTACCCAGCACGGCCTGCGTCCTCGTCATGTCGATGGCATGGGAGATCCCGAAGTCGATGACCCGGGGGCCGTCGATGGGAAGCAGAACGTTCGACGGCTTCACATCACGGTGCACCAGCCCTGCGGCATGGATACTCACCAGTGCCTCCGCGATACCCGCGGCGACCCAGTACAAGGCCTGCGGTTGAAGGGTTCCGCAACTCGCCACAAGGTCTCGCAAGGAAGGGGCCGCAATGTACTCGGTGGCCATCCACGGCATCGGCGCCTGCGCGTCCGCAGCGACCACACTCGCGGTGTAGACCCCCTGCACACGCTGCGCGAGCGCCACCTCGCGGGCGAAGCGGCGCCGGTCCGCCTGGGCGACGACACCCCTCGCGTCGTCGGCCAGCAACGTTTTCACCGCGACCGTCCGCCCGCCTGCGGACGCCGCCAGATACACCCTCCCCATCCCACCACTGGCCAATTCCCCGAGCACCGTGAACGGCCCAAAATGGCGCTCCGGCTGCGATTCCACCCTGTCGCTGTGCATGTCTGCCCGCCCTGGTCCGCCCCACCTCGCACGCCAACGGCCGTCACTCTAATTGAGCTGACAGGGCGCCATACCATGCAGGGCATCAAAGTCGCACGGTCTGCGGGCGGACCGGAGACGCCACCGACGCGCGCCTTCAGCCCACGGCCTGACCCGCCGCCGGAACTGCCAACAACGACTCTCGCCTCCTGAAGCGCTGAGTCACACGACTGTGGCCGGGTGTTGGTGGCCAGAAGGAAGTCCCCATGGGCGGCCACTTGCTGGGGAGCTATCTGGCCACAGATCGCTCCGGGTAGTCGATGGCTATGTGCGGAGCATGGTGGGATCCCCGCACATAGCGGACGGTCTTGCCCAGGAGGCGTGGGTTGCCGTGGTACGCGGGCTCCCGCGCCTGCGGCAGCCGGAGCGGTTCGCCCCGTGGCTGTTCACCATCGCCCGGCGCACGGTGGCCGACCATCTGCCGCAGGCGTACACGGCCCGGGAGACCTTGGCGGGGCAGGACGATGCTGTCGCCAATGGCGATGACTGCCCCGGCAGCGTCCTGAACACGATGGAGATCGAAGCCGGCCTTTCCGGGCTGCCGCCGCTGGAGCGCGAAGTGCTGATCCTGTTCCACCTGCGGGATCTGTCCCTGGGCGCCTGCGCGGAGGTGCTGGGCGTGCCAGCCCGGCACGGTCAAGAGCAGGCTGCACCGCGCCCGCCGCATGCTGCGGGACGTGCTGGTCGCAAGGGGATACGAGGCATGAGCGAGCAGAGCGACGGGGCACGCTGGGAGGTGCCGGCGGGGCTGGAGCGCGCGCTGGCGGCAGAAGTCTCGCTGCGCTCCCGGATGCGGCACGTTGCCGTGGGCCTGGCGGGAGTGTATGGAGTGGCGCTGGTCGCGGTGCTGTGGGCAACCGAGCCGGGTCCGCTCCCCGCGCGCACGAGGTTGCCTTCGCCGGGCTGATCACGGTGGGGCTGGCCTGGGCCGCCTTTGCCGGCTGGGTTCTGAGCAGGCGGCGGCCGCTGTTCGCCCGGGACCGGGTGCTGGGTGCCCGGCTCGCCCTGGTGGTGACCGCGGTGACCGGCGTCGCCGGGGTCGCGGTGGCCGCAGTGCGCGGCAATACGGCCGGAACGCTGGCAGTCGCATCGGCCGGTGCCGCCCTTGTCGCCGCTGCGGCACTGTTCTTGGTACGGGCGAAGTCCCGCCGCCGTGAACTGCTTGAGCTGCGCGACACCCTGCGGGAGGGCTCTTCGTGAGGACCGCCACGGAACGTGCTTCTGGCCACGGGCGGGGCCATCCATGGCGTCAGCGGGGCGACACAGTTGGCCGTTCCTGGGGAATTCCAACTGGCCGCTGTCAGCCAGGTAGCCGGAGCGCAGTTGGACGCCTCAGGACTCGCAGGAGTTCCGGCTCCCATCCGCTGCGCGGGATGTCGAGTGCTAGGGCTTGTCGTCGAACTCCCGTCGTCGCCCGAAGGGCGGCCCCTCGGCGTCTGGTGCGTGCTCTCGGCGCGCCGGGCGGAAACCCTCGTACTGGACCGTACTTGGGCTTTCGCCCGGTGCGGCGAGAGCGCGTGCCAGACGTGGTAGGGCAGACGGGTATTCGACGACAGGCCCTAGCTTCTGTCTCCCCGATCACGATCAGGGGGCTAGGTTCTGCCTTCTGACAATCAGCTGAGAGCAGAGGATGTCGTACGCCCATCGCTCCCACTTGTCCGGCGGCCACGCGCGGTCGCGGGTCAGGACCAGGAAGAGCTCCGGACTGAGCAAGGCGTAGATGATGTCCGCCGCCTCTCCGGCGGAAATGGAGGGGCGGGCGCCGGGCTTCTCTGTCAGGGCCCTCGCGGCTGTCGAGATCACCGTGTACCGCGGGTTGGTCTGGTCTGGCCACAACTCCCGGATTTCTGGGTTGGTCGCTGCCGCGGCGCGGACCATCTCATCGATGGCCGCGACACGTTCGAGTGTCCTGCGGGTGCCAGCGACCAGTGCGGCCAGGGCGGACTCGGCGGTGGGCGCGGTCGTGACCTCCGCGAACCACGGCCGGTCCATTGTGGGCACGGGGTCGTCGTCTCCCGCGATCGCGACATCGACCAGTTCCTTGAGCAGCGATGGCTTGTTCCGGAAGACGAAGTAGATCGTCTGCACCGCCACGCCCGCCCGGTCGGCGATCTCCTGCAGCTTGGTCGCCCCGTAGCCCTGCTCGACGAAGAGGCCAGCGGCCGCGTCGATGATCCGCCGCCGTGTCTCCCGGGCCTTGTCGCCCCGCTTTCCCTTGACCTCAGTCATGGCTGGAGTCTATATCTAGAGTCAACCTCTAGAGGTCGACTCTAGTCACTGGAAGGTGAGTCATGCACGCCATCGCCAACCGTCAGCAGGCAGAGGCATGGAACGACTGGGAGGGCATCCACTGGGCCGAACACCCCGAGCGCTACAACGCGATGATGGGCGCGTTCAACGCACCCCTGTTCGCCGCCGCGGGCATCGCGCCCGGCGACCGGGTCCTCGACGTCGGCTGCGGCACCGGCCAGACGACGCGCATCGCCGCGCGGCAGGCGTACGACGGAGACGTCACCGGAATCGACCTGTCCGCGCCCATGCTGGAACGCGCCCGACGCGACGCCGCCGCGGAAGGCATCGACAACGTCACCTTCGAGCAGGGCGACGCCCAGGTGCATCCGTTCCCCGACCGCGGGTTCGACGTCCTCCTCAGTCGCGGCGGCGTCATGTTCTTCGCCGACCACATCGCGGCTTTCACTCATCTCAGGCACGCGCTCGCGCCAGCGGGCCGACTCGCGTTTCTCGGCCCGCAGCCCGGGGGCCCGGACAGCGCCTACGCCCGTGCGACCGCCGCACTCTCACCGTTCCTGCGCGAGGCATCCCCCGCCGCCAGGGGTATGGGGTCGCTCCTCGACCCCGCGCGCATCCTCCAGGTGCTCGCCGCCGCCGGCTTCACCGACATCGACGTAGTCCCCGCCGAGGCTCCCATGACTTTTGGCACTCACGCGGGCGACGCCGCCGACTTCCTCTTCGCCATGGGCCCGACCCGCTATAACCTGCGCGATGTCGACCCGGCGACCATCTCCCGTATCCGTGCCGAAGTGCAAGACGCGCTCACGGAGTTCGAGACGTCCAACGGTGTCCGCATCCCCGGGTCCGTCTGGATCGTCACTGCTTCGCGGGAGCACACCCCTTCGATCAAGTGATTCGTCGTTCCAGACGTGATCAGCAGGGGGGATCTGACGGACGATGAGTGGGCGCTGCTGAAGCCGCTGCTGCCGTTGGGCAACAACCGGTGCGGCCGGTGGAGGGACCACCGCCAGGTGATCAACGGGATCATCCACCGGCTGGGCACTGGGGTGCAGTGGCGTGAGCTGCCAGAACGCTTCGGACCGTGGCAGACCGTCCATAAGCGGCACGCGCTGTGGTCGGCCGACGGCACCTGGGACAGGCTGCTGCAGCATGTCCAAGCCCAAGTCGACGCCGAGGGCGGCATCGACTGGGACGTCTCGGTCGACTCCAGCGTGATGCGCGCCCACCAGCACGCCGCGGGGAGCGCCGAAGGCGGCTCCGCCCGCCCCGCCCGGGCCCTCGAAAGACGGCACCGCGGAGATCGCTTCGGATCCCGGCGGTGCAGAACCCGGCGCACCTACTGGAGGAGGCGGTTGGCAGGGGAGCAGCTGGGGCGTTCGCGCGGCGGGTTCACCACCAAGGTCCACCTGAGCGCGGAGGGTCGTTGCCGCCCGCTGTCGGTGCTGATCACACCCGGACAGCAAGCGGACTGCACGCAGTTCGAACCCGTCTTAGAGAAGATCCGCGTCCCGCGCACCGGTAGGGGGCGTCCCCGCCACACCCCGGACAGCGTCGCAGCCGACAAGGCATACAGCAACCGAAAGACGCGCGCCTACCTGCGTCGGCGCGGCATCCGGCACGTGATCCCTGAGAAGAAGGACCACAAGGCGGCCCGCCTCCGGCGGGGTTCACGCGGCGGGCGGCCACCGGGTTTCGACAAGGAGCGCTACAAGAAGCGCAACGTCGTCGAGCGGGCGATCAACAGGCTGAAACAGTTTCGGGCCGTCGCTACCCGCTACGACAAGCGCGGATAACGTCTACCTCGGCACCGTGACCGCCGCTGCACTAATCATCTGGCTCCGATCATGATCGGAGAGACAGAACCTAGCAGCCCGCCGGACTGCAGGACGGCCAACTACACCCGGTGCTCGATCCCCTCCCGCCACGCCTACCGGTGCGACCACGTGTCGCACGGGTGTTCACGAGTACGTCTGACCAGTCACTCCAGAAGCGGAAAGAGATCGCTTCCCAAACCGACGGAGATCGTTTCCCACCCCGCCTACGACCGGGCACCGCCCGCTGTCAGACGTAGAGGCAAGGATGGGCGGCATGACGAAGACCGGAGCGGACTACGCGTGGTTCGAGGACGACTTTCCAGACATCGCCGAGGCGTACTGCTTCACCCTGGTGCGGGGTCTGTCGCCTGGTGAGCTGATGTCCCGGCTCGAAGGACGGCCGGAGGCACCCCTGCAGGGCATAGCCGCAGTCGTCGACGCCGCCTTCGCCCAGTACGACCTGGAAGAGGGGGCCCGGCAGCTGGTCGCCATGACGACCGTGGGTACCTGGACCCTGCTGATCGAGCCGAACGGCTACCTCGGGGTCACCGAAGAACAAGCGCTGTCGGCCTCCGCCGGAACGAGCTGGATCTCCCACTTCAGCAACATCAACGCCGTCGGCACATTCCTCTGGGCAGAGGACCAAGTGCTGCGACTGTGCTTCGACCCCATGCTCCCGGAGCGCCGGTGGGGCACCGCACCGGACGAACTCCTCGACGTCATGCGGCGGATCGGCTTCCATCTCGACGTAGAAGATCCGGAACCGGACTTCTCTCACCAGGCGGCGTTCGCTCTGGCAGAACACCTGACCGGCGTCGCCGTCACCCCGGCGCTGCTCCGGGACACGACGTTCACCTGCGCCACCGTACGAATCCGCTGACCGCCCGCCTCCTGAGTCGGCACGGATTCGCCGCCTGCTGTCAGAGGTCGCCTCTATCGTGCGAGAAACAGTGCTGGAGAGGAGTAACGATGGGGTTTTCGGGTGAGTTGGTCTTCGGCCGCAGTGAGCGCTCCTTGCTTGAGGCCCCGGTCTTCGGCGGTGCGCAAGAGGACGACGAGGGCGGCATAACCGCTTGGTGGCCGAGGCCTGGTGGGTGGCAGACGCTGCAGTTCCACCATGAGACCTCACCGGCCAAGCCTGAAGAGGTCCTGCGAGCTGTGGTCGAGTGGACCGGAGCTCCAGCATGTGTGGCGTCCGTGCACGACAGCAGCGTCGCATTGGTCTGGGGTCTGAAACCCGGAGGTGACCAGTGGAATGCGTGGCTGAATCTGGCGATCGCCGCAGAAATGACGGACCGTCCACTGTCCGAGATAGACGCCTGCGTGCCCGGCGACGCCAGTCGTGCCCTCGCCTGGGCCCACTCTGCGGGAGTCGGCCCGGGTGTGGACGTGGCCACGATCAAGGAAGTCCTGCGGTCTCACGAGACCTTCGCGGAAGAGCTCTTCGACACGCTTCTGGATCGCTTGGGCTTCCCTGCGGCGTCCGATCCTGAGGCAGAAGGCTGAGCAAGGATCCTCCCCGCCTTGCCGGAGTCCGCGCGATACCGACTGGAGTTGTAGCGGCTGCACACACGGCAGAGTGACGTAGTGACTGAACTGTGGGCACACACCCTGACCTGGACGGAAGGAATCCGTCGCGGCACCCGTTCGAGCTGGACGAGGATGCCGCGAAGACATTGACCGGTCTTGTCGCTCCCCTGCTGCCCAGCGCCGAGGCCGCCGAAGAGCACTGCGGGCGCTCACTGACCGCCGTCACCAAGTTCCTGGTGGACCGATACGGCCGATGGGCCTGCGGGTGGAACTGGTCGGTAGGTGAGGGCGACACCGATGGCGGGATCGTCGGCGCGTGGTGCTGCACCTCCCATAGCCGAGAGCGCCTGGTACGGACACTGTGAGCAGGTACTCGGCTGGTTCCTCGCCCACAACGGAGTCGAAGAGGAACAAGCCGGCGAGATCGCGGAGGGCGCGATCGGCGGCCGATTCGGCAGTTGGATCGCGCCGGACGCCACGGTGGTCGACGCGGTGAGTTCGCAGTTCGCCCGGGCCATCGGAACCTGTCAAATCTGGTGAGACACGTCAGGCTGCGTGTTCTTCCTGAAGTTTCTCCTTCGGGGATTCGTTGATCCGGGTGGCCTTGGGCAGGCCCCGCGAGGCGGGGGTCGCCGGAATCGGTCGGGGTTGGTGGCGTAGGCGTCGGCCGGCACCACGGCCCGCTGGGCCGTCTTGGACGGATGCGGGGGTGTGCAGCCCGATGCCGAATTTCCGGTGCACGGTGTTGTAGTAGGTGAAGAACCGCTCGCGGAAGGCGCGGGCACCGGCCTACCATTCACCGGGCGGGGTCGACTCGCAGGTCTCCGGTTGTGTGCGGCACAACGCGAAGCTCGCCCGCGCGGACATGAAAATCGCAACCACGAGCCCGGCAAGCAGGAATACATAAAGGATCCGCCATGGCTGGGCCATCCGGTTGGGGCCACGCATCAGCCTCATGCCAAGGAGCAGCATAAGTAACAAGGCGAACAGAAGCAGCGTCACCAGGAGATCCAGCACAGTGTCACTCTATGACCGCATCGGCCGTCTCCGACAGCCCTCGTTCGCCAACTCTCGCTCTGGCGAGACGTGTTACCGCGAATGTTCTACGGATGGTGCGAGCCCTACTCACGCCCGCCGACCGGCACGGCTTGACGGAGCCTGTCAAATCGAGTGAGGCACGTCCGGCTGCGCGTTCTCCTTGGTGCGGGCGCTGCCCTATTCCGTGGACACTCGCGTGTTATGCGACAAGGTCCAGGTTATCGATGCTGCTGGCGTACTGCCGTTCGTAGTCGACTGGGCTGGAATACCCGAGAGCCGAGTGGCGCCGTTTGAGGTTGTTCCAGGCGATCCAGGCGAAGACCGCCAAGCGTGCCTGGAGTCGGGTTATCCAGCGTGAACCGTAGAGCAGTTCACGTTTCAATGTGGCGAAGAAGGACTCCGCGAGGGCGTTGTCGTAGCTGGAGCCGACACCGACCCGGCCGCCGCCACCGCCCGCTGGATCCACGCGGCCGACCGGAAGATCGCACCCCACCGGCCACCTCGTAGCCCGCGGCGCATCGTCAAGACGCTGTGCCGGTACGAGAAGGTGCACTCGGCAGCCGTGAGGGTCGCTGTCTCCCCGGCGCGCCGGTCGTACGCGACGACCTCGGTGACGGTGGCCGAGACGCCCTGGCCGTACGCGCCGACGTTCTGGATCGGGGTCGGCCCGCCACCGAGCTCCTTGAGCCGGCCGAGTAGCTGCGCGCGTTTCACGGGGCCGTCGAGGAGGACTGCCACAGCGTGCTCGCCCTGGACGGCCCGCCCGGCAAAGCCGATCTTCCCTGGGTACGCCGAGACCCGGCGTCGTAGCCAGGCCTGCGGCCACGGCTACGACGCCTTCACCTGCTGCTTCGACGTCTACTCGGCCAAGAGCTCGACGACGGTACGAGCGGCCTGGTGGCCGGACACCACCGCGCCATCCATGAAGCCGTGGGAGACCGGGCTGAGGTCGCTGCCGGCGAACACCATGCGGCCGTGAGGGCGTTGGAAGGTGGCGAGCAACGTCCACTGTCCCGGGCGCAGAGCGGCCCAGGCGCCCTGGGCGTACGGGTCGGCGTTCCAGTCGTGTCCGTATGTCTCGACGACGCGGACCTGCGGGTAGAGGTCGACCAGGCCGGCCGTGACGGTCTGCGGGTCGGCGGCGTCCAGTGTCTCGGCGACGCCGAAGCACACGGTCAGGGTCTCGTCCGTGTCGGATGCGGCCGGTCCGATGCCGTACACGCCCGCGATGCCGGGCGGCCAGGCACTGGCCGAGGCGTCGGCCGGAACACCGGTGGTCCGTGCGATCACCTTCACGGCGCGCCCGGTGTGCCCCTCGACGGCGAGCCGGCGCGCGTCCTCCGGGAGCGGCGGGGCGAATGCGACGTCGGACAAGGTGTTGACCGGCAAGGCGACGACGACCGCGCGGGCCCGGTGGGTTGTGCCGTCGGTCAGCGTCACGGCGGTCTCGGTCACGCCCTGCTCGATCGCGGTGACAGGTGACCCGAGGCGTACCCGGTCGGCGAGTGACGCCGCGATCCGTTCCGCCAGTGCGCCGACCCCGCCCTTGACCCGGCGTTCGGCGGCGGGGTCGAAGGTGTCGGCCGGTTGGGGGTCACCCGCGGGGCTGCCGAGCGCGGCCAGGTCCTCGATGACAGCCAGCGCGGAGTACTCGGCGGGCAACGCTCCCATCTGGGATGCCGCGTACGCCGCGAACGCACCCGCGACCCGCGGCGGCAGACCCGCGAGCAGGTCGGCGAGGGGGACGTCGGTTCCCTCGGGCGCCGTGAACGGCGGCGCGGCGGCCAGGGCTGTCGCCTGCTCGGCGAGTCCGGCCGTGAACGCGTCGAACGCCTCTCGCTCGGCTCCGTCGAAGGGGATCGTCCCGTGTAGCACGTCGCCTTCGAGCAGCCACAGGTCGCGCTCGGTCCCTTCGGCGTCCTCCAACTCGATGCCGTAGCGCGCGTATTCGTCCATGATCGCGGTGTGGTGCTCGGGCGCGACCCATTCCGCACCCAGGTCCACGGTGACGTCGGTTCCTGGGAACGCCCGCGACCAGGTTCGTCCGCCCACCCGGTCCCTGGCCTCGAGGACCATGACCGCCAGACCATGTTCGGCCAGATCCCGGGCCGCGATCAGTCCCGCGAGTCCGGCCCCCACGATGATCACGTCACACAGAGGGCCATCGCCCGCCGTGTCCTTCGGGTCGATTCCGGATACGGCTGTGGTTCCGCTCATGCTTGCGAGCACTCCTCGCGTACGCCCTCCCAGCAGGGCCTGGTGCAGTGCACGTTCGCGGGTCCAGGGACGCCCGGAGCGCGTTTGAGCGCGCCCGCACCGCCGCCCGAGTATGTCGACAGGGCCCTTACACGTGCAACCAGGTAACCGGAATGGAGGCCCAACCTGCACGTTCATTCGTTTCGGGGTTGCGTCCGGATCATGCTCAGAAGGGGCGTCGGGAAGCTGCGCGAGGGCTCGTGCGCCGCGAGCACCCTCACCCAGGCGCCTATAGCGTGTTGCAGAAGGCTGCTGTGCGGGCATTTCCCCTGCATGCGTGGGGTGTTGAGGGCTGAGCCATTGCGGGTGGAGACGTTCACGGGCCTGCGGATGCGGCAGCTCGCGCCGCTGTTCGGCGTCTCACCTGCAACCGTGTGCCGGGTGATCCAGTGGCCGGGGCCACTGCTGGCCATCGAACGTGCCACCCGACCGGCTGACGCGACGCGGTCGACCGGCTGTGGATCGTGGACGGCACCCTCATCCCGGTCCGTCACCGGAAGACCGGGGCGTCCTCACGCAACTACCGGTTCTCGGCAAACGTGCAGGTCATCATCGACGCCGACACCAAACTCGTGGTCGCCGCGGCCCGGCCGGCACCTGGCAACACCGCGGACGCGAAGGCCTGGCGGGAATCCGGCCTGGCCCAACACCGCGAAGGCGTGACCGTGCCGGCCGACGGCGCCTACATCAACACCGGCCTCACCGTCCCGCACCGCAAACGCCCCGGACGAGCCCTGCTGCCCGGCGAGGAGCAGGACAATGCCGAGCACCGCACGGTCCGGGCCCGCGTCGAGCACGCCTTCGCCCGCATGAAGCACTACAAGATCCTCCGCGACTGCCGCCAACGCGGCAACGGCCTCCACCACGCCCTCCAGGCCGTCGCCCACATGCACAACCTCGCCCTCACCGCATGACCAGACCAGCCCCAAAACCGGCCCTGACCTGCCCGGACACAACCTTCTGCAACACGCTTCAGGCGGTGTCCTCAAATGATCTCGGGTGGTGGATCATGGTGTCGTGATACGTCGCCATGAACTGTCCGACGCCGAGTGGGAGTTCGTCCGGCCGCTGCTGCCCGAGTCGTTGCGGGGGGGGCGGAAGCGGCTGGACGACCGCAGTGTCCTGAACGGGATCGTGTGGAAGTTCCGGACCGGGACGGCCTGGCGGGATCCACCATCGTCCGCGCCCACCAGCATGCGGCCGGGGCCCGGAAAGGGGCTCCGTGGCCCGGCCCTCGGCCGGTCCCGGGGTGGTCCGACCAGCAAGATTCACCTGGCCTGCGACGGGCGGGGCCGACCACTCGGCTTCGTCGTGACGGGCGGCAACACCAACGACTGCACCCGGTTCACCACCGTGATGGAAGCGATCCGGGTGCCCCGGACCGGTCCGGGGCACCCCCCCGGACCCGGCCCGATCACGTCCTGGGCGACAAGGCCACAGCTCGAATGCGATCCGCACCTGGCTCCGCCGCCAGGGCATCGCCCACAAGATCCCCGAACGGGCCGACCAGGTCCGCAACCGGGCCGGGCGCGGCAACCGCGGAGGGCGCCCGCGGGCTTTCGACCGCGAGGCGTACAAGCACCGCAACGTCGTGGAACGGTGCTTCAACCGTGTGAAACAGTGGCGCGGGACGCGACCCGGTACGACAAGACCGCCGAGTCCTACGAGGCAGCTGTCACCCTCACATCACTCCTGATGTGGGCGTGACATTTGACGACAGGCCCTAACGTCTCCGAACCAGAGCAGCCGGTGCGGGGGTCCGGGGGCCGCATTTCGCCACATTCGATCGATCCGAGCGCCCCGACGGGCGGGAAGGACCTCTGATGCAGCCTGGGCATCTCCCTGTCGAGTTCCTCGACGCGCAACAGATCGACTTCGTCGAGCACCCGCCACCGGCCCTGACGTCGCAGGAGCGGGGCGAGATCGACCGTCTCTGGGCGGAGGCGAAGGCCCGCAACCCCACGACCTTCGACGGCCCGCTCGTCGCGGGTCTGGGCATCGACCTGGCCGGGCCCGGCCAGTCGGTGGTGCGGTGGGCCAGGACGACGTACCGGCACCGGGGCCTGCGTCGGCTCCGGCCGGCCGAAGAGGTCCCCGGTTCCGTCTTCGTCACCGTCCTGTTGCCGACGGAGGCCGGACTCACCGTCGGACGTGGCTCCTCCACTACCGCGGCGCCCGGCCACTGGAGCCTTCCCGGCGGCTCGGCGGAGCCCCCTGCGGCCGGTCACCCCCTGGATGTGGCGTCACTCCGTCGGGATGCAGCCCGCGAATTGGCCGAGGAGCTCGGCGTACGCATCGTCGTCGAGGAGCTGCGGCTGTGGGGCCTCACCCGCGGAACGCGGTTCGGCAGCCTCGGCTTCCACTTCCTCGCCCCGCCCGTGCCCAGCGCGCTCGTGCGCCGTCGGCACGCGGATCTCACCGTGTGTGAGACGAAGCGTGGAGACGTACCCGAGCTCGACAAGATCGCGTTCGTTCCCTCGACCGAACAGGCAGCCTGCCTCGGCCCGGGCGCGGACTACCTACACCAGGTCCTGGGCCAGTACTTCTCGACCTGAACCCGCCACCCGGTCCGGCACTCCTTTCCCCGTCGTCACATGTTTCCCTCTCGTTTCAGCACGACGGGCCAGCCTCCAGGACTCCTCGTCACGCAAGGACCGGCAAACGGGCAATGCTCCTCAGCACACTCACCTCTGGGGGACGGACTCCGTGGACTTCGACGAATTGAAGCAGCAGGCGATCCGCATCCATGACCGCTACGACGGGCTGAACCGTCGTGAGCGCGGCCGAGTCTGGACACGCACCGAATTCGTGCTCGGCTTCATGGGCGACGTCGGCGACCTGGCCGAACTCGTCATGGCGGAGGAGTGCTTCGCCGATCCGGCTCGGTGATGAAGCGGGTGATCGAGCGGCTCTGCGCCTGTTCGAGCCTGCTGAACGACGCGGGGCAGTACGCGTACTACGGCCGGGCCGTCAGTGGTCTGATCACCGGCAACGAGGACGGTGTGAAGCACTGCGCGATGAACGTCCTCTACAGCCTCCAGCACCTGGAGTAAGCGGTGCCGCCGCAGGCGGACGCGGGCTGGATCGGGGCGGCGGGCCCCGGACCCTCGTACCTGGATCCGAGTTCGGGCGGTCCCGAGAACGACTTCACCAACCGCGAACCTCGTTCATGGCGTGGAACCTGATGCACCTGGCGGCCCTGCTGAAGCGGACCGGCGGGATTCCGGCACACAGCAACCAGCGCTCGGCTTGGGACGCCGGCTGCAAGCCGGAGCTCCCCGAACCCGGAACACCGCTGAGGGCGTTACACGACTCCCCCTCACGTCCCTGCCCCCACCCCGGTTTTGGTTTGTCGGACGATCATCAATACGATCCGGCGATGATCACGAGAAAACGGCTGGCGACCGGGGCCTGCGCGCTGCTCGCCGCCCTGAGCGTCGCGCTCCTGCCGACGAGCGCGACCGCCGACGAGCCGGCGGCGAAGGAATCCCCCAAGGTCGAGCTGGTCCTCGACGTGAGCGGCTCCATGCGGGCCAAGGACATCGACGGCAAGTCCCGGATGGCCGCGGCCAAGCAGGCCTTCAACGAGGTCCTCGACGCGGTGCCCGAGGAGGTGCAGCTCGGCATCCGCACGCTGGGCGCCGACTACCCGGGGCAGGACCGCAAGCGGGGCTGCAAGGACACCCGTCAGCTGTACCCGGTGGGGCCGCTGAACCGCACCGAGGCCAAGACGGCCGTCGCCACCCTCGCCCCGACGGGCTGGACCCCGATCGGTCCGGCGCTGCTGGGCGCGGCGCAGGACCTGGAGGGCGGTGACGCCACCCGCCGGATCGTGCTCATCACGGACGGCGAGGACACCTGCGCCCCGCTCGACCCCTGCCAGGTGGCACGGGAGATCGCGGCGAAGGGCATCCACCTCGTCATCGACACCCTGGGCCTGGTGCCGGACGCCAAGACCCGGGCGCAGCTCACCTGCATCGCGGAGGCGACCGGAGGCACGTACACCTCGGTCCACCGCACCGAGGACCTGTCCCGCCGGGTGCGTCAGCTCGTCGACCGTGCCGCCGACCCGGTCGTCACCCCGGTGGCCACCGACGGTGCGGCGCGGTGCGTCGACGCGCCGCAGCTCAAGCCCGGTCTGTACACCGACCGCGAGTCCTTCGGCCAGCACCGCTGGTACCGGGTGGACCTGCTGCCCGGTCAGGAACTGCGTGCCTCCGTCAGCGTCTCGGCGGACCGTGCCGTCAACAACGACTACGGGGTGCTGCTGCGCGCGGTCACCCTGCACGGGCGGGAGATCGTCCGCGGCTCCGAGGCCGGTGACGGGCGCACCGACGTGATCTCGACAGGCCTGCGCTATCCGAAGCCGGACCTCGACGACGGGCCCGGGGACGCCAAGCCGGCGGCGGAGACGGTCTGTCTCCAGGTCAGCAACTCGTTCTCGGCGCCCGCGTCGGTCAAGACGACGCCGGGCATGCCGATCGAGCTGACGGTGGACGTCGTCGACGGGCCCTCGGCCGCGTCGGACGTCGCGTCGTTCGGTCTCGGCCGCGGCTGGTGGCTGCTCGGCGCACTGATCGTCGCCGGCTTCCTCGCCGGTCTGATCTGGGGCTGGCTGTCCCGCTGGCGCCTCGCGGTCTGGAGGACCCACTGATGCGTACCGTACGCACCCTCGCCACGGCCGCGCTCGCGGGCGCGGCACTGCTCGGCCTCGCCGCTCCGGCGGCCCTGGCCGACTCCCCCTCCGCCACGGCGGACCCGAGCGCGGACATTGGTTCGAAGGCCGGGCCGACCGAGGCCGGCACCACCTTCCGTACCGCCGCGCGCTTCCTCCCGGGCCAGCAGGCCACGGCGCAGGCGGCCACGGGTGACTACCTGTACTGGGTGTTCCCCGCGGACACCGGGCAGCGGCCGACGGTCAACGCGACCGTGACACTGCCTGACGCGGCCCTGCGGCACGGGTCCGCGACCTGGCGGGTCGACGTGTACGACGGGCTCCGGCGGCGCCAGCCGTGCATGTACGGGACCCAGTCGCGTACCGCCGCCAAGGACGCCACCACCGTGGAACTCGCCTGTGTGCTGCGGCCGGTGCGTGCCTCGGCCGACGCCTGGGCGAACGACCCGCTGCCCGGCAGCTACTACGTACGGCTGACCGTGAGCGCGCTGCCGGACGACGACCTCGGGCAGCCGTTCACCGCGAGGATCGGGGTGAACACCCTCGACAAGGGCGGCGCCTACGCCACGGACGGTTCCCTCGCCGCCCCGCTGGTGCCCGGGGCGACCACCGCCGAACTGGCGGAGGCCGAGACCGACGCAGGCCGGAAGACGGCCGTCGAGGCAGCGGCCCCGGAGGACGGCTGGTCCTCCGGCTGGTGGTCGGACCGCTGGCTGTGGACCGCCGCGGGCGGCGTGCTCGCGGCGCTCGCGGGCATCGGCGGGTACGTGCTGACGCGGGGCACGGGGCGCCCGCCCCGGGTGCCGCCGACGGCCTGACCGGCACCGTGTCACCCCCGTCCCGGCCCCGGCCCACGGACGGCGGAAGGCCCCCACCGCCTCGGCGCGGTGGGGGCCTTCGTGCGCTTCGGACACCGTCCGGGGCTCACCGGCGGGCGGGGAAGCCGTGGGCGCGGGCCCCCGCCACGAGCGCGACGACCGGCACGAGCAGGACGAGCACGCTCCAGGGCAGGGCGCCGGCGCCGAGGCCGCCGAGCAGGAGGCCGCCGGCGATGCCGCCGGCCGCCATCGCCGCGTTCCAGAGGCTGACCAGCATCGTCTGGGCGGTGTCGGCATGGTCGCCGCCCGCGTCGGCGACGGCCGTCTGGAGCAGGGTGGGCGCGCCGCCCCAGCCGAAGCCCCAGAGCGCGGCGGCGGTCAGGACGAGTGCGGTACTTGCCGCCGGTACGGCGAGCGCGGCGGCGCCCACGGCGACGAGAATCGTCCCGGCGAGCGTCAGGACCCGGAGCCGGGTGTCGATGTGCCGGCCGGTGAACCAGATCCCGGCGAGCGAGGCGGCGCCGAAGACCAGCAGGACGAGGCCGGTGGATCCGGCCAGGCCGAGGTGGGCCAGATAGGCGGCGACGTAGGTGTAGAGCACGGTGTGGGCCAGGACGAGGGTGAAGGTGACGGTCAGGACGGGGAGGACGCCGGGCACCTTGAGGGTCCGGGCGACGGGGGCGCGCCCGCCGCGTGCCTCCCCGGGCAGGTCGGGGACGGCGAGGGTGATCCAGCCGAGCAGCCCGACGGCGATCACGGTCATGGCGGTGAACGCGACGCGCCAGCCCACCGCCTCGGCGAGGAAGGTGCCGGCCGGGACGCCGAGCGAGAGCGCGAGCGGGATGCCGGTCATGGCGACGGCGACGGCCCGGCCCTGGAGGTGCGGCGGGGCGATGCGGCGGGCGTAGCCGGCGAGCAGGGCCCAGGCGACGCCCGCGGCGACGCCGGCGAGGAAACGGGCGCCCATGGTGAGGGCGTACGAGCCGGAGACGGCCGTGACGGTGTTGGCGGCGGCGAATCCGGCGACCGAGGCGAGCAGCAGCCGCTTGCGGCGCCAGCCGGCGGTACGGGCGGCCAGCGGGACGGCGGTGAGGGCGGTGCCGAGGGCGTAGACGGTGACGGCCTGGCCTGCGGCGGCCTCGCCGACGCCGAGGTCGGCGCTCAGGGCGGGCAGTACGCCGGCGGGCAGGGTCTCGGTGAGGCTGGTGACGAAGACGGCGGTGGCGAGGGCGAGCAGGGCGGCGAGCGGAAGCCGTCCGGAGGACTGCGGGGTGCCGGAGGACTGCGGGGTGCCGGAGGACCGCGGGGTGCCGGAGGACCGCGGGGTGCCGGGGGCCGGGGAGGCGGAGGCAGGGGAGGCGGAGGTGACGTCGGAACGGGCCGACGTCGTCGTGTTGTTGGCCATGGCCCTATGCTCGAACCCTCACATCGATGTGAAGGTCAAGCGAGTCCCGGGAGGGGGCGTCCCATGCGGATCGGGGAACTGTCGGAGCGCACCGGAACACCACGCCGACTGCTGCGCTACTACGAGGAGCAGGGTCTCATCGTCGCGGACCGGCAGCCGAACGGCTACCGGGTCTACGACGGTTCGAACGTGGACCGGGTGATGCAGATCAAGGGCCTGCTGGACGCGGGCCTGCCGACCCGGATCATCAAGCAGATCCTGCCCTGTCTGAACAAGCCCAGGATCATCCACTTCCCGGACGCCACACCGGAGATGCTGGCCACTCTGGAGGACGAGCGGGACCGGATGACCGAACGGATCCGCTGCCTCACCCGCAACCGGGACGCGGTGGCGGAGTACCTGGACACGGTACGGGAGAAGCTGACCTCACCGGCCTGAGGCCTCCGGTCAGGTCATACGGCGTGCGCCCTCCAGCACCGCCTGGCGGATGCGGTCGTAGGTGCCGCAGCGGCAGATGTTGCGGATGGTGTCGAGGTCGGCTTCGGTGATCTCCCGGCCGGCCTCCCGGGCCCGGCGGACCTCGGCCACCGCGGTCATGATCTGGCCCGGCTGGCAGTAGCCGCACTGGGCGACGTCGAGGTCGAGCCAGGCCTCCTGCATCGGGTGCAGCTCGCGCCCGACGGTGTCCGGGAGGCCCTCGATGGTGGTGATCTCGTCGGTCGGGGCGAGCTGTTCGACGGGGACGGCGCAGGGGGTGATCGCCTTGCCGTTGAGGTGGCTGGTGCAGGCCCGGCAGACGCCGACCCCGCAGCCGTACTTGGGTCCGGTGACGCCGAGGACGTCCCGGAGGACCCAGAGCAGCCTGACGTCGCCCTCGACGTCGGCGGTGACGGCCTTGCCGTTCAGGATGAAGGTGTGCTGCGGCACGGGGACTCCAGGTCTCTACAGCGCGCGGTCGCGGCCGTCGGTGGGCGAGGCGGGGACGGGCGGGACCGTCGGCAGGGGGGTGAAGGCGAGCGGCTCGGCGTGGTTGACGGGGAAGACCGTCGGCATCGTCCCGGTGGCCCGGCCGTACGCGCAGGCCACGGCGGCCATGGCACCGGCCACCGCGAGTTCGCCCGCGCCGCCCGGCTTGTCGCCGGTCGGGGGCATGACGATGATCTCCAGCTCGGGCGGGGTGTTCCACTGCCGGGTGTAGAAGTACTGGTCCCAGCTGCCTTCGAGGAAGTGCCCGTCCTTCAGGTGGAGTCCGGACGTCAGCGTGATCGCGATGCCGTCGGCGATGCCGCCCATCATCTGGGCCTCCAGGCCGCGCGGGTTGACGGCGAGGCCGACGTCGACGGCGCAGACCACCTTGGTCACGCGCGGGCCGGTGTACGCGCCGGGGATCTTCCGCCCGGTGGTCCCCGGGCGGCAGTCGATCTCGGCCAGGATCGCGACGGCGGAGTGGTACTCGGTGTGGACCGCGATGCCCTGCCCGGTGCCGGCCGGCATGCTCCGGCCCCACTCCCCCACCTCGGCGACCTTGTCGAGGACGGCGCGGGCCCGCGCGTCCTTGAGGAGCCGGCGCCGCATCGCGTACCGGTCCTGCCCCGTCCGCCCGGCCAGTTCGTCGATGACGAGTTCCTGCGCGCAGCGGACGTTGGGCGAGTAGATATTGCGCATGGACCCGGTGTTGAAGCCCTTGTCCGTCTCGGCTAGCAGCTGCGTGGTGACCCCGAGGTGGTAGGGGCTGATCTGGGTGAGCTGGAACATCGTCTCGGAGAAGGTGAGGTCGGCGACGGGCAGCCGGGCCGCCTCCGCCGTGAGGACCTCGCCGATGCCGTGCCCGAAGTCGGTGGCCACGGAGGTGTGCCGCTGCTCGTACGTCAGGACCTCGCCGAGCGAGTACGTGGCACGGACCCGGGAGGTGGACATCGGGTGCGTACGGCCCTGGCGGAAGTCGTCGGTGCGGTGCCACATGAGCTTCACGGGCTTGCCCATGGCCCGGGAGATCTCGGCGGCCTCGTGGGCCGCGTCGTGGAAGAGCTTGCGGCCGAAGGAGCCGCCGCCCTCGGTGACGTGCACGCGCACGGCCGGGACCGGCAGGCCGAGCTTCAGGGCGATCTCCTCCTGGGCGACGATCGGCGCCTTGAGCGAGGCCCAGATCTCCGCGGAGTCCGCCCGGATGTCCGCGACGGCGCAGTTGGTCTCCAGGGCCGCGTTGCTGGCGAAGTGGAAGGTGAAGCGGGCGTCGACCGCCTTGGTGAGGAGGGGCAGCGGCGGGACCACCAGGGGGAGTTCGGCGCGCCGGAGCTTCTCCAGGACGGTGGCGTCGGAGGCGCCCTCGGCGGTGCCCGGCCCCCAGTCGACCCGGAGGGCGCGTACGGCGTCGACGCACTGGCCGAAGGTACGGCCGCGCACGGCGACGCCGGTGGAGACGGTCACCACGTCGGTGATGCCGGGCAGCGCCCGGACCTCCGTCAGGTTGGCGACGGAGCGGACGGTGCCGTTGATGGTCGGCGGGCGGCAGACCATGGTCGGCAGGGCGTCCGGGACCTGGAGGTCCATGGCGAACTTCTTGCGGCCGGTGACCGCTTCGAGGGCGTCCACCCGGCGCTGCCCGGTGCCGATGACACGGAAGTCGGCGCGGTCCTTCAGTTCCACGTGCACCGCCGTGTCGGTGAGGGCGGCGGCCTCCGCGGCGAGTTCGCCGTAGCCGAGCAGCGCCCCGGCCGACGAGACGACCGCGCCCGCCTTGGTGGTGAGCGTCCCGACGGCCTCCCCGAGGACGAGGGAGGCGGCCTGGAGGAGCCGTCCGCGGGCGACGGCGGCGGCGACCCGGATGGGGGTGTACGTGGAGTACGTGGTGTTGGAGCCGCCGGTGAGCTGGTTGAAGAGCAGCTCGGGCCGGGCGTCGGCGAGGGTGACCTTCACCTTGTCGAGGGGCAGGTCGAGTTCCTCCGCGACGATCATCGCGCTGGAGGTGGTCACGCCCTGGCCGACCTCGGCGCGCGGCAACGCGAAGTGGGCGGTGCCGTCGGCGTCGAGACGGATGGTGATCAGGTTGCTGGTGGGCAGGGCGGCGAGGGTGAGCAGCTCGTTGAGGTCGAGGAGTTCGGCCGGGCCCGGCAGCGAGGGGATGAGCGCCGGGGTCGCCGCAGCGGCCTCCCGGGGGGCGAGGGCCTCGGCGCCGAGCTGCGCGGCGACGGTGAGGGTGGGAGCGGCGAGGACGTACCCGAGGAAGCGGCGCCGGCCGATGCCGGGGGCGCCGCCGCTCTCCACGCCGTCGGCAGTGCCGGTGCCGTCCGTGGACGCGCGGTGCGACGCGCCCGCGTCCCCCCTGCCGCTCGTGGGGTGCTCGTCCCGCACGGGGTGCCGCCTCGCCATTCGGTGCCCTTCGTCATGGCCCGGGGCTGCGCGCCGGGGCCTCATCGGATGCGCTGATCATCGCTCATGCGGGTGACCTCGCGGGGCCGTTCGGCCTGGGTGATTGTCAGGGCTAGGTCAAGCGTTGCGGCTCCGGCCGACACTGCGGAGTGAGGCCCGCGCCGCAGGGTTCGGCCAGGCGGTGGGGTCCGGCCGCCGCCTTGGCGCACGGCCATCGCCGTAGGGTGCCGCCATGACCGAAGCCGCGCACATCACCGCCACCCGCCACTCGTACGACACCGTCGCCGTCGCCTACCAGCGGCTGCTGGGCGGCCAGTTGGACGAGACCCCGCTCGACCGGGCGATGCTGGCCGGCTTCGTGGCGGAGGTGGAGACCGCAGGAGGCCCCCGTACGGTGGGAGATCTCGGCTGCGGCACCGGCCGGGTCACCTCCCACCTGCGGGAACTCGGCGCGGACGTGTTCGGCGTGGACCTTTCGCCGGGGATGATCGAGGTCGCCCGGCAGACGTATCCCGGGCCGCGCTTCGAGGTGGGGTCGATGACCGCGCTCGACCTGCCGGACGCCACGCTCGGCGGGGTGCTCTCCTGGTACTCGACGGTGCACATGCCGGAGTCCGAACTCGTGGCCTCCTTCGCCGAGTTCCGGCGGGTGCTCGCACCCGGCGGCCTCGTCCTGGTCGCCTTCAAGGTGGGGAACGAGCGGGTGCGCCTGGAGCGGGCCTACGGCCACGAGGTCGCGCTCGACGTGTACCGCTGGTCCCCGGACCGGGTGGCGGGACTCCTCGCCGACGCGGGCCTCGCCGAATCGGCCCGGCTGGTGCGCGCACCGCACCCCGAGGAGAAGACCCCGCAGGCCTTTCTCATGGCACGCAGGCCGTGCGACTGAGTACGGGTCCCCGGGCCCCGGCTTCGCGGGCGGCGGGCGCCCCCGCTACGGGCGGGCCTTCACCGAGCGCCGCAAGGGCTCTGTGACGGTCAGCATCCAGCGCGGCACCGGGGCGACCAGCGAACGCCTCCCGGTGGACGGGCTGTACGCCGGGGGTCCGGACCGCACGTGGGTGCCGGAAGTTGCCCTGATCCCGGACGCTGCCCCGGTCCCGGACGCCACCCCGGTCCCGGACGATCGCCGGAGGCGGAGACCGGGGAGGGGGCGGGGCCGGGGGCGGCGCGGGATGCCGGGGTGCGGTTGGGCGGCGGGGTGCGGCTGAGCGACCGGGTGCGGCTGGGACCGCCGGCGCAGCCTCGCGACGGGCCTCAGCCTGGCGACCGGCCTCAGCCGGGCGGCGGGCCTCAGCCGGGCGGCGGGCCTCAGCCGGGCGCCCTGGCCCCGGCGTGCGCCGGCCGTCCGCAGCCGGGCGCCCGTGCGGAGTTGGGCGCGGGAGATCCGGGCGCGCTGGCCGCCGCCCGCGATCAGGGCGTTGACGGAGGCCATCGGGTCGCCGCCCGCCGACCGGACGAGCAGGGCCCCGAGCACCAGCGGGCCGACGGCCACCGCGAGGGCGGTGCCCGCGGCGGTGACGTGCTGGAGCGGGCGGTTGCGCCGGGCGTCGGAGGTCATGGTGACAGTCCAGCAGCACCGGGCCGGCCCCCGTATCGGTCGACGTACTCAGCCGTACGGACCCGGGTACTCAGCTGTGATCACTCCGCGTCCTCCCAAGGGTTCCCCGGCGGGTGCCCCTTCGGCGATCCTCGGGGCGGCGGGCACGACGAGGTGTCCCCGGGACAGGAGTGGGAGGCGGGACGACCGTGACGACCGGAAGCCGCGCGGCTGCGGACAGGCGAATCGACGTTCTGGTGGTGCAGCACGAGGAGGAGGCCGGGCCCGGTCTCGTCGGTGAGCGACTCACGGGCGCGGGCCTGCGGCTCGACGTGGTGCGTGCCTGGCGGGGCGAGGCGCTGCCGGCCGACCTGCGGGGCCACGCGGGGCTGCTCGTGCTCGGCGGCTCCGTCAACTGCGAGGACGACGAGGCCGCCCCGTGGCTTCCTTCGGTCCGTACGCTCGTTCGCGAGGCGGTGGCCGGGGGGACGCCGCTGCTCGGGATATGCCTGGGCGGGCAGATCGTCGCCCACGCCCTGGGCGGCTCGGTCACGACCCGCTCCGGGGGCCCCGAGGTGGGCGCCGTCCCGCTGCGGAGGCTGCCGGCCGCCGCGCAGGACCCGGTCCTCGGGGGCGTGCCGGACGGCGCGCTCGCCGCGCAGTGGCACTGGGACGAGGTCGATCGGCTGCCGCCGGGCTCCGTACCCCTCCTGACGGGCGACGACTGCCCGTACCAGGCGTTCCGGGTCGGGGACGCGGGGTGGGCGGTGCAGTTCCATCCGGAGGTCGGCGCGGACGCGGTCGCGGAATGGGCCGCGGAGGACGGCGCGCGCCTCCGCGCGGTGGGCGGCGACCCGGAGGCGGCGGTGAGGACCGTACGGGAGGCGGAGCCCGGACTGCACGCGGTCTGGGGCGCGGTGTCGGAGGCGTGGGGCGCGGTGGTACGGGCGCACACGGGCGGATCCGGCCCCGGGACGCACCCGGATACGCGCCCCGACGGGGCCGTCGCGCCGGTGCGCTGACGACCCCCACCGGTCGGCGGTGGTCGGCGCGTCCGCTTGGCCGGGCGGGGACGGTGGGGTTGCGTGGGCGGGCGACCGTACCGTACGGGGACGCATTCCAGAACGAAGGAGACCGACTCCATGGCCGACTACCGCATCGAGACCGTCCGCACCGGGTACCGGAACTGGACCGCCCGCAACGACCGGGGCGCGGAGGTCCGGATGGCCGCCGCCGACGACGCGGACGCACAGCCCTCCTTCACCCCCGTCGAGTTGCTGCTCGCGGCGATGGGCGGCTGCGGCGGGCTCGTCGTGGACCGGACCGCGCGGGCCGTGGACCACGACGACCTGAAGATCGTCGTCGAGTCGGTCTCGGGTCCCGAGGACGACGGCCGGGTGGGGCGGATCCGGGTCAGCTACGAGTTCGAGCTCCCGGACAACAACCCCAAGGCGGCCGAGGTGTTCGCCCGCGGAGTGCGGCTCACGCACGAGAAGTTCTGCACGGTGAGCCGGACCGTGGAGCACGGCGCGCGCGTGGAGGCGATCCTGCCGGACGGCACGGTCGGCTTCGAGGGCTGAACCCGGCCGGTGCCGGTGCGCGGCGCCCCGGGCTCACTCCTCGATCGCGCCGCCGATCCGGCGCAGATGGTGGCGGAAGGTGTACGAGGGGTCCTCGGCGCGGCCCGCCAGATAGGCGTCGAACCGGGTCTGGGCGCGCAGGGACTCCCCCGCCCTGATGCGGCGGGCCTGCTCGCGTTCCGTACGGAAGAGAGCGCGGGCGGCGTCCAGGACGTCGGCCGCGCGGCCCGCGGGCACGAAGAGCACGCCGTCGTCGTCCGCGAACACGATGTCGGCGCCGGTCACCTCGTGCCCGCCGAAGCGCGCGGTGCGCAGCGCGTCCGGGTCCCGGGGGTCGAGCCGGACGGGGCCGGGCGCGTGGCGGCCGTACGAGAAGACGGGCAGCCCGATCTCCACAAGGTCAGGGGTGTCGCGGTGCAGGCCCCAGACGACGACTCCGGCCACGCCCGCCGCCCGGGCCTCCAGGACCGCGAGGTCGCCGATGCAGGCCTCGTCGCGGCGGCCGGCGTTGTCGATGACGAGGACGTCGCCGGGCTCGGCGTGGGTGAACGCCTCCAGGAAGACGTCGACGCTCCCGTGGTGCCGCACGGGAAGCGCCCGGCCGGCGACGCGCTTGCCGTCGACGACGGGCATGATGCCGACGGGCGCGGCCCGCAGGGGTTCCCCGAGTCGCACACAGGCGTCCGCGACAAGGGGCGTGGAGAGCTCGGCGAAGTCCTTCAGCATCGGGCGTTCCGTTCCGTGACGGGTGCGGTACCGGGGCTGCGCGATGCTATCGGGCGGAAGGGGAAGGCGGGACGGGCGCGGGCTCATCAGACCCACGGCCCGAGGCCGGTCGGCCGACGGAATCTGCGGGCCGCGTCAGGCGGACGGACCCGCCGGCTCGCCACACCTACAGACCCAGAGACCCACAGGCCGGTCAGGCCGGTCAGGCCGGTCAGGCCGACGGTCCCACGGGCTCGTCACACCGACCGCCCCGCCGCCGCAGCACAAGCGCCTGTCCCCACAGGCCCCGGCCACGGGCGTGCCCCGCCGGATGCGTCCCCATCGGGGGTTCATCCCGGCGGGGCACGGACGGGCGCTCCCGGGCCGCCCGTCCGAGGAGGCCGGGGCACGGGCCCGCGGGTTCGGGACCGCCGGTCCCGTGTCGTCGAGACACCGGCCGTCTTTCCCCGCCCCACCCCGCCCTGCCCCGCCCCCCTCCCCGACGGCCGCTCCCCCGCGGCCGCCATCGGGACGGTCCCCGGGCTCGGTCGAGCCGGAGGACGCGTACCCGGCTCAGTCGAGCCAGAGGGCGCGTACCTGGCTCAGTGCGTCCAGGGCGACGCCGGGCTCGGTGTCCCAGATCTTCGTGGCGCGGTCCTTCGTCGTGTAGCGGGGCCAGTCGGCGCCCGGGTCCTGGTGCGTGACGAAGGCGACCCAGGCCCGGTGCAGGGCGTCGGCCAGCTCGCGCGGCGGCGCCTCGCCGGCGACGTTCGCGACGCCGTCGGCGTCGAGGACGTCGAAGGCGAAGGGCAGGTCGAGGCAGTGGAAGGAGAGGCCGACGACCGGCGAGCGCCAGGTGAACTCGTACAGCCAGGTGGGCCGTTCGCGCGCGGCACGGGCGTCCGCGATGGCGAGGGTCGGCGCGCGGAACATGGAGTCGGTGAGCGCCTGGCCGAAGACCTGCTCCGGGCCGGCCTCCGCGTACGCCTCGATGAGGGCGTCGGTCCTGGCGGGGTCGAGTCCGAGACCGCCGAGCAGGACGGGCAGCGGCGGGCCGTCCGGTCCGGGCGCGGGGAACATCGTGAACTCCTGCTCGGTGAAACCGAGCATCAGCGGCACGTCCGCGCCCGCCTCCCCCGTCGTCAGCGCCTCCTGCGCGGGGACCGGGATCAGCTCGCCGTCGGCGAAGGGCGCGAGGCACAGCATGGGCGGGAGTTCGCCGCGGTCCGGGCCCGGCTGCGCCATGAGGTCCTGGATGTCCAGGATCCGGTCGTCGCTCAGGTCCCGGAGGGCGGCGGCGGTGGCCGGGAGGCCGGTGCGGGAGGTGAGGAGCCGGGAGGCCGCGCGGGCGATCTCGGGGCCGTCGGGGCGCGGGATGGCGCCCGAGACGGAGAGGGCGCCGCGGAACAGGCCCCGGGCGCTGGGGACGGCGAGCAGCGTCTGTACGGCGCCGCCGCCGGCCGACTGCCCGGCGATGGTCACCTTGGCGGGGTCGCCGCCGAAGGCCGCGATGTTGTCCCGCACCCACTCCAGGGCGGCGATCCAGTCCCGTACGCCCCGGTTGTCGGGGGCGTCCTCCAGGTGCAGGAAGCCCTCGATGCCGAGCCGGTAGCCGAGGGAGACGAGGATGACGCCGTCCCGGTTGAAGGCGGCGCCGTCGTACCACGGGCTGGCGGCCGAGCCGGCGACGTAGCCGCCGCCGTGGATCCAGACGAGGACGGGCAGGGCTGCCGCCGGGTCGGTGGCGGGGGTGAAGACGTTGAGGTTGAGGACTCCGGCGCCCGGGATGGACGGCTCGGGGATGGTGGTGACCTCGGAGAAGGGGCGGCGCTGCGCCGTCGGCCCGTACGCGGTGGCGTCGAGCGGCTCCGACCACGGCTCGGGCGGTACGGGGGCGGCGAAGCGCAGGTCACCCACGGGCGGCTGTGCGTAGGGAATGCCCAGGAACCGGTGGCTGCCGTCGGCGCGGCGCTCGCCGCGGACGGGCCCGCGGGTGGTGGTGACGGTGGTGCTCATGGGGTGCTGCTCCTTCTGCGCGGGGCACAGGGCCGGACAATCAGCCTGTCACCGACGACTTACACGTGTCAATCCCCGATGGTGTGCGCCCTGCCGCCCAGGGCAGGAGCAGCGGGGTCGCGAGCAGCAGGACGCCCGCCACGCCGAGGGCCGCCCGGGGGCCGGTGACGGTGGCGAGGGCTCCGCCCAGCGCGGTCATGGCCGCGATGGAGGTCTTCGTGCTCACCGACCAGGCGGTCAGGGTGCGGGCCACACGGCCGGTGGCCGTCACTTCCAGGCGGTGGGCGGCGAGCACCGGGGTGAACACGGCCGCGCAGCCGATCAGCGCGAACTCGATGCCGATCACGAGCAGCAGCCCCGTCACGCCGGGGTGGATGAAGACGAGGCCCACGGGCCAGCAGGCCCGCAGCGCTCCCGAGACCAGCAGGACCCTGCGCTGCCCGAAGCGCACGACGAGCGGCCGGGCGAGCCGGGAGCCGATGAGCCCGGCGGCGCACGGCACCGCGAAGGCGAGCCCGTACTGCCAGGGGCTGAAGCCGAGCGGACCGAGCATGAGGACGGCGAGGAGCGGGGCCGTGGCCATGATCAGGCCGTTGACCACGAGGGTGTTGAGGAAGAGGGGGCGCAGCACGGGGTGGGCGAGGATCCCCCGCCACCCTTCGAGGAGGTCGCCCGCGCTCAGCCGGGCCCCCGTCCCGCCCTCGGGCTGTTCCTCCCGCGTCCCGATCGCGCGGATGCCGGCCGCCGAGAGCAGATAGCTCAGGGCGTCGGCCACCACCGTCGCCACCGGGCCGAGCACCGCGAAGAGCGCGCCGCCGAGCGGTGGCCCGATCACGGTCGCGGTCCAGGTCGTCGATTCGAAGCGGGCCTGGGCGACGAGCAGGTCCTCGGGGCGGACGAGCGCCTTGAGGGAGGCTCCGGAGGCGGCGCCGAAGGTGATGTCGGCCGCGGCGACGAGGACGGAGACCACCAGGAGCTGGGCGAAGCCGAGCCAGCCGAACGCGTAGGCGACGGCGACGCTCAGCAGGGCGGCGCAGCGCACCAGGTCCATCGCGATCATGACGGGCCGCTTGCGGCGGAACTCCACCCAGGGGCCGAGCGGTACGGCGACGGCGGCGCCGACGGCCGCGCCGACCGCGGCGAGGGCGGCCACCGCTGCGGTGCCTTCGTGGAGGACGGTGATCGCGAGCAGGGGGAAGGCGTTGAAGGCGACCCAGGTGCCCATGGTGCTTCCCGCGTAGGCGGCCCACAGCCACCCGTAGTCCCGCCCCAGGGACACCCCTCGCCGCATACCCGTACGCCTCTCGCCGGCCGGCCGCGCCGACCGCGCCGGGACCGCCGCCATCCAAGCGAGCGGGGGGCGTCCGGATCAAACAACCGGGTGTCGCGCGCACCACAACCGGCGGTTGTCGGCCTACGCTGCGCGCCGTGGATCTCGAAGCCGTACGCACCTTTCTCGCCGTCGTCGACTCGGGCCGGTTCCGGCGGGCCGCCGACGACCTGTCCGTCACCCAGCAGGCCGTCTCGAAGCGGGTCGCGGCGCTGGAGAAGGAGTTGGGGGTACGCCTGTTCACCCGTACCGGCCGGGGCGCGGAGGTGACGGTCGACGGGCGGGCGTTCCTGCCGCACGCGCGCGCCCTGCTCGACGCCGAGGCGCGGGCACTCGCCTCCGTGCGTCCGGGGCGGCGCGCGCTGCGGGTGGACGTGATCGGGCGCCGGCTGGCACCGGCGGCGCTGCTGCGCGACTTCCACCGGGCGCACCCGGAGGTGGAACTGGACGTGGTGACCCTCTTCGACTCCGACGCGGCCGTCGCGGCGCTCCGGGCGGGCACGGTCGACGCGTCGTTCCGTGCGGTCACCATGCCGGGCCGGCGGCTCCCCGAGGGGATCGGGGCGCTTCCGGTCCTGGACGAGCCGATGCAGCTCCTGACGGGTCCTGAGCACGCGCTCGCGGAGGCGGGCGGGGTGACCCCGGCGGAGCTGGTGGGGCACCGGATCTGGGTTCCGGGGGTGGTCGGCGGAACGGAGTGGGCCGCCTACTACGCCGACCTCGCCGCCGCGTTCGGGCTCAGCATCGAGGTGACGGGGCCGGACTTCGGCACCGAGCCGCTGTTCGACAAAGTGGCGACGTCCCCCGGCCTGGCGACCTTCGTCGGGGAGTGGACGCGGCTGGTCTGGCCCGAGGGCCACGGCCTGCGCCGCGTCGGCGTGCACGGCCCGACCCCGGTCTACCCGCACTCGCTGCTCTGGGCCGTGGACAATCCCCATCCCGCACTGCTCGCCCTCCGCGACCGCCTCGGCGCCTCCCCCGAGGCACCGGACCTCACGCGCCCGGATCCCGGGATCTGGGCGCCCGCCTGGTCACGGCCCCGGAGGGGACGGTTCTAGGGCCTGTCGTCAAATTCCCGTCGTCGCCCGAAGGGCGGCCCCGCGGCGTCTGGTGCGTGCTCTCGGCGTGCCGGGCGGAAGCCCTCGTACTGGACGTACTCGGGCTTTCGCCCGGTGCGGCGAGAGCGCGTGCCAGGCGTCGTGGGGCAGGCGGGAGTTTGACGACAGGCCCTAGGAGGTGTCGTGTCGAAACCGCCGCGAGCCCGGTCGGGGCGGGCGGTCCGCCCTAGAATCGGGGGGCTGTTCGGAACGGTGGGTCCAGGGGAAGGCGGCCGGTGATGGGGTGGGGCGGGATCCTGATGGGGGCGTTCATCGGGCTGTCCGGTGTGGGACTCATGACGGCCGGGGTGATCTGGAAGGGCCGCGCGGCGCGGCCGTTCGCCGCCTCTCGGGCGCGGACCATGGCACAGCGGGAGTACGCCCGCAACCTGCAGCGGGCGGCCGACCAGGTGATCTCGGTGGCCCGCAGGTCCGCCGGCGAGGGCGAGCCGGCGATCGTGACCGTCGAGGCCGTGGTGCGGATGACGCGGGAGCGGTACGGGTACGCCGAGGTGGAGCGGCCGCACGCGGCGGCGGCGCTGCGGCGCCGGTTCGAGCACTGGCGGTGCGCGGCCGACTGCGTCACCGACGCCTACGGCTGAACGCCCGCTCCTGGCACGGGCGTTCCCTGGTCGAGCCGATGGGACGTGCGGAGCGTCAGGAGCCCTGGGGTTTGGCGTAGTCGCCGAAGCCCGTCCAGTCGACGGCCACGCAGGTCTCGTCGCCCACTACCCAGGCGTCGTGTCCGGGGGTGACCTCCATATAGTCGCCGGCGCCGAACTCGGCCGACTCGCCGTCGTCCATGACGACCTTCATCCGGCCGCTGACGACGTATCCGACGTGGGAGGCCTGGCAGCTGTCGGTGCCCGCGATGGGCTTGACGTGCTGGGACCACTTCCAGCCAGGTTCGAACACGGCACGGCCGACCGGGCCGCGTCCGCTGGTGAGCAGGTCGACCCTGCCCTTACCGTCCTCGAAGGGGCGGGTCTCGTCCGCTGCGTCGAAGCTTCTTCGTACGATGCCGGCCATCATCCGCTCCTGGCGGTGGAGATTCGGACCCCGAGTCCACTTCCAGGCTACGCCGGAGACGCGCCGGGCACCCGGCACAGGGACGCCCGGCACACCGATGCGACGACTGGCTCGCGTTTGAATTGAATTTTTGTTGAACGGGATCTTCCTTTGGTGGTTCTCTGCATATGCGCAGCTCAAATTCTGTGCGGTTCCCTTATCGGGCAGATCTACACATAAAGACCAGATAAGCGCACAATGAAGCAGCGGCCCCATTCGCCGCAAGCGCGGTCAGACATGCATGACGCCAGAAGGAGGCGAGTCGCATGGCCGACGTCTCTCACCGTCCTGGTGATATCGCGGGACACCCCGATGCGCCGGAAATGCGGGACCGATATGCCCGTATGCTCCAGACCCGAGGTGTCGCGGCGGTCGAGGAACTCGTGATCCTCGCCGGCATCTACGCCGCGATCTCCGCGTGGACGGTTCACTTCTCCGCCGCCCGCCCCGAACTCGCCATCACCAACCTGGTCGTCGGCATCGCCCTCGCGGCCCTCGGCCTGTGCATGTCGATGGCACCGGAGCGGTCGCAGGACCTGAACTTCGTCGTACTGCTGCTGGGCGCTTGGCTGATCGTCGCCCCGTGGGTGGTCTCGCGGAACCCCGACACGGGCACGATCCTCAGCAATGTGATCACCGGCGCATGCGTCTGCCTGTTCTCCCTCACGGCCGGCGGACTGCTGATGACCAAGAGAAGGACGTGACGTACTGATCCCCTTCCCGAACGGCGGCACCTCCCTCACCGGAGGCGCCGCCGTTCGCGTTCCCCAGCGCCGGAACGGCCACTACCCGGTAACGAATTGACCCATGTGGTTTCAGCCACCTAAGTTCTGCGTAAAGCTTGCTCCACAGGGACAGGCTCCCGCTCGCATACCCAGTCCTTGGGGGGACAAAGTGAACTGGTACCTCGACGTTCTCAAGAAGTACGCCGTGTTCAACGGCCGCGCGCGCCGCCAGGAATTCTGGATGTTCTTCCTCTTCAACGCGATCGCGGCGATCATCATCATGATCGTCGACATGGCGATCAGCACCTACCCGCTGCTGTACGTGGTCTACTTCCTGGCCATCCTCCTGCCGAGCCTGGGCGTGACGGTCCGCCGCCTGCACGACACCGGCCGCTCGGGCTGGTGGATCCTCATCGACCTGATCCCGCTGGTCGGCGCCATCATCCTGATCGTCTTCCTCGCCACCGAGGGCGACCAGCACGAGAACGCCCACGGCCCGAACCCGAAGCTGGCCCCGGCCTACTGACGGTCCCGTCGTCACGCAGGCCCCCGGAAGGAACTCCTTCCGGGGGCCTTTCGCATGCCGCGACCGCATCGGACCGCATAGAGCCGGTACGGCGCGTTCGCCCGCGCCGCCCTGTGCAGGATGGCGCACGACCGGCCTCCGGGACCCCGCCCAGCCTCGCCGCAACGGCACCAACGAGGGGCGGCACCACCGGTGAACTGGCACATCCACGACTACCGTGAGAGCGATCTCGCGGCCGTCGTCCGTCTGATCGACACCACGGCCGAGCTGGGCCAGGAGTCCGTGTTCTCGCTCGCCGAGTGCATCGGCGCCCTCACCAGCCGCCAGCCCGCCGTCGTCGCGTCCACCAGGGCGCGCCGATCGGGGCCGCGCTCGCCTGTGTCTCCGGCGAGCGGGCCTGGGTGATGCGGATCGCGGTCTCCTCGGCGTGGCGCGGCTGCGGTCTCGCCAGCGCCCTCCTGGTGGAGCTGGAGCGGCGGCTCGTGGCCGCCCGCGCCGGGAGGATCGCGTACGTCCTGCCGGAGGAGAAACTCGTCGGCGAGGGCCTCCTCAACGCCGGGTACACCCGGCAGCCGGCCGTCACGTACTTCGAGAAGGTGGAGCCGCTGCACGGGCCGGCCGCCGGACTCCTCGACGACCTGGGCGGCCGGCTGCTCCCGGGCGACCTGTGGGCCGAGGTCGCCGGGATGGAGCGGGACCTTCTCTCCGTCGGTGGGCGCGCCGGTGACGGCCCGGCCCCCGGGGCGAGCACGGTGGACTACCTGGAGGCCATCGCCGAGTGCCGGCCGACGGTGACGCCGGAGATGGTCGAGCAGTTCGCCTCCTACATCACCACGCACGCCCGGACCTGACCGGGAACTCCCGCCCGGCCGCTTCCAGTTCGGACCGGTCGGGCGGGAGGGCGCCCGACCGCGAGACGGTGACGGCCGCCGCCGCGCCCGCTCTCCGCAGCAGTTCCGCGAGGTACTCGGCGCCGAGGCCGCCGAGGGCCTCCCGCCCCCGTCCGGCGAGGGTGTCCAGGACGGCGGACATGAACGAGTCGCCCGCCCCGACGGTGTCGACGACGGTGACCGGGGGCGCCTCCGCGGCGACCGTGTGGTGCCGGGTGAGGGCGAAGGAGCCGGCCGCGCCCCGGGTGACCAGGACGACGGCCGGACCGAGGGCCAGCCAGCGGGCGGCGACCTCCTGCGGGTCCTCGCCCGGGTACAGCCAGGCCAGGTCCTCGTCGCTCGCCTTGACGAGGTCGGCGAGGGCGACGCAGCGCTCGACGCGGGCGACGGCCGCCACCTGCTCCCCCATCAGTTCGGGCCGTACGTTGGGGTCGTAGCTGACCGTGGCCCGGTCCCGTAGCCGCTCGGCCTCCGCGAGGACGGTGTCCGCGCCGGGGGCGATGACGGCGGCGATCGAGCCGATGTGCACATGGGCCGGCGCGGGCGCCGCCGCCGCTCCGGCCGACAGGGTCCAGGCGATGTCGAAGGTGTACGCGGCCCGGCCGTGCGCGTCGAGGCCGACGACCGCCGACGGGGTGCGGGCGGCTGTGCCACCGACCTCCACCCGTACGCCCGCGCCCGTGAGGTGGTCCGCGATCAGCCGTCCGTGGGGGTCGTCGGCGAGCTGGGTGAGCAGGGTGACGTCCCGGCCGAGGCGGGCGAGGCCGTAGGCGACGTTGGCGGGGCTGCCGCCCGGGTGGACCCGGTCGGCGGCGCCGGAGCCCGGCGGGGCCGGCACGATGTCGGCGACGCACTCGCCGATCACCAGGAAGGACATGGGTCAGAGCTCCTTGGCACAGGTCGGGCCCCGAGGACGTTCGGGGCGACGCGGGTCGGCCGGGTCAGCTTCGGCGCCGGTAGAGGACCTGGTGGGCCTCGTACTCGACGAAGGACGAGACATGCGTCATCCCGACATCCTCCAGGAGGCGCCGGGAGGGGTGGTTCGCCTGCTGGGTCAGCGCGACCACACTGGGGGTCTCGCTGAGCGTGATGTCGAGGACGGCCGCGACGGCCTCCCGTGCGTAGCCCCTGCCCCAGTGCTCGGGCAGGAACTGGTACGAGATCTCCGTCTCCCCGTCCCGCGCCCCGGGCTCCACCGTCACCAGCCCGAGCAGCACACCGTCGGCCGCCCGCACGACCGCGTGCACGCCCGGCGCGCCCACCACGCGCCACTGCCGGATCCGCACGACGTGCTCGGTGACCGGCCCACCCAGATGCCGCCTGACCTCTGGATCCGTCCACAGCCGGGTGACGGCGGGAACGTCGCCCGCACGCACGGGCCGCAGCAGCAGCCGCTCGGTGGTGAAGGGAAGCGGCGGGGAGGGGACGGGCGGCGAGGCCGTGCCGGGGGCCGGGGTCGAGGAGGCGGGCATGGTCCGATCATCTCAGCCCGGCGGGGTGCCGAGGGTTACGGGCCCGGGGCGCGCGCCGCCGGGCCCGTATCGGCCCCCGGGCTCAGACGAGGGCGGCGACCAGCAGGGCGAAGGCGGCGACGAGGACGGCGACGCGGACGTAGTGGAAGCGGACCCACCGGTTCACCTGCTCCTTCCAGTCCTCGGGCCGGTTCTCGGGGGTCCACGTCCTGTTCCGGTTGTTGATCGGAACGAGCAGCAGGATCGACATGACCACGGCGAGGATCAGCAGCGCGCCGGCGATGACGACCAGGCCGATGCCGTCGTGGTGCCATCCGGCGACGGCCCAGACCGCGACGAGGGCGAGCGAGCCGATGTACCAGACCGGCATCGCGGCGCCGAGCATCCGGCCCCCGTGGGCGTGGCCGAGCTGGCGACTGTCCTCGGGCAGGGCGTTGAGGATCGGGTTCATGACGAAGGCGACGGCGAACTCCACCCCCACCATCACCCCGAAGACCACGGTGGTGACGACCTCGAGTGCGTTGAGCATGATGACCCCTCTGGATCTAGCAGCGCTAGGTGATGTGGCAACGCTAGTACTACTGCCGCTCGCTTGTCTAGCGGTGCTAGGATCGAATCATGTCGGTACAAGAACGCAAGCAGCGTGAAAGGGCGGACCGCGAGCGCCTCATCGTGGCGACGGCCCGCGAACTCGCCGAGCAGCAGGGCTGGGACGCGGTCACCACCCGCCGGCTCGCCGAGCGCATCGAATACAGCCAGCCCGTCCTCTACAGCCACTTCCGCGGCAAGCGCGAGATCATCGGCGCCGTCGCCCTCCAGGGCGCCACCGAGATGGCCGTGGCCCTGCGGGAAGCGACCGCCGGCGCGGACGGTCCGCGCGCCCGGGTCGCCGCCCTCGCCCGCGGCTACCTCGACTTCGCCGAGCGCAACCCGGCGGTCTACGACGCCCTGTTCCAGCTCGACGGCGGCCTGGCGTACGCACGGGAGGACACCCCGGCACCTCTCAAGGACGCCTTCGCCGCCCTGCTGGAGTGCCTCGGCGAGGTCGCCGGGGACGGCGTCCACCCAGGAGTGTTCACCGAGGTGTTCTGGGCTTCCCTGCACGGGATCGCCACCCTGACCCGGGCGGGACGGCTGCCGCCCGAGGACACCGGGCAGAGGGTGGAACTGCTGGTGGACCGCCTCGCCGTGCTCTGAAGGAGCCGACCGGGCCGCAGTCGAGGACCGCGTATGCGGCCATGGGACACGGTGGAGTGAATGATCATCCGGAACCTGGCGCGTCATCGACGGTGACTGTCCGGGCGTGGAGCGTAACGATCACTCGCTCGACACGGGAGGGCTGTCTGTTCCAGATGAGGACGCCCTCACCGGCCCTACGGGCGGCCGGTGCCGGATCCGGGCGATCCGGCCGCGTCGAGGCGCGCCGGGTCCGCACGGTCACTTCAGTTCGACGCCCTTCACGGACATCTTCGTCGCCTTGTAGGCGTTCGAGGAGAGGACCGTGGAGGGCCCTCCGCCCTTCGGCACCTCCACCACCGCCGTCACGCTCCACACCTCCTCGATGGTGCTCCACTTCCGGCCGGCCCGGCCCAGCAGGACTTCGGTGTCGCTGCCCTCGTTCGTCGAGATCCAGTCCGCCGGGGTGCGGCCCCGGTCGTGGAAGGTCCCTTCGAGGGTGCAGGTGACCAGCGAACCGCCGTTGTCCAGCCGGAACACCGGCAGCGCCTGCCCCACCGGCCGGTAGGTGAAGTCCCGTACGAGCTGCTTCTCGTGCCAGCCGTTGAAGAAGTCGACCAGCTTGCTGGTGAACTCGCCCCGTACGAAGTACGGGCTGTCGGACTTCCCCCCGGGCACGGTGAAGCTCAGGAACTCCGCGTACTTCCCGCACACGGCGGCGTCCGCCGCCCCGGTCGGTGACAGTTCGGCCCGCCCCGACGCCCCACGGGCCGGGGACGGCAGAACCTTCGGCCGCAGCGCGAGGACGCCCTTCTCCGGCGACGGATCGGGCGCCGGTGCCGATGTGCCAGGCGTGCCCGCCGGAGGCTCGGTCACCACCCAGGTGGCCACCACGGCCCGCCACCCCTCGCCGTCGCCTCCACGCACGAAGTAGTGCAGGACGGAGGACCGGTCCGACTCCTGCCCCTGTCTCTTGCTCAGCACGGCGAAGCCCTGCGGAGCGGACTCCCCAGCCCCGGCTCCTGTCCCCGACCCCGCCGCCGGGACCAGGAACACCGGCCTCACATAGCGGACCGGCGTGTCCTTGTCCCCCTTCGCCACGCGCAGCCGGGCCTCGGCGCGGCTCTCCTCAAGAAGCCGGCCACCCTCGATACGGGCCGTCGCCTCGAGATCCCCCTTGGCGTCGGCCGCGGCGTTCTCCCGGACGTACTTCTCGAAGACCTGCCGTGCCAGCGCTTCCGTCAGCACCGGTTCCGCACCGCTCGAAGCGCTGCCCGAGGTACTGCCCGGGGTGCCGCCCGTCGTGCCGTCCGCGCCGCCTCCCGAGGTGCACCCGACCAGGACCGCGCCCAGGAGGGCGAGCGCCCCCAGCACCCCCGGTGTCCGTACGTGTCCCACGATCATCGACAACTCCCCCGTCACGGCCTCGTATTGAGGCGATCATAGAGAGCCGCGGGTCAGCGCCGCCTCGACCGCCCGCCAGTCCGTCACCGTGTGCGCCGCTCCCCCGGTGTCCCGTACGGCGATGACACCGCGCGCCTCAGGTCATGCGGCGGGTGAGCGCCGCCAGGGCTCCCGGCTGGCGGCCCGGGACCCGTCGGCGCAGGGCGACGAGCGCGGGGCCGAGGGCTCGGGCGCGCTCCGGGTCGTCGGTCTGCTCCCACTGGTGGTGCGCCCGGTCCACGGCCCCTTCGACGTCCGGGTCGTCCGTCCGCTGGCCCAGGCCGAGCCGGGCCTCGGCGGCGACCAGCCACAGTTCGCAGCTGCGGGCGGGTTCCCCCGCGAGGCGCGCGAGGTCGGCGCGCACCTCCGTCCAGTGGACGGCCTCCACGGAGCGGGGCCCGTGGTGGCGCAGGGCCTCGCGTTCCCAGGCAGCGGCCACCGACGCGGCCTCGCCGTGGCGGCCGGCCATGGCGGCGGCCAGGATCGCGGGGTGCGGGTCCTGTTCCACGACCGGCCCGGGAGCGGGAACGGCGGCCGGGCCCAGGAGCGTCTGGTCCGGTGTCAGGGAGGCGGTCAGGGCGGCGGACTCCGCGTGGAGCGTGGCGTACGGGAGCCGGACCCCCGAGCGCCACAGTTCCGCCCAGGAGCGGAGGTAGTCGGGCGTGGTCGTCCCCCCTCGGCGCGGGGGCGCCGTCACCCTCCCGTAGAGGGTCGGACCCGGTCCGAGGTGCAGGAGGTCCGGTGCGGCGGCGAGGCGTTCCCACGCATCGGGGTCGGCCGCGAGGTCCGCGACGACGGTCGTGGTGCCGGGGGGCCGTACGCTCAGCTCGCCGACGAGCCAGTGCCAGGGCAGCGCGGTGTAGCGGAGGGTCGCGGTGGTGGTGCGGGCGAGCGCGAGGTGGGGCAGCCGCTGCCGGCGGTCGAGATGGAGCTGCCCGGCGAGGCAGACGAGCAGGGGGCCGGGGCTCGCGGCGGCGGCGCGGAGCCGGGTGAGCACGGTCTGCGGGTCGAGGGGGTCGGCGAGTTCGACGACCGTCGCGGTGGCGGTGCCGGTGAGGGCACCGGGCGGCACGGCGGCGAGGGCCGGGAGCACGGACGCGGCGTCCATGACGCGCCCCCGCCCGGCGGGCGCGGCGGCGAGCAGCAGGGCGGTGCCGACGGGGGCGGCGGGCGCCGGCGACGCTCCACGTACCTCATCCGTCACACCCATGACCCCTGTCACCGCCGTCACCTCCGTCGCTGCCGAAACCGCTGTAACCGCCGCCCCCACCAGGTCCGTTGTCCCGCTCGCTCCCGTCGCTCCCGGGACCCCCGTGCGGGTGCCCAATGTGCCGATTCCGTCGTCGTTCACCACCCCCGCACCGTAACCCGTCGTGGCCTGGCCGATAATCGCCGGGCCTTTGGCATATGTCAGAAGCACCACCGGATCGAGTGTTGCCAAAGCACTTACAGGCTGTCTCGGCCTGTGCAACAGTCGTATGCGGGCCTCCCTTTCCCCCTTGGCCTGGCCGTGCCGCGCCTGTATCGGAGTACGACATGCCGTCCCCTCTGTTCGCGGACCGCCCCGCCCACCAGCCGGAGCCGGGCGCCGTCGACGCGCTCATCTCGCAGACCCGCCGCCTCCGCGGCGAGCTGGTCGCCGTCCGCCAGGACGCCGTGGCGAACGAGGACGATCCCCGCCGACGCTGGCAGCGTGCCCTCTGTGACCTCGCGGTTCACCAGCTCGACGACCTCGGCGCCCACTTGGGCCAGCTCCGGGCCGGCGTGCCGGAGGAACTCGCCCCCGACGCCGACATCGAGCCCGTCACCGACACCGATCCGGCCATCCCGCACGTGGCCGACCCCGGTGCCGCGTACGGCGAACCCGCCCCGGCCCGCACCGGTTCGCTGCTCTCCCGCGTCGGCAGCGCCGAGTGGAACCTGCTCACGGACGAGGTCAGCTGGTCCGAAGAGCTGTTCCAGATCTTCGGACGCGCGCGCGAGAGCGGCGCGATGTCGCTGGACGAGATGCCGACGATGGTGTTCGTCGACGACCAGCCGGTGCTGCAGGGCATGGTGACGGACTGCCTGATCGACGGGAAGCCGATCGACGGCGAGTTCCGGATCATCCGGACCGACGGAACGGTCCGCACCGTCCACATGACGGGCGAGCCCGTCCTCGACGCCGACGGCTGCACCGCCTCCATGTGGGCCGTCCTCCGCGACGTCAGCGCACTCCGGCGCAGCCAGCGCGCGGTCCGGGAGAGCCGGGACACCCTGGAGCTCAGCCGCCACATCGAGCAGACCGAGCGGCGGGTCGCCGTCGAGCTCCAGGAGGCCGTACTGCCGCCGTGGCGCGGCTCGCTGCGGTTCGCGCACGACGGCCCCGCCCCGCTGGACGTCGCCGCCCACTACCTCCCGGCCGCCACCACCGGTCTGATCGGCGGCGACTGGTACGACGCCCTGGCACTGCCCGACGGGGACGCACTGCTCACCGTCGGTGATCTGACGGGCCACGGGGTCGCCGCGACCTCGTCGATGGCGATGCTCCTCGGCGCACTGCGCGGCATGGCCGTCGCCGGGATCCGCCCCGCCGCGCTCATGGGGCATCTGAACCAGCTCCTGGAGACCGCCGCGCAGCCCGCGCTCGGGAGCGCGATGTGCTGCCGGTACGACCCGGTGGCCCAGACCCTCACGTGGTCGCAGTCCGGTCACCCCGCCCCGCTGCTGTTCCGCGACGGGACGGGGCACGTCCTCCGGCGCCCCGAAGGCGTCCTGCTCGGGGCGACGACCGGCGCGGTGTACGGCGAGGCCGAGACCCGGCTGCTCCCCGGGGACGTCCTCGTCCTGCACACCGACGGCCTGACCCGCGGCAGCGCAACGGACGACGACACCGGCGCGCGGCGTCTGCTCGCTCTCGGACACCGGCTCGCCGACGCACGGGACGCGCAGGACGGGGTCCGCGCGGTGGTCGAGGAGTTCGGCGAGGAAGAGCGCGAGGACGACGCCTGCGTGATGGTGGTACGGGTCGGTTGAGGGTGGCACGGATCGGTTGAGGGCGGGCTCGCCCGTACTCAACAAGCCCGGCCCCTCAGGCCTCGCCCGTCCTCGGCCGGTTGACCGGGGACATCGGCAGGACCTCCTCCATCTCCTCGCGCAGGCCGTCGATCGTCGTGTACCCGGCGTACTGCCCGGTGAGCCGGTACATCTCCCGGAGCCGGTCCCAGGTGCGGTGCGACGAGGTCTTGCCCATCGAGATCAGGGCCAGCCTGGCGTAGCGGTCGGCCTGCTCCGGGTCGTCGGCGATGAAGCAGGCCGAAGCCATCGAGATGTGATCGAAGAGCTTCGACCGGTCGTGGCCGCCGCGTCGCAGTTCCAGCGCCAGCTTGGCATGGTGCTGGGCCGGCACCGCGGCGGTCGCGTCGTGATCCGCGAGGGTGCGGTAGGCGAGGGCCTGCATGCCGTGCATGTCCGCCTCGTCGAAGTTCTGCATCCAGCTCGGCGTCTTCTCGTCGTGCCGGTCGGAGACGAACAGCTCCTCGGCCTCGCCGAGGGTGCGGCGCATCGCCTGCCCGCGGCCCATCGAGGCCTGCGCCCAGGCCTCGATCGTGTGGAACATGGCCTGGGTGCGGGGCAGCACCCGCTCGCCCGAACCGTCCTTGGCGAGCTTCATGAGGTCGAGGGCGTCATCGGGACGGCCCAGATGCACCATCTGCCGGGCCGCTCTGGAGAGCGCCTCGCCGGCCCGGGGCCGGTCGCCGCCCTCGCGGGCCGCGTGGGCGGCGATCACGAAGTACTTCTGCGCCGTGGGTTCGAGGCCCACGTCGTGGGACATCCAGCCCGCGAGGACCGCCAGGTTGGCGGCGACGCCCCACAGGCGCCGCTGGAGGTGGTCGGCATGGCGGTAGGCGAGCATGCCGCCCACCTCGTTGAGCTGGCCCACCACGGCCTTGCGCTGGAGACCGCCGCCCCGGGAGGCGTCCCAGGCGCGGAACACCTCCACCGAGTGCTCCAGGGCCTCGATCTCCTGCGACCCGATGGGGGCCGCCTCGTACCGGTCGAACCCGGCGGGGTCGGCGTGCAGGGGGTCGGTGGCCCGCTGGGGGGAGGACTGGCGTGCGGGGTCGTTCTGCAGCCAGTCGTGCATGGCGTTGCTGAGTACGGAGCCGGCGGCAAGCGCGGCACCCGCGCCCACCAGGCCGCGTCGGTTGAGCATGAGGTCCATTCCCGTGAATTCGGTGAGGACCGCCGCCGTACGATCGGGTGCCCAGGGCAGCCCGTCAGGGTTGTCCGTCTTCCTGACGTCCCGCTGCTTTCCGCTGCGCCCGTGTCGTACGAACCCGAGGTCCTCGATGGTCACGACACGGCCGAGTCGCTCGGTGAACAGTGCTGCCAGCACCCTGGGCACGGGATCGCGCGGGGTCTCGCCCCGGTCGATCCACCGCCGCACCCGCGAGGTGTCCGTCGCCAGCTGGGGGTGGCCGATGGCCGCCGCCTGCCGGTTGACGAGTCTCGCGAGCTCGCCCTTGGACCATCCGGCCAGGCCGAACAGGTCTGCAAGGCGGGTGTTGGTTTGTCCGGTCACGTCTAAGCCCCCAGGTTCTCGGCTGAGTTGACAGTAGCCCTCTGTCATAGGCCTGGCGACAATTCGCCAGGGTTCGCCAGGGTGCGCTGGATGTTCCGCCACCCGCGCCCGGGTGTCAGGTAGGAGCGCGCCACCCCGCCCCGCCGACCGGCCCTCATTCCCCAGGGTGCGGACCCGGGGGCGGGCGGGGCGACGCACGCAACTCGTCGGCACACGAAGGGATCTGTCACCTCCATGTACACAGCATCGTCCTCCGTGTCCGCCCCGCCCCGGCCGCAGCACCGCATCCTCCCGGCCGGCGCCGGTCCGTACCTCGCCCCCGTCCCGCAGGCCGTCCGGCCGCGGCGCTGGGCCGGCGGCACGGGCACCCAGCCGATCAGCGGGAGACTCGACCTGTCCGGCCCTCAGGGTGCGCAGCTGAAGATGGCGATCGCCTCGGTCCACCGGATCTGCCCGGAGTTCAATCCGGTGCAGGTGCTGCGGCGCAGCGGGCGTTCCGTACTCATCGTCGGGACGACCGGGCGGACCACGGCGGTCGCGAAGTGTTTACTGGACCACTCCCCGGCCTGGGTCGAGCGGTTCCGGCACGAGATAGCGTCCTACCGCTCCTTCGTCCGCCACCGTCCGCCCGTGCGGGCGCCGCGGCTGATCGCGGCGGACCCGGAGAACTGCACGCTGGTGATCGAGCGGATGCCCGGACGGGCGGCGGCGCTCTCGCGCCACCCCGTCGAGGCGCCGCCCCGGGCCGATGTGCGGGCCGCGCTCGGCGCCATCGCCCGCCTCAACGCCTGGCGCCCGCCGGCCGGAACCTTCGACGCGCCGCTCGACTACGGGACGCGGATCGCGCGCTTCCACGAGCTCGGGCTGTTCACGGACCGCGACCGGGACGATCTGCAGAAGCTGCTGCACGGTCTGGCGCAGGCGGGCGGCCGTCAGGGCATGGGCCAGTTCTGTCACGGTGACGCCCTGCTCTCCAACATCCTCCTCTCCCCCGCCGGGCCGGTCCTCGTCGACTGGGAGCACGCGGGCTGGTACCTGCCCGGCTACGACCTGGCGACGCTGTGGGCGGTGCTCGGTGACGCTCCGCCGGCCCGCCGTCAGATCAGCCAGCTCGCCCAGCAGGCGGGTCCCGCCTCCCGGGACGCCTTCCTGGTGAACCTGATGATCGTCCTGACGCGGGAGATCCGTACCTACGAGACGGCGGTGCAGCGCACTATGAAGGAGGCTCCGCCGGCGGGTTCCGTGCCGGTGCCGACGGGTGCGCTCGCGCCCGGTGAGGAACAGCGGCTGCTCCTGAGGCGGCTGCACGACGACTGCGCCATGGCACGGCGGGCCGTGCGCGCGGCGGTCGGGACGCGCTGAGGCGCGGGAACCGACCGACGACACGGGGGTGGGTGCGCCGTGCGCCCGGTGCCGACACACCGGGACGCGGCGCATCGCTGCGTCCGCCGCCGAGCCGCCGCCGCGGCGGCGGAGCCAATGGTCCACTCCACTGACGCGTCCCAGGCCCGGGACCCATCTCCGCGAAACTCCGCCGGATGGCCTCCATTCCCGCTCTGACGTGGGAACTTCCATGGATGCAGGCGTGATTGACGGATCGTTCGGGAGCCGATACCCCTGTACGGGTTCGGTCCCGCACGCCCCCGTGTCACCCCCTGCCTCTGGAGGCTGCCTTGCTCCGTCCCTCGACCACGAGACGTACACCGTCTCCCCGTGTCCCGAGGGCGGTGGGCGTGCTCGCGTCCGCCGCCCTGCTGCTCCCGCTGCTCTCCGCCGCCCCGCCGGCCGGTGCCGAGGTACCCGAGGCGGGTGTCCTCCAGGGACAGTTCGCCCGCGCTGCCGCCCACCACGGCGTACCCGAGAGCGTGCTGCTCGCCGTCTCCTACCTCCAGTCCCGCTGGGACACCCACGGTGGTGCGCCGAGCGTGACCGGCGGCTACGGACCGATGCACCTGACGGACGCGGTGACGGCGCTGGCCTCGGCCGCCCCGCACCACTCGGAGGGCGAGGAGGACGCGCGCGGCGACGACTCCCGCGCCCTGCGCCCGGCGGCCTCCGGCGACCCGGCCGTACCGGCCGCCTCGGCCTCCTCGCCGGCCCCGGCGTCGCTGCCCCCGCGGCTGCGGACCCTGGAGCGGGCGTCCGAGCTGTCCGGCATTCCGGCCGAGGAGCTGCGCACCGGCACGGAGGCGAACATCGAGGGCGGGGCGGCGCTGCTCGCGGCGGCTCAGCGGGAGTCCGGGCTTCCGGCGAGCGCGGACCCGGCCGACTGGTACGGGGCGGTGGCCCGGTACTCCGGCGCTGACGACTCGGCGACGGCGGCCACGTACGCGAACGACGTCTTCGACGTGATCAGGACCGGCGAGTCCCGGACCACGGACAGCGGGCAGCTGGTGACGCTGCCGGCCGCGCCGTCGGTCGCGCCCGCCACCGAGCAGATGACGGCCCTGGGGCTGCGCCGGCCGGCCGGCGGCCCGGTGGAGTGCCCGCCCACGGTCGCGTGCGAGTGGGTCCCGGCGCCGTACGAGGAGTTCGGCGACGGCGACTACGGCAACCACGACAAGGCGAACCGCCCGGCCTCGCAGTCGATCGACTACATCGTCATCCATGACACCGAGGCCGACTGGGGCACCACCCTGAAGCTGGTGCAGGACCCGACGTACGTCTCGTGGCAGTACTCGCTGCGCTCCTCCGACGGGCACGTCGCCCAGCACCTGTCGCTCAAGGACGTCGGCTGGCACGCGGGCAACTGGTTCGTGAACGCCAAGTCGGTGGGGCTGGAGCACGAGGGCTTCCTGACCTCGCCGGACTCCTGGTACACGGAGGCGATGTACCGGTCGTCGGCGCGGCTGGTGCGGTACCTCGCCGCCCGGTACGGCATCCCGCTGGACCGGCAGCACATCCTGGGCCACGACAACGTCCCGGGCACGGTCTCGTCCTCGATCAAGGGCATGCACACGGACCCGGGTCCGTACTGGGACTGGGCGCACTACTTCCGGCTGCTCGGCCGGCCGATCACGCCCAGCGCGGGCCCGGACGCCGGGGTGGTGACGATCCGGCCGGAGTACAGCGGCCACCAGCCGGTCTACACGGGCTGCACGACGGCCGGCACCGCGTGCGTGCCGCACGGCAGCGGTGCGGTGCGCCTCCACACCGCGCCGGGCGCGGACGCGCCCCTGGTGAAGGACATCGGTCTGCGGCCCGGCGGGCAGGACTCGACCACCGGGGTCAACGACACCGGGGCACGTGCCTCGACCGGGCAGAGCTACGCGGTGGCGGAGCGCCGGGGCGACTGGACGGCGATCTGGTACCTCGGGCAGAAGGCCTGGTTCCACAACCCCGCGAAGGAGCCGGCCGCGGTGAACGCGCGGGGGCTGGTCCTGACGCCCCGCGAGGGTCTGGCGGAGGTGCCGGTGTACGGGCGGGCGTACCCGGAGGCCTCGGCGTACCCGGCGGGCGTGCCGGTGCAGTCGGTGTCGCCGCTGCCGTACAGGCTGCTCGCCGGGCAGCGGTACGTGGTGGGAGACCGGACCCCGGGCGAGTACTTCTTCGCGCCGGTGTTCGACACCGGCGGGCACCGGGTGGTGCGCGGCCAGGAGGAGTACTACGAGATCCAGTTCGGCCATCGTGTGGCCTTTGTGAAGGCCGCTGACGTGCGGGTTTCCCGGGCCTGACGGGGAGCTGGCCGAAAGGCGCGGGGTGGTGCCGGACATCGGGTCCGGCACCACCCCTTCGGCGTTCATATGACTATTCAGGAGATCGCGTGCGCCGTACGGGCGACGGGTAAAGGTGGGCCGGACAACCTGCGTTCTGCTCACCGGAAGGCCCCTCAGCGCATGCCTCAGCCCTTCGTTATGCCGGATTTCTATGTTCCGTATCCGGCGCGGCTCAATCCCCATGTGGATACCGCCCGCACCCATACCCGGGACTGGGCGCGGGAGATGGGGATGCTGGAGGGCTCGGGGGTCTGGGAGCAGGAGGACCTCGATTCCCATGACTACGCCCTGCTGTGCGCGTACACCCACCCGGACTGCGACGCGGAGGCCCTGGACCTCGTCACGGACTGGTACACGTGGGTGTTCTTCTTCGACGACCACTTCCTCGAGGTCTTCAAGCGCACCCAGGACCGGGCCGGCGGCAAGACGTATCTGGACCGGCTGCCGCTGTTCATGCCGGCGGACCCGGCGGAGGGCATGCCCGAGCCCACCAACCCGGTCGAGGCAGGGCTCGCCGACCTCTGGCGGCGGACCGTTCCCTCGATGTCGGAGGGCTGGCGGGTGCGGTTCGCGGAGGCGACCGAGCACCTGCTCAACGAGTCGCTCTGGGAGCTGGACAACATCAACGAGGGGCGCGTCGCGAACCCCGTCGAGTACATCGAGATGCGGCGCAAGGTGGGCGGAGCGCCCTGGTCGGCCGGGCTCGTCGAGTACGCGGCGGGCGCGGAGGTCCCCGAACGGGTCGCGCACTCCCGCCCGTTGAGGGTCCTCAGGGACGCCTTCTCGGACGCCGTGCACCTGCGCAACGACCTCTTCTCCTACCAGCGGGAGGTGGAGGACGAGGGCGAGAACAGCAACGGCGTGCTGGTCCTGGAACGCTTCCTCGGCTGTACGACGCAGGAGGCGGCCGATGCCGTCAACGACCTGCTGACCTCGCGGATCCAGCAGTTCGAGAACACGGCCCTGACCGAGGTGCCGCCGCTCGCCGTCGAGAAGGGCCTCGGGCCGGACGAGGTCGCGGCCGTCGCGGCGTACGCCAAGGGGCTCCAGGACTGGCAGTCCGGCGGCCACGAGTGGCACATGCGCTCCAGCCGGTACATGAACGAGGGCATGGTCGCCGGGCCCTCGCGGCTCGACGGGGTCATCGGCACCTCCGCGCTCGACATCCGCACCCTCTTCGGCCGCCCCGCCGCCTCCCGGCTGCGGACGCTCACCCACACGCCCCGGCACGTCGGGCCCTCCCTGCTGCCGGAGTTCGACCTGCCGTACCCGCTGACGCTCAGCCCCCACCACCATGAGGCGCGGCGGCGCTCCCTGGACTGGGCCGAGCACTGGGGCCTTCTGGACCACATCTGGGACCGGCCGATGGCCGAGGGCTTCGACCTCGCGCTCTGCTCGGCGGGGCTCGACCCGGACGCCACGCCGGAGGAGCTGGAGCTCAACGCCGAGTGGCTGACCTGGGGGACGTACGGGGACGACTACTACCCCTTCTTCTTCGGGCGCTCGCGCGACCTCCGGGGGGCCAAGGAGCAGACCGAGCGCTTCAAGACCTGTATGCCGCTGGAGGACACGGCCGCCGGGGCGGCGCTCGCCGTGAACCCGATGGAGCGGTCGCTCGCCGACCTCTGGCACCGCACCGCCGGCCCCATGCCTCCCGAGGCCCGCGCCCAGCTGCGCACGGCGCTCGACGCCATGCTGGACAGCTGGCTGTGGGAACTGCACAACCAGGCGCAGCACCGGGTGCCCGACCCCGTCGACTACATCGAGATGCGCCGGACCACCTTCGGTTCGGAGCTGACCATGCTGCTGTGCCGGCTGCGCCACACCGAGGAGCTGCCGCCCGAGATCTACCACACCGGCACCGTCCAGGCCCTTGAGCACTCGGTCATGGACTACGCGACGCTCCTCAACGACCTCTTCTCGTACCAGAAGGAGATCGAGGTCGAGGGCGAGGTGCACAACGGCGTGCTCGTCCTGCAGAAGTTCTTCGACTGCGACTACCCGACGGCGGTGTCGATGGTCGACGACCTGATCCGGGGCCGGCTGCGCCAGTACGAGCACCTGAAGAAGAACGAAGTGCCGCTGCTCTACGCCGACTTCGGGCTGGACCGGGCGGGCCGGGCGGCCTTCGAGGCGTATCTGCGGGAGCTGGAGGACTGGCTCGCGGGAATCCTCAACTGGCACCGGAGCGTGCGGCGTTACGGCGCCGAGGACGTCCACGCGGGCAGTGGGACCGCGCTGCTGCGGCGCGGTCCGACGGGGTTGGGCACCTCGGCCGCGCGGCTGTCCGGGCTGCTCGGCGCCGGGGCGCGCTGACACGGCGGAGGGCCGCCGCCGGGAGTTCCCGGCAGCGGCCCTCGTACCCGCCGGGACGGGTCGTACGGGTCAGGCGCGACGGCCACGCAGGTCGTCGAGTTCGCGCCGGTCACGCTTGGTGGGGCGGCCGGCGCCCCGGTCGCGCACGGCGGCGACGGCGACGTGCTCGCGCGGCGGCGGGGGCGGGCTGTTGTCCACATAGGCCTCGGCGGCCACGGGCGGGCCGACCCGCTTGGTGTGGAGTTCCTTGACCTCGACGATCCGCTCCCGGCCGCCGTGGAAGAGCCTGACCTCGTCGCCGGGCTTCACCGGCTGGGCGGGCTTGGCCCGCTCGCCGTTGACCTTGACGTGCCCGGCGCGGCAGGCCGCGGCGGACTGGGAGCGGGTCTTGGTGAGACGGACCGCCCAGATCCAGCTGTCGACGCGCGCGCTCATCGGCCCCCGCCCCTCCCTCAGCCCTGCTGGAACAGCTCGGCGGGCAGCGGCTTGAGCAGCGCGTACAGGTCGTCGGTGATCGGCCGGTCCCAACTGGCGATCGTCACGAGGACGTTGTCGCTGCGATCGAACTGGACGCAGGAGATACGGCTCTCGGAGAGCTTGAGGCGACGGACGATGAGGAGGTTGTCGCCCTGCATCACGGGGACGTCCTCGGCGTCGAGGACCTCGACCGGCTCGTCGTTCTCAAGGGCGGCGAGGAGCTGGGCCACCTCGAAGGGGATCTGGCCGTCCGCGAGCTCGCGCGCCGGGGAGCCCTCCGGGAGATTACCGATGATCATCGCGGGTCCGCGTCCGCCGAAGAGGTCGTAGCGGAGGAAGACGCCCTGGCAGGAGCCGTCGGGCGCGGGCAGCAGACCGGCGCCGAGGTTGCCGGGCCAGTCCCCCGGATCCATGGCCAGGACGTCGAAGTCCGGGCCCGCGGGTGTGGCGGCGCTGCGGCGGCGGAGGAAGGACATACGGCCATGGTACGTGGCCCGGCGCGCGGTGCGACGCGCCGGGCGGATCCGGCCGGTCAGTCCTGTCCGGCGAGGTCGTCGGGGTCCCGTCCCGTGTTCCGCAGGGCCTGGGCGAGGCCCGTGCGATCGGTGCCCAGCTTGCGGTAGACGGCGGAGAGGAGCCGGCCGACCGCGGTCGCGTCGACGCCGAGGGCGGCTGCCGCGTTCTGGTCGCGGACGGTGAGATCGGCGGCGGCGCGCTCACGGGCGGTGAGCGTGTCCGTGCCCGCCGGGTGGAGGGCGCGGGGCCGCAGCCCGGCCGCCGCGAGCTCGGCCCGCGCGACCTCGGCGAGGGCGTCCGCGCCACAGTCCTGGGCGGCCTCGAGGCCCCGGTAGAGGTGCTCGGCGGCCTCCGCGGCGCGCTCGGTGCGGCGCAGTGCCACACCGAGGGCGACGAGGGAGCGGGCCAGCTCGTACGCGGCGGGTGACTGGTCGAGCCAGCTGACGGACTCCTCCAGGAGCTTCACCCGCTCGGAGGGGTCGGAGACCTCGGCGGTCACCCGGAGCGCCTGGCCGATCGCGGAGGGCGCGCCGTACTGGCGGGCGCGGGCGACGGCCTCGTGGGCGATGGCCACCGCCTTCGCCGGGGAGGTCTCCGCCTCGGCGAGCGCGAGGTGGAGCTGCCAGGGGCAGCAGGAGGGGTTGCGCTTGCCGCGCGGGTCGAGGCGCCTGCCGACGGCGGCGAGTTCCTCGGCGGCCTCCTTGGTGCGGCCGGTGGCAAGCAGCAGTTCGGCGTGGACGGTCTCGCAGTCGGGGATGGTGACGGCGGCCGGGAACGGTTCGCCGAAGTCGTGCTCGCGGGCGACCTGCTCGGCCTCGTCGGTCCGGCCGCGGGCGATGAGGACCTCGATCATGACGCCGGTCGCGTACCAGAGGGCCGGGGTGCGGGCTCCGACGCGCTCGGCGAGGCGGAGTCCGGAGCGGGCGAAGTCCTCGGCCTCCATCAGGCGGCCGCGACGGAAGCGTATATAGCCGATGAGGGTGTACGCGAAGGCGAGGTGCGCCCCGCGCCAGCCCTGCTTCTCGAACTCGGCGGTTCCGGCGGCGAAGAGCTCCTCGGCGCGGCCGGGGCGGTCGGCGTAGAGGTGGAGCAGAGCCACGAGGACCGGCACCTCGAAGCCCCGGCTCTCATCGGCCCAGGTCAGGCCGCCTTCGAGGGCGCGCTCGGCATGCTTGAGGGCGACGGAGGCGGGTTCGGCGCGCAGGGTGGCGTCCCAGGCGCGGAGTCCGATGATGTACCGCTCGGTCACGTCCCGGCCGGTGAGCCGGTCGGCGAGGGCCGCGAGGCGCCGGGACCGGGCGGGCGATTCGGGTTCGTCGGCACGCAGGGCGTCCCACATGAACTTCTCGGCCTGCATCCGCAGCCTGCTGCGGGCGTCGGGGGCCTGCCGGGCCTCGTGGCCGAGGAGTTCGGAGGCCTCCACGAGCCGGTCGCTGTGGGCGAGGACCTGGGAGAGGCGGTAGACGATCCCGTGGCGCAGGGCGGGGTCGCTGACGGGCTCTTCCAGGGCGGCGCGCAGATGGTTGACGGTGGTGGCGGGTTCGGTGAGGAGCGAGGAGCAGCCGAGTTCGAAGAGGACGGCGGCCCGGTCGTCGTCGGCGGGCGGTTCGCGCAGGGCGCGGGCGAGGAAGCGGCGGGCTGCGTCGGGGGCTCCGGCGCGGAGGTTCTCGCCGGCGGCGGCGCGCAGTTGGTGCACGACCCAGGGATCGCCCTCGGGGTGGGTCTCCAGGAGGTGGCGGGCCGCGGCGGTGGGTCCGAGGCCTGCGTCGACGACGCACCAGGCGGCCTGGCCGTGCAGGGCGACGCGGGTGCCGGCCGGGATGGAGCGGTAGACGGTGGTGGCGATGAGGGGGTGGACGAACTGGAGCGGTTCGTCCGGCCCTTCGGCCTCGGCGAGGACGCGGGCCTCGCGGAGTCGGGCGGCGCACTCGGCGACCGCCTCGCTGCCGAGACCGGCGACGGCGCCCGCGAGCTGGGGCGAGATCTCGGTGCCGAGGACGGCGCAGGCCCAGGCGAGCCGGACGGTGGGTGAGCCGAGGCGTTCGAGCCGGGCGACGAGGCCGGTGCCCTTGAGGGCGGCCGCGAGGTCGCGGAGTTCGTGGGCGCCGTCGGCGGTGGGTTCGAGTCCCCGGTCGCGGACCTTCGCGGCGAGTTCGACCGCTTCGAAGGGGTTGCCGGAGGTGACGGTCCAGAAGTCGTGGCAGAAGGTGTCGTCGGCCTGGGTGCCGACGCGGTCGCGGACGAGCCGGGCGACGGCTTCGGAGGTGAGCGGTGCGAGCCCGTGGGGGCGTTGCCCGGACCGGTGTCCGGTGAACTCGGCGCCTTCGTCCGGGAGTTCGTCGGGCCGGTAGGCGACGACGAGGAGCATGGGCAGTTCCTCGGCGCGCGGGGCGAACGCGGCGAGCCAGCCGAGTGTTTCGGGGTCGGTCCAGTGGGCGTCGTCGAGGACGACGACCAGCGGTGCGCGGCGTACGGCGAGATGGGTGAGGACCCAGTCGAGTCCGTCGCGCAGGCCCTGGGGGTCGGGCGGCGAACCCTCGGCGGAGGCGCGCAGGCCGAGGGCGGGGCCGACGATGTCGTACCAGGAGCCGAGCCGTTCGCGGAGTTCGGCGTCGGTGGCGTGGGCCAGCTGGGGCTGGAGGAGCTGACGGGCAACGTGGAAGGCGACCCGCTGTTCCTGGTCGCCGCCGCGTGCGGAGAGCACGGTGCAGCCCCGGCCGACGGCGCGGCGACGGATCTCGGCGAGCAGTGTGGTCTTGCCGAGCCCGGCGGGAGCGGCGTAGGCGAGGATGCCGCCGCGCGGGACGGCCGGGGGACGGTCGCCGTCCTCGGCGGCGAACGCGCCGGACACGCTGCCGTCGGCGCGGGCGACGCCGAGATGTCCCCCGTTGGCGAGGCGTACGGGAGGCCGGCCGTCGGCGGGCTGCGGGACGTCCGCCCTTCCGCGGCCGGGCAGCGCGACGAGGCGGGGGCCGGGGCGCTCGCGGGGTGCGGAGAAGCGGTCGGGCCACAGGGAATCGTCGGCGAGGCCTGTCAGGAGGTCGAGGGCCTCCTCGGCCGCGCCGATGGCGGCCTCTCGCTCGAAGAGGCCGAAACCCTGACGTGCCGTCCGGCCGTCGTGCTGTGCCACACTCCACCCCCACACCGGGGGCGCACGCCGGGCGCAGGATCAGGGCGCCCGGCGGGAGGCCCCGCGAAAACCCCAGCGTACGCCCGATGGAGTGAGCTGTGGCGGCCAAACGTCCAGCTACCTTCACGCGTCTCCGTACCCCGGCGGCGGCCGGCTCAACCCGACGGCGGCGTGTCCCCCACGAGCCACATGGAGAAGAACTGCGCGCCACCCCCGTAGGCGTGCCCGAGCGCCCGGCGGGCACCGTCCACCTGGTGCTCCCCCGCCTCCCCCCGTACCTGGAGGGCCGCTTCGGCGAAGCGGATCATTCCGGAGGCGCCGATGGGGTTGGTGGAGAGCACCCCGCCGGAGGGGTTCACGGGCAGGTCCCCGTCGAGTTCGGTCACCCCGGCCTCGGTGAGCTTCCAGCCCTCGCCCTCCTCGGCGAAGCCCAGGTTCTCCAGCCACATGGGTTCGTACCAGGAGAACGGCACGTACATCTCGACCGCGTCGATCTCCCGCCGGGGGTCGGTGATGCCGGCCTGCCGGTAGACGTCGGCGGCGCAGTCCCGGCCCGCGCGGGGCGAGACGAAGTCCTTGCCGGCGAAGAGGGTGGGTTCGCTGCGCATCGCCCCGCCGTGCACCCAGGCGGGCGGGCGGGGTGAACGGGCCGCGCCCGCGCGGTCGGTGAGGACCATGGCGCAGGCGCCGTCCGAGGACGGGCAGGTCTCCGAGTAGCGGATCGGGTCCCAGAGCATCGGGGAGGCCTGCACCTTCTCCAGGGTGAGGTCGTGTTCGTGGAGATGGGCGTACGGGTTCTTGAGCGCGTTGCGCCGGTCCTTGTACGCGACGAGGGAGCCGATCGTGTCGGGGGCGCCGGTGCGGTGCATATAGGCCCGGACGTGCGGCGCGAAGAAGCCCCCGGCGCCGGCGAGCAGCGGCTGCGTGAACGGCACGGGCAGCGAGAGCCCCCACATGGCGTTGGACTCGGACTGCTTCTCGAACGCGAGGGTGAGAACGGTCCCGTGGACGCGCGCGGCGACCAGGTTGGCGGCGACGAGGGCGGTGGAGCCGCCGACGGATCCGGCCGTGTGCACCCGGATCATGGGTTTGCCGACCGCGCCGAGCGCGTCGGCGAGGTACAGCTCCGGCATCATCACGCCCTCGAAGAAGTCGGGGGCCTTGCCGATGACGACGGCGTCGATGTCCGCCCAGGTCAGCTCGGCGTCCGCCAGCGCGCGGAGGGCGGCCTCGCGGACGAGCCCGGCGATCGAGACGTCTCTGCGGGCGGCGACGTGTTTGGTCTGGCCGATGCCGACGACGGCGACGCACTCCTTGGATGTCACAGCCTTAGCCACGGGGCTCCCCTTCCAGGACGGCGACGAGGTTCTGTTGGAGGCAGGGGCCCGAGGTGGCGTGGGCGAGGGCCCGGTCGGAGTCCCCGCGGTGGATGCGGGCGGCGGCCTCGCCGAGCCGGATGAGGCCGGCGGCCATGACGGGGTTGGCGGCGAGCGCTCCGCCGGACGGGTTGACCCTTACGCTCCCGTCGAGGTCGAGGGCCTTGCGCAGGACGACTTCCTGGGAGCTGAAGGGCGCGTGGAGTTCGGCGGTGTCGACGGGCCGCTCGAAGGCTCCGGCGCGTTCGGCGGCGAGGCGGGTGGAGGGCGAGTCGGTGAGGTCGCGGACGCCGAGGGAGTGGGCCTCGATGCGGTGGTCCATGCCGCGGATCCAGGCGGGGCGGGCGCAGAGTTCGCGGGCCCGGTCGCCTGCGGCGAGGATCACGGCGGCGGCGCCGTCGCCGACGGGCGGGCAGTCGCCGGTGCGCAGCGGCCGGACGACGTACTCGCCCTGGGGGCGGGCGCCGGGCAGCTGGGCGTGCGGGTTCGCGGCGGCGTCCTCGCGGCTGCGGGTGGCGATCGCGGCGAGGGCCGGTTCGTCGGTGGCCCCGGCGTCGACGAGGGCCTGCGCCTGGAGGGCGGCGAGCGACACGGAGTCGGGCCAGAGCGGGGCGAGGTAGTAGGGGTCGAGCTGGCGGGTGAGGACGTCGCGCACGGAGCCGGGCGAGGACTTGCCGTAGGAGTAGACGAGGGCGGTGTCGGCCTCGCCAGTGAGGAGTTTCACCCAGGCCTCGTACAGCGCCCAGGCGCCGTCGGCCTCGACGTGGGACTCGGAGATCGGCGGCCAGGCGCCGACGCCGTCGAGGGCCATCGTGAAGGAGAAAGCGCGCCCGGCCAGGTAGTCGGACGAGCCGGAGCAGGTGAAGCCGATGTCGGCGGCCTTGAGTCCGGTCTGCCGCAGGACGTCGTGGAGGACGGGCATGACCATCTCGACCTCGGAGAGGTCGTCGGTGTTCCGTCGGTGGTCGCTCTGGGCGAAGGCGACGATCGCCACCTCTCGGTCGGGCCTCACAGCAGCTCCTTGAAGGTGTCGTAGTCGGCGTCGGGTTCGCCGGTGGGCCGGTAGTGGTCGGGGTACCGCCCGCCCTCGGTCCACACCGGTTCGACCCGCAGGCCCATCCGGACCTCGTCGTACGGGATGCCCGCGATTCGGCCGTGCAGGGCGAGTCCGGCGCCGTCCAGGGCGATGTGGGCGTAAACGTACGGGACCTCGATCTCGGCGTTCCGTGCCTTGATGTTGACGATGCAGAAGGTGGTGACGGTGCCCTTGGGGCCGACCTCGACCCGGTCGGTGGTGGCGACGCCGCAGGTGGGGCAGGCGCCGCGGGGCGGCACGTACACCTTGGCGCAGGAGGGGCAGCGTTCGCCGACGGTCCTGCGCTCGGCGAGCGCCTGGAGGTAGCGGGTCTGGGCGCGGCCGGGGCTGTAGGTGTAGTCGAGGCGGGCGGGGGCGACGATGCCGGTCACGGGCTCGTCGAAGCGGCCGTCGTGCGGGGCGGGTTCGTGCTCCGCCACGCTCTCGTACGGTTCGAAGCAGGCGATGTCCGTGATGGCGCCGGAGCGTTCCGCGGCCCAGCGGACGCGGACCCGCAGTCCGGTGCGGACGGCTTCGGGGCCGGGGGCGTCCAGGGCGTGCAGGAGGGCGGTGTCGGCGCCGTCCAGACGGACGAGCACCCAGGCGAAGGGGGTGTCGAGGGGCTGGCCGGCGCGGGGCTGCGGGTTCCAGGCCCAGGTGGTGACGGTGCCGGTGGCGGCGACCTCGACGAGCTCGCTCAGCTCGGCGGCGGTGACGGGGTCGTACTCGACGGGCGGGACGAGCACGTCGCCGGTCCCGGTGCGGACGCCGAGCAGGGTGCGCTCGCGGAGTCCGGTGAGGAAGGCGGACTGGACGGGGCCGAGGGAGCGGGTGAAGGGGAATTCTACGACCAGGGGGGCGCGGAGGGCCTCCGGCGCCGGGGTGGCTGTCATGGGCGGGCTCCTTGGGGGCTGGTGTGGGCGTGGGTGCGGGGCCGCTGCGCGGGGCCTTCTCCCCTCCCCGCCCCTTCCCGGACCGGGGCTCCGCCCCAGGCCCCGTGTCTCACACGCCGGCGGGGCTGGATCTCCAGCCGGCCCGGCGTTCGGGGGCACGGCCGAAGGCCGTCCGGGGGTCTGGGGGCTTGCCCCCGGTCACGGGAAGGGGCGGGGTGGGGTGGGGAAAGGTCACTCCCGGCGGTACACCGCCGGCCTCTTCTCCGCGAACGCCCGCGCCCCCTCCTTCGCGTCCGCCGTGTCGAAGATCGGCCAGCCCCGCTTCAGTTCGGCGGCCAGCCCCTCCGTCTCGGTCAGTTCGGCCGTCTCGTAGACGGAGGCCTTGACGGCCTCGACGGCGAGCGGGCCGCAGGCGTTGACGCGTTCGGCGAGGTCGAGGGCCGCGTCGAGGGCGGTGCCGTCGGGGACGACCCGGCCGACGAGCCCGATGCGGGCGGCTTCCTCGGCGGTGTACGGGCGGCCGGTGAGGAGCATTTCGAGGGCGTGGGTGCGGGCGATCTGGCGGGGCAGCCGGACGGTGGAGCCGCCGATGGGGAAGAGCCCGCGCCGGACCTCGAAGAGGCCGAAGGTGGCGGAGGCGCCCGCGACCCTGATGTCGGTGCCCTGGAGGATCTCCGTACCGCCGGCGACGCAGTAGCCCTCGACGGCGGCGATGACGGGTTTGCGCGGGCGGTGGTGGCGCAGCATGGCCTTCCAGTGCAGGTCGGGGTCGGCCTTGAGCCGGTCCCGGTACCGCTCGCCCTCCATGCCCTTTCCGGCCAGGGCCTTGAGGTCCATGCCGGCGCAGAAGGATCCTCCCGCGCCGGTGAGGACGACGGAGCGGACGCTGTCGTCCGCGTCGGCCTCCAGCCAGCCGTCGTAGAGGCCGACGAGCATCGGCAGCGAGAGGGCGTTCTTGGCCTCGGGCCGGTTCAAGGTGAGGACGAGCGTGGCGCCTTCGCGCCGCACGCTGAGGTGTTCGGTGCCGCCCATGGGGGTCTCCCGTCTCCAGTTCTGGAACAGGTTGCAGGAGTGGGGAGTCCAGTTCAATAGTTTTCTGACACTCAGTCAGATTCTTCTGCGCACCCCCTTCCCCCTGTCGGCGGACGGCGCTCTAATGACCGCCGAGCCAGTGCGCACCCGTACGAGTCGGTACCAGCCGGGATCTGGAGGAACGGTGGAGTACAACCTTGCCGACCTGTTCGAATCGGTCGTCGACGTGGTCCCCGACCGCGAGGCGCTGGTGTACGTCGATCATCCGGGCACGGGCGAGGAACGCCGGCTCACCTACGCCGCACTCGACGAGGCGGCCAACCGCATCGCCCACCACCTCGTCGACTCGGGCCTCCGGCCCGGCGAACACCTCGGGCTCCACCTGTACAACGGGGTCGAGTACCTGCAGACCGTCCTCGCCTGCCTCAAGGCGCGGCTCGTACCGGTGAACGTCAACTACCGCTACGTCGAGGAGGAGTTGGTCTACCTCTACCGGGACGCCGACCTGGCCGCGCTCGTCTTCGACGCCGAGTTCACCGACCGGGTCGCGGCGGCACTGCCGCAGACGGAGAAGCTGCGGCACCTCGTGCGGGTGGGGACCCCGCCCGAGGGCGCGGCACCGCTCGACTGCGTGCCGTTCACCGAGGCGGAGGCCGCCGGATCGCCGGATCGCGGCTTCGGACCGCGATCCGGCGACGACCTCTTCATCATCTACACCGGCGGCACGACCGGGATGCCCAAGGGCGTCCTGTGGCGCCAGGAGGACCTGTTCTTCGCGGGGCTCTTCGGGGGCGACCCCTCGGGCGAGCCGGTCAAGCGCCCCGAGGAGCTGGCCGAGCGGGTCGCGGCCGGCGGCGCCGGGATCACCTTCTTCCCCGCGCCTCCCCTGATGCACGGCACGTCCACCCTGACCGCGTTCATCGCCTTCGACTACGGCCAGCGGGTCGTCCTGCACCGCAAGTACGTGCCGGAGGAGGTGCTGCGCACCCTGGAGAAGGAGAAGGTCTCCAGCATCTCCCTCGTCGGGGACGCGATGCTGCGCCCGCTGGTGGACGCGCTGCGCGGGCCGCAGAAGGACACGGACCTCTCGGCCCTGTTCAGCCTGTCCTCGTCCGGGGCGATCATGTCCGAGACCGTACGGGCCCAGCTCCAGGAGCTGATGCCGAACGTGCTGCTGCTCAACAACTTCGGCTCCACCGAGTCCGGTTCCAACGGCCGTGCCACCGACGACTCCGGCCCGGCCAAGGGCTTCCGGCTGCATGTCAACGAACGCACCCAGGTCGTCGACCCGGTGACCCTCTCCCCCGTCACCCCGGGCGAGATCGGCCGCCTCGCCCAGCGCGGGCACGTACCGCTCGGCTACTACAACGACCCCGCCAAGACCGCCGAGACCTTCTTCGAGCGGGACGGGGTGCGGTGGGTGCTCCTCGGGGACATGGCGACCGTGGACGAGTCCGGGGTCGTCACCGTCCTCGGGCGCGGCTCCCAGTGCATCAACACCGGTGGCGAGAAGGTCTACCCGGAGGAGGTGGAACAGGCCCTGAAGTCCCACCCCGACGTCTACGACGCCCTCGTCGCGGGAGTCCCCGACGCCCGCTGGGGCAACCACGTCGCGGCGGTCGTCCAGCTCCGCGCGGACGCCCCGGCGCTGGACCTGGAAGCCCTCCAGACCCACTGCCGCCCGCGCCTGGCGGGCTACAAGGTCCCCCGCCAGCTGGTCCTCACCGACCGCATCCAGCGCTCCCCCAGCGGCAAGGCGGACTACCGCTGGGCCCGCACGGTGGCGGTGGAGGCGGACGCGCGGGACGCGGGCGAAGAGGCCTAGGGCCTGTCGTCGAACTCCCGTCGTCGCCCGAAGGGCGGCCCTAGTAGGGCTTGGTCAGGTTGGTATCGCCGTGGGTATGTCGCGGTGACAGGTGGGGCAGGCGCCGTTCCAGGTGGCGAGGAGAGTCTGTAGTTCGCGGACGATCCGGTAGAGGCTGAGGCCGGCGCCGTGTCTTTTGGGGCTCTGGCCAGCCGCTGGAGGGTGCAGAAGGCGTGCGCGACGGAGACGAGGGTGACGTGGTGGTGCCAGCCGTTGAAGGTGCGGCCCTCGAAGTGGGCAAGTCCCAGG